>PWVH01000147.1 GCA_003563465.1 Coriobacteriaceae bacterium | reverse complement strand
TTCATGGGGCTCGTGCCCGACTGCCGCGGCCGCGGCCTGGGGCGGGAGGGGCACCTTCATGGGCTCGGCACCGTCCGCGCCCTTGGCGGCACGCTCTACCACGACGGTACGAGCGAGGCCAACGCGGCCATGATGCGCGTGTTCGCCCGCCACGGCTGCGCCGAGCACAGCCGCATGGAGGAGTGGCGCTGGTCGCCATTGAACAAGTAGCCTGTCCCCTTTTCTGGCGCGGGGCCGTGACACACGAGGCGCGTTTGCCCCGCCGAGGGAGCGTCCGCTACCATGCGCATAGGGGTGACACCGCGCTTACAACGTACCCGGTTCGCCGCTGAACGCAGAGGAAGGGCCCAGCGAGGTGGAGACCGTGAACCGACGATCCGTTGAGTTGTTGGCGAGTACGCTGATCATCGCTGCATCTGCTAGGATGTTGTCGCGATGAAGTCGCCTGAAGCGCGTGCGCGGGAGATCATCGATGCCAAGCTGACTGCGTCCGGTTGGATTGTGCAATCGCGCGAAGAGGCCAACGTTGTGGCTGGACCGGGCGTACTGATCTGTGAGACTGCGCTCACTGGCGGGCACGGCGAAGCCGAGTACCTGATCTTCGTCGACGGACGGCCCGGCGGCACGCTGGAAGCCAAGCCCGAAGGGCACACACGGACTTACAGCCAGATGAGGTTGATCCGCATTTCCCCATGCGGACTACAGGAGCTACAACTGAGAGATGAGGGAGAGTGGCAATGATCGGACGCATACCTTCCGGCGATCTCACATGAATGTGGCCAATAGGGACAACTATGCCGACGTCATCTGAAATGACATACCCGCACGACCCGTCTTCGCAGCCTCCTGTCATCAGAGAGCGGGACATCGAGAGCTGGTTTATCGAGAAGCTGCAGGACCTCAAGTACACCTATCGCGAAGACATCCGCGACCGCGCCGCCCTCGAGCGGAACTTCCGTGAGAAGTTCGAAGCTCTGAACCGCGTCAAGCTCACCGACGGCGAGTTCGAGCGTCTGCTCGACGAGATCATCACGCCCGATGTCTTCACCGCCTCCCGTACCCTCCGCGAGATCAACAGCTTCACGCGCGATGACGGCACGCCGCTCAACTACACCCTTGTCAACATCAAGGACTGGTGCAAGAACACCTTCGAAGTCGTCCATCAACTCCGCATCAACACCGACAGCAGCCACCATCGCTACGACGTCATGCTGCTGATCAACGGCGTCCCCGCTGTCCAGATCGAGCTCAAGACGCTCGGCATCAGCCCGGGCCGGGCCATGCAGCAGATCGTCGAGTACAAGAACGACCCCGGCAACGGCTACACACGGTCGCTCCTCTGCTTTGTCCAGCTTTTCATCGTCAGCAACCTGACAGACACCCGGTACTTCACCAACAACAACGCCCGTCACTTCGCCTTCAATGCGGAAGAGCGATTCCTTCCCATTTACCAGTTCGCCGCTCAGGACAATGCCAAGATCACCCATCTCGACGACTTCGCCGAGCGATTCCTCTCCAAGTGCACACTCGCCCGTATGATCAGCCGCTACACCGTCCTCGTCGCCAGCGAGCAGAAGCTGCTGATGATGCGTCCCTATCAGATCTATGCCGTTCAGCGAATCGTCGACTGCATCGAGCAGAACAGCGGCAATGGCTACATCTGGCACACGACCGGCAGTGGCAAGACGCTGACATCCTTCAAGGCATCCACGCTCCTTAAGGACAACCACGACATCCACAAGTGCCTGTTCGTCGTTGACCGCAAGGACCTCGACCGACAGACTCGCGACGAGTTCAACCGCTTTCAGGAGGGATGCGTCGAAGAGAATACCAACACCGCCACGCTCGTCCGCCGGCTTCTGTCCGATGATTACGCTGACAAGGTCATCGTCACCACCATCCAAAAACTCGGGCTCGCCCTCGATGAACAGAGCAGGCGCAACGTGAATCGTCAGATGCGGACCCGAGCCAAGTACTCGGACCTCCTCGATCCGCTCCGCGACAAGCGAATGGTCATCATCTTCGACGAATGTCACCGCTCGCAGTTCGGCGATACCCACAAGACCATCAAGGAGTTCTTCCCAAACGCCCAACTCTTCGGCTTCACCGGTACACCCATCTTCGAGCAGAACGCCACAGTCAGGCAGATCGAGGGCGATGTAC
This sequence comes from Coriobacteriaceae bacterium, assembly GCA_003563465.1. Taxonomy (GTDB): domain Bacteria; phylum Actinomycetota; class Coriobacteriia; order Anaerosomatales; family SLCP01; genus PWVH01. Next base: position 3,479 of record PWVH01000147.1, on the reverse strand, counting down.
AGACGCTCCTGACCACTGAGGACCTCTTCCAGCAAGAGCTCCACAAGTACACCATTACCCACGCCATCGACGATGGAAACGTGCTCCGCTTCCACGTGGACTACTTCAAGCCCAAGGGAGATAGCGTCCCCAAGCCTGGCGAGTCCCTGACCAAGCGCGCTGTCGCTGAAGAGATTCTCGCGAAGCACGATGCCGCCACCGCCGGACGTCGCTTCAACGCCCTGCTGGCAACCGGGTCGATCAACGATGCCATCGCATACTACCAGCTCTTCAAGGAAATCCAGGCGCAGAAGCAGGCCGAAGACCCCGACTTCGAGCCGCTCAAGGTCACCGCCGTCTTCTCACCGCCCGCCGAGGGCAACGCGGACGTTAGGCAGCTCCAGGAAGACCTGCCTCAAGAGCAGGCGGACAACAAGAAAGAGCCAGAGAAGAAGAAGAAGGCACTCACCGCCATCGTTGCCGAGTACAACGAACGCTACGGAACCAACCACTCCATCAACGAGTTCGACGACTACTACAAGGACGTCCAGCAGCGCATCAAGGATCAGGAGCACCCCAATGAGGACCTCCCCGGCGGAGGCGAGGAGAAGATCGACCTGACCATCGTCGTGGACATGCTACTCACCGGCTTCGACTCCAAGTACCTCAACACGCTCTACGTCGACAAGAACCTCAAGCACCACGGGCTGATTCAGGCGTTCAGCCGCACCAACCGTATCCTCAACGCCACCAAACCCTATGGCCACATTCTCGACTTTCGCAGTCAACAGGACAGAGTCGATGAAGCCATCATCATGTTCTCCGGCGAGAAGCCTGACCGTGCTCGTGAAATCTGGCTGGTCGAGAAGGCCCCCAAGGTCATCGAGCAGTTCAAGCAGGCCAAGGCCAACCTTGACGATTTCCTCACGTCCCAGGGCCTCGAACCCAAACCCGAGTCGATCGCCAACATCAAGGGCGATGATGCCTGCGCCCAGTTCATCAAGCGCTTCAAGGAGGTCCAGCGCTTCCAGACGCAGCTCGATCAGTACACCGACCTCACCGATGAGCAGAAGCAAGAAATCGAGCAGACGCTCCCCAAAGACGAACTGCGAAGCTTCCGCGGGGCCTATCTCGAAACCGCCCAACGGCTGCGCGAGCAGCAGGCTAGGCTCGGCGCGGAGCCGAACCCGGCGGTCGAGAATCTCGACTTCGAATTCGTGCTCTTCGCCTCGGCGACCATCGACTACGACTACATCATGAACCTGATCGCGCGCTTCACGGGTCAGGACCCCACCAAGAAGGTCAAGATCACCCGCGAGCAGCTCATCGGCCTGATCGCATCTGACGCGAAGTTCATGGAGGAACGCGAGGACATCACTGAGTACGTCCGTTCACTCGAGATCGGCAAAGGCCTTGACGAGGACCAGATCAAGGCGGGCTACAAGAAGTTCAAAGCCCAGAAGCAGGAAAAGGAACTCGCAGATCTCGCCGGCAAGCACAGCCTGCCCACGGAGCGACTCTCCAGCTTCGTGGAGGGCATCCTGCAGCGCATGATCTTCGATGGAGAGCAACTCGTCGATCTGCTCGCGCCGCTGGATCTCGGTTGGCGAGAGCGGACACGACGAGAGCTTGCCCTGATGGCCGACCTCGTCCCCCTCCTCAAGAAACGCGCCGGTGGGCGGGCGATCTCCGGCCTGAGCGCCTACGACCAATGAGTCCCAGAATGAGCAAGAAAAGCGCACAAACGGAGTTGGTGCCACGGCTCCGCTTTCCGGAGTTTCGGGATGCGGGGCCATGGACTGCGAAACCACTCGCCGAGTATTGTGACAGAATCACGGAAGAGGCCGGCGATGCACAGTTGACGCCAGTCAGCATTTCCTCGGGCACCGGCTTCGTTTCTCAGAAAGAGAAGTTCGGGCGCGACATTTCTGGCACTCAGTACTCGAGGTACATTCGTATACGGCGGGGTGATTTCGCGTACAACCGTGGGAACTCGAAGCTCTTCCCTCAAGGCTGCGTTTATCAGTTGACGGAGTTCGATGAGGCGGCTGCCTCTAACGCGTTCTACTGCTTCCGCCTACGCGGGGAATACGAGCCGTCGTTCTTTGAAGGTCTGTTCGAGTCCAACTGCCATGGACGACAGCTAATGAAGGACATAACGAGTAGCGCCCGCAGCGACGGCCTGCTAAATATCAGGGCGGACACGTTCTTCGGCATCAAGATTCCTATGCCGCCCCACAAGGCCGAGCAGCGGAGGATCGCCAAGTGTCTGGGTTCGCTGGATGAACTAATCGCGGCGGAGAGGCGGAAGCTGGAGGCCCTGCGGGGTCACAAGAAGGGGCTGATGCAACAGCTCTTCCCCCGCGAAGGCGAAACCCGCCCCCGGTTGCGGTTTGCGGAGTTCCGGAACGCGGGGGACTGGCAAGGCAAAGAGCTTGGTACGATGACGAGCAAGGTGGGCAGTGGCATTACACCACGAGGGGGTACCGCGAACTACAAGGATGTCGGGCGACCGTTCATCCGCAGTCAGAATGTCGGGTGGGGCTGCTTGATCCTCGACGATGTGGTGTACATTGACGAGGAGACCCACGCAAGCTTCGACGGGACAGAAATCGAGCAGGGCGATGTTCTTCTTAACATTTCGGGGGCATCGATCGGACGTTGTGCGGTAGTCGACGAGAGAATCGTCGGAGGTAATGTCAATCAGCACGTTTGCATTATCCGAACGGATCCTGATGTGCTTGTCCCGATCATGTTGAGCCAGTTTCTTATATCCGATTTGGGTCAGAGACAAATCGACCAATGCCAGGCGGGGGGCAACAGGCAAGGACTCAACTTCGGGCAGATCCGCTCGTTTTCAATCCCGATCCCGCCTTTGGTAGCTGAGCAGCAACGCATCGCCGGCTGCCTCTCCGCCCTTGACGCCCTGATCACTGTGCAGGCGGAGAAACTCGAAGCTCTCCGCACCCATAAACGCGGCCTGATGCAAGACCTCTTCCCGTCGCCGGAGGAGGTGGGGGCATGAGCAGCAAAGCGAAGATACACCAATACAAAACCCTGACCACACTAACGCGGAAACTCCGTGGCGACATCAAGGACCTCCACTGTGTCTTGCTCTACGCCTATAACCGCACTGGGAAGACGCGCCTCTCTATGGAGTTCAAGGATCAAGGGAAGCGCAAGAGCAATGGCGCGTCAGACACGCTGTACTTCAATGCTTACACTGAGGATCTCTTTGTCTGGGAGAACGATCTCGATGCTGATGCGGATCGCCACCTAAAGTTGAACTCGGCGTCCGCATTTTTTGATGGCCTCAGAGAGCTCGCACTCGACGAGCCCATCGCAGGATACTTGTCTCGGTACGCTGATCTTGATTTCGACATTGATTACGCAACTTGGACTGTCGTTGTACAGTAAGTGAGCACAACGAGGGGGGTCGAGAGCAGTCCTGATCTAGGTTGGAGGCATGTGAGCTGCTGGAGGGGGTTGTGCCTACGGGG
>PWVH01000006.1 GCA_003563465.1 Coriobacteriaceae bacterium | reverse complement strand
GACAGGCCTTGGGCTGCTCTGCTCAGCCATGCGCTCTGGAAAGACCGCAGCCATTCGGCCAAAGGCGCCGCCAAGGCCACCGCAGCCGTCGCGGAAGCGAGAAAGCCGACGAGCGTTATGCCGATCTGTATCGTGGCCAGCAGCCGTGAAGGATCGTCTGTGAGATCGACTGCCGCCCTGGCTGCGGCTGAGCCCTCGTCCGCTCTGGCCTTGATGGCAGCACGCCGCACGCTGATGAGCGCGATCTCGGAAGCCGCGAAGTATCCGTTCAGGACGATGAGTCCGAGGACCAGGAGCACCTCGGTCGTGTAGCTGCCCATGGCGATAAGGTTACCAGTAACCGGCCGCCTTAACAGGCGCTCGCCGAAATCAGCTCCTGCTACCGATGTTTCGAAGCACCAAGGAGATGAGCGCCAGTCTGCGACGTCGGTCCTGGCAGGCCTCAAAGAACGAATCGATGGCCTTGCGTTGTGCGCCAGCGGGATTGAAAAGAACGGCGTTCTCGTGCCTGCGCAGAACCGTCGCCGAACACAGGTGTCCGATCTCGGAATCGATCTCTTCTGTCCTCCGCCCGAGCCTGCCGGCCAGCTCGTCGGATTCGAGCGCAGCTTCTGGATTCCGACGGAAGAACATCAGAATGTCCCAGGCCAGAAGCGACCGTACGTGATTCTCGACGAACTCGGTGACCTGAGGCTCCAAGATCCCCTCGAAATCCTGCACTCCGCTACCACTCCCTGTCTGAGCAAGGCATTACGGGAGGCCCCGGCATCGGTTCATGGCCGCATTTCGCCCAAAGCCAAGCGCGTTAATACAGCTAAAGTCTACAGCAGCGACTTCCTGATTCCACCTTACGAAGCTTTTCGGTCGTTTCTGACCTCCGAACGGTCCACTGTGCCGATGTACGGACTTTCTGAAGAACGAAAGGTCAATCGATGCTGTCTACAAGGAACGCCCCTCGCGATGCGGCCCGTGATGCGATAGGGTGAAGGGCCTGGCCGACGCGTCCGGCTCGGCCAAGTGTTGGAAGATGGAAGGAGTGTAGTTAGATGCCCCACGCAGAAGGCACAACCGTCAGGGTTCACTACACAGGGACCCTCGACGACGGTACGGAGTTCGACTCGAGTAAGGACCGCGATCCTCTGGAGTTCACCCTAGGAACGGGACAGGTGATCCCCGGATTCGAGTCTGCCGTGTCGGAGTTGGCCGTCGGCGAGCGCGCCACTGTCGTTCTCGAGCCCGAAGATGCTTACGGGCCGCATCATGCCGAGGCGGTTCAAGTAGTCCCCGCAACCGCTTTCACCGAAGAGCCTGATGAGGGTGCCATCGTTCAGTTGCTCGGCCCTGACGGTGAGCGCCTGGCGGCCACCGTCGCCGAGGTGGAAGGTGAGGAGGTCACGCTCGATTTCAATCATCCCCTTGCGGGCAAGTCGCTCACCTTCGAGATCGAGCTTGTAGAGACCTCGGCTGCCGACTAGCGCAGATGAGACAGCAGGAAAGGGACGCCCTCTGCCACGATCAGCGAAACCGGCGGAGGGCGTCTCCGTATCTGACTCCGATTCGATCAGACGTCAGGGTGTCCTTCCAACTCGCAGATGCTCTGCATGCGAGACGCCAGCAGAAACAGTACCGCCCCCAGAAGCATGGGTCCGATTACGAAAGCAAACATGGTCACCCAAACGCCCAGTTCCCAGCCTGCAATGAAGCCGTAAACGGCCGCCGCTGCAGAACCTGCGAACAGCAGCAGTGCCGCGAGTCTCTCGTACAACCACCCGATCACGAGCGCAACTGCAACCAGGCCAAGGGGAAGCAGGACGTTTCCGATTGCCTCGAAAACCTCCTGATCCCGGTAGATGAAGTTAGCCCCGAATGCAGCCGTCACCCAGAAGGCTCCGCCTACTATCACGAACGCACGCGCGAATAGCCGCTCTACATTCATACGTTCGAACTTGCAGGTCCTTTGCATGATCTCCATGGTTGCCTCTCCTCTGTTCAGACCGATCTCTTCGCAGAGACGCCAGTCGCCCCTCAGCTATGACCGACTCGCACCGTTTATACCCTTCATGTGTGTGATACATTCCTCTCGGTCGGGCAGGACTCCCTCCTCGGCGAAATGGGTTCCTTCCTCTTGGGAACATACCCTTATCGACCCCTGCCGAGGTCGACCCCTGCCGAGGAGGCGACATGTCCAGAAGCGCGAGTGCCGTTTCCCTGTTTCTGACGATAGCGGTGGCTACGATCTCGCTCTCCGGCTGCCTCGCGGCTCCACGAACTGATGACCCTTCGGGCACAAGAGAGTCGGCTCCCGAATCGCTCCCGCGCGCCGAAGTGCTGGAGTACGAAGGCCGAGACCTCTCGTCGATAGACGAATTCCGAGAGAACTCGATCGCTGGACCGCAACAGGTGGACCGGGATTCGTACCGTTTGGGAATCCGTGGACTTGTGAATCGACCGCTCACCCTGGCCTACGACGATGTACTCGAACGCAATCGCACCTACAAGAAGGTGGTGACTCTCGACTGCGTGGAGGGCTGGAGCGTGGACATCCTTTGGGAGGGCGTGCTGGTGCGCTACCTGCTCATGGAAGCCGGTCCTGAGCCCTCGGCGAACACCGTGGTGTTACGCGCAGTAGACGGCTATTCCACGTCGCTTCCGCTCGACTACCTGACCGACAACGAGATTCTCCTCGCATACAGTATGAACGGCATTGAGCTACCGCCTGAACGCGGCTTCCCGTTCCAGCTTGTCGCCGAGGACAAGTGGGGCTACAAGTGGATCAAGTGGGTGACCGAGATCGAACTCACGGACGATCCTAGCTACCGTGGCTACTGGGAAAGCCGTGGCTACAGCAACAGCGCAGATCGCGATTCGGGCTTTCGAGAATAGCTGCTCGAGCACCGGATGCACTCAAGCCTCCGGTTGATTACCACACCCGGCATGCCCGTACTTCGCAGACTGGCGAGACAGTGGGTCGTGGGCCCGGAACCGGTTTCTTCATCCAGATACGGACAGCACGGGTCACAGCTTCTGCCTCGCGCGCTATGACGATGGGCGGGACCTCAGCAGGTCCCTGCGCCATCGTCGAACCTCCCGCGGCGATGACCAGCGCCAGACCAAGTGCGATGATTGTTCTCTCGATCAAGGACACGATGTGATGCCTCCGATATCTCGTGCGGTTCTTCCGTACTCCGAAACCATCATCGGAGTTCAGGGTTGTGCCACGATTGCACCGTGGTTACATGGGGATTACGGACGATGACGAGGGGGTAACGTGAGGCGCCATGCGGACAGCAGCCGCGCTCCACTGAAAGCCTGCGCCCCGTCGGTGCTGACCGAGGATTTCAGTTGAGTCCTCTCACGTCGCAAGGCAGATACGGGAAGATAAGCCTAAAGGCCGATCTCGAAGGAACGAGGGAGCGAATTGGACGCTACTAGCCGCAGGCGTGTCTTGATAGATGGCGTCGTGCAGGGCGTCTTCTTCCGCGCTGCGACAAGAGAGACCGCCGAGCGTCTGGGCTTGAGCGGGTGGGTTCGAAACCTCCCCGACGGGCGTGTGGAAGCCGTGTTCGAGGGACCTGACGAAGCCGTCGAAGCCGCAGTCGCTTGGTGCCGCAAGGGACCGGAGCGGGCTTTCGTCGAGTCGGTCGAGTCGGTCGAAGAGCCCCCTGAGGGACTGAGCGGGTTCCCGGTGTGGTGACTAGTGCGTGCGCGTTCCCTTGGTATTGACCGCAACGACCCCGGCAAGCGATATGGCGCCCCCCGCCAATGCCAGCATCGCCGGAATCTCTCCCAGCCATACCCATGCGATCAGAATCGCGTTCACCGGCTGGAAGTACAGGAAGGTCGCAAGTACAGAGGCGGGCATCCTGGAGAGCGCGTAAGACCACAGGGCGTAGGCGACAGCCCCTGGAAAGATGCCTAGGTAGATTACGGACAACGTCGCAGCCGGTTCCGCTTCGGCGAGCTGCCCGAAGAGTCCGGGAGCAAACACCAGCATCGGGAGGGTGCCGGCCCACACAGCGTAGGATGTGAACTCGACGGCGCTATAGCGCCTCAGTGGCCGCTTGGACACTATGAAGTAGACCGATGTAGCCATCGCTGCCGACAGCACCAGCAGAGCGCGGGGCTCGAGGCTCAGGTCGCCCCCCTCTCCCAAAGAGATGAGTGCGACGCCGGCGAAAGAGACAAAGATGCCCGCCCAGCCCCAACCACTGAGCTTCTCGCCTATGAAGGCCGTGGATAACAAGGCGGTGAAGATAGGGCTGGTCGAGATGATCAGGCTCGCCGCACCGGCCGTCACGGTCACCTCACCATAGTTGAGGGCCACATGATAGACGGTCACGCCTAGGAAGCCCGCCAGTGCAATACGTGGAATATCGGCCGGAGCAGGGAGGCGCATGCGAGTCATGAAGGCCCACACGCCGAAGAGAAACGAGGCTATGGCGAATCGCAGCAGGGCCACCTGCCCCGGGCCGTACGACTCGAGTCCGGCCTTGATGCCCGCAAACGCCGAAGCCCAAAGCAGCAGTGCTACACCTATGGCGAGCCAGGTTGATGGTTCTCGCCGCCAGCTGCCTTCCTCCACCCAGACTCCCTCAACAACGAGTCCCAGTTCGCAGTTCGCGCTATCCGCGATCTGACGTGTGAACGAACAACCGCGATACTAGCAGAGTCGCGCTTTGGCTAACCGAGGGTGAAGCGGGCGATGTCGGAGCGGTGATCGAGAATCCTCCATGAACCGCTCGCCCCGGCAGCACGCACCGCGAGTTCGAAGTGACACATCGCTATCCCGCAGTCCAGGCGCTTGGAGACCACGGGGGTGTCCGGGCCGTCGAATGCGATGACAACCGCGGTCCCTTCCGAACGGAACCTCCACGGCTGACGATTGTATGCCGAGGGCGCGATGCGCACCGCCTCGACACCCGGTCGGGCCCAAGCAGGCCACTCTGGATCTGCCAGTCCTGGTGCGATCTCCTCCACGAATCTGCGGGCTTTGGGCTTGCGCATCCCGTAGACCACGCGCTCTGCGCGGGTGACCTGTCGAGCCGGTGTGCCGATGGGGCTTACGGCGTAGACCCTCTCGTGGCTATTCAGGCTCGCTGCCTCTCTGGCGACCCTGGAACTGAAGAGACCGCCCACCCAACAAGTGCCGAGACCTAATGCGGTCGCCTCGAGAACGAGCATCTCGCCGGTGTAGCCTACGCCGACCTCAGCTCCCGGCGTATCCGGCTTCCCGACGAAGAGAAGCGCCGACGGCGCTCCGCTGATGCGGCCGTATCCACCGATCACTCCCTTGAATAGGCGCTCAGGTGCAGTGCGAACAAGCACCGAGCGGGCCCCGGGGAAAGGACGAAACCGATCGGCGGCCTCGGCTAGAGCATCGAGATCGGCTTCGGGAACCGGGCTGCCGTCGAAGGAACGCCGCGACTTGCGGCGACGAGAAGCTTCCATCCAACGTCGTACTGGCGCATCGGCAAGTGAGAGTTGGGGCATCGGGCCTCCTCAGCGTATCGCTTCCGGCAGAAAGCCGGCCGCTGTCTCGATCTTGTCGCCTAGGTACTTTCCCGGCCTTGGCCAGAAACACCGCTTCGAAAGAGCGAGTGTCGGCCTCACGCAGCCAGCAATAGAAGAAGCACTGCCAGCACGCACAGAGCGGATAT
>PWVH01000025.1 GCA_003563465.1 Coriobacteriaceae bacterium | reverse complement strand
AGAGTGTCTTACCCAAGTCAACGAAAACTCATCGCTGCTACTGCTTGCCGGTGAAAGTCGAGATCGACAAACCCGCCGAGAAGACACTTCTCGACGGGTCGGTGTGTCACTGGTGGGCGATAGTGGACGCGCTTCGAACGGTTGCAGGAACTGTAGCTGACGACTTACAGAATCGCTGAATCCAGATCGCGCATTGTCAGTCGTCCGCTCTTGATGGTGGCGCCTAGCGGATACGTGTCAATCGAATGCTCTTGCTGCCACTTGCGGGCGAAGGCAAGTAGATCGCCTGCAGAGAGTGCGGCAATCGGAGCATTGAGCTCCGGTTCGACCTCAGCAATCTTGGCCTCGATTCCGTCGTCGAAGCTGTGCGCGATGATCAGGTACCCAGCGAACTGCTCCGCACGACGCGACCGTGCGATAGCGGAGACATAGTTGCGTATCTGAAGGCGATGGGCAATCGGGAGAGTGTAGGGCGGACTCAGCACTGTCTTACATTCGTAGCAAAACAGATGTCCATCATCATCTGTAATCATCCCATCGGGTTCCTCGCGCCCAGGACGTGAGGCGCGCGTATCCAGGTTCAGCAGGTTCTTGAATATGTGCCGGGTGGCTCGCTCGAAATCGAGACCGATACGGGTCACACTCAATCCTGCGGACTGGGCCTCAGTTGGATACGCGCGGGAGTCCTGAGCGGCGATCTCGCTGTAGAGACCAAGAAGGTCTCTGGCGGCAAGCGGACTGCTCTCAATCTCCCTAGTTCGTTGCGCCTCGATAATCGAGTCGACAAGATTGCCCTTTGAGCCGCTACGCTTCAGCCCGAGCTTGCCCGCCAACTCTCGAATCTCTTCGAGCCTGAGCGCATCAAGAATAGTGGCCGTGTTGTAGTGACTTTCGAGGAGACGCTCTATTCTCACTGCCTTGGAGCCAGACTTGGGGAGTTCAAGAGCCTCCAACATGGACGCGAGTTGGACAGTGCCGATTTCGTCGAGAAGGTCTGCTATCAGCTCCTCGGTCAAGACCCGGAGTTCAGGTGGCGGTATTTCGATGCCTCCATCAACCTCGTCCTCGGCGAGGTCCGCGTCTGAGCGGAAGTGGTCGGTAATGCGCAGTATCCGTTCCTCCTTGCTGCCACTGCGAGTAAGGTCGAGCTTTCCAAGTAGGCTGGCGAGTTCTGCCCCGGGCAGTGTATGGAGAGCCTGACTTGGCGGAATCTCTGCAGCTAAGATGCGATCAGCAAGCTCACTGGCGGAACCGGATGTCTTCAGTCCTGTCGAGCGTACCACTCGAACTAGCTGGGCCTTGGTAAGTGATGCCAAGAGACGGCCATACTGTCTCGGCTCCATCTCAAAGCCCCACAGCTGAAGGATGCTCTCAGCGGTCTCGTCGGAGAGCACGAAGTGGCCGTCTCCATCCTCACAACAAACCAGCACGATCCCCTCGTTCGTGAGGAACGCGATCTCTTCGTCGAAAGTAGAGAGATCGAACTTGAGGAGATCGACTTGTGGATGAGCCATGATCAACTGGTGATCTCGGCGGCTAATGCCCAACTCGTGCCGAAGGACGCGGAGAAGGTTGGCTTCTGCTGGGACCAGATCACCGTCGTGGTCCCACGCTTCGGCCAGGAGCACGGAATACAGGTGATAGCCCCTTGCTGAGTCGTGGATAGGCAGACTCTTGGCTGCAGCACGGTGCTCCTGGATGCGCGATCGAACGCGGTTCTTCAACTCGTCCACGCGCACCTTGTGACCTTCGGCTTCCAGGAGGACTTCAAGGATGGTGTCAGCAGGGGGATTGCGGAACTCCAGGTTGCGTTTGATGCTTTCGTAGTTTCCAAGAACCCTGCTGAGGTCTCGGAGTATCTTGTCCGCATCCAGGCCGACGATCTCGGATATCTTGCCCTTCGCCAACCGTCTGAGGTCGGTGCGCGAGTAGTTCTGCAGGATCTCGTAGTTGTTCACGACTCCCCCTTCGCCACACTGCGAGGCAAACTACTGGAGTTCGGCTCACAGCTCAGTATAGCGAAGGCCCCTGTCGCATTCCCCGGGCCGCGGTGGAAGGCCTCGTCGAAGTTGCTCGCGGAGCTGCATGAGTGAGCCGATACTCAGGATGAACGTACCCACGGGAGGTGATCGGCCTTGCGATATCTGATCTGTTCGCTTGTCGGCCATGAGTGGAGCGACGCGCATCGAAAAGCCGCCTTTGACCAGAAGTGTGTAAGATGCTGAGGCTGGAAGTCCGGCTACGGACGTGCGTGGCGGTAACTCGCATAGCGCATAAGTCCGGGGCGACAGTGGATGGACTTCGGACGTGTAGCGGATGGGAGAAACACTAATCCGACTACTGCCTACGGTCAGTGGGAGAGGCGAGGTGGCTCAGAAACTCGGCGACGCTAGGGTCATTGTCGGCCAACATGCGCGCTATGCGTAGTCCGGCTTCAATCGTGGGAAGCTGCAGAAGGGATTCGCGCGTCTCTGGGTCTAGGACAATGCGATGATCTGCAAATATGATGACTACGTCTTCCTCAGAATTTGTCGCATGACGAGTCGTATTAGGGAGCGAGCGCTTCCCACGGGACAACGCGTATAAGGGCACGAGTATCTGTGTCGCGTACACTGCAACGCCATGGGCGTCGTCTTGTGACTGATCAATTACTTGCCGCAGATTGGAGAAGAGACGGGTATGGATGGCTGAATCCAGTTTTCGCCTGGCCGTGACGGACAGGTCAGAGAAATCAGCATCCGATAGCGCCAGAAAGCCTGTAGCATGCCCCGGACGGGAGGGCTCAGAGAAAGCGTAGACGCGGACGTCAACCTCGCCATTCTCCATAAGGACCGACAGGGTACAACGCCAGAGAGCATACCCCTCCGTGCGAGCGCAATCGATAACCTTCTCCTCTACACGTTTCTTCCACCATGGCGCCGGGGAGACGGAGCGAGCTAGGTGAAGAAGTGTGTCGCGCTGATAGTCCGCATCTCTCCGTGCTCTCAGCCACTCTAAGATGGCGAAGGCTCCAGCCACGACAACAACAAAGGCCGCGAGGTGACGATATTCTCGTAGGTAGATGCCGATTATGGCAGCGAATACGCTGAGGAGGATGTAGCCTATGCCTGCGTGTTTCTTCACATATATCCACATTATGCCAACACGTAGCGATAGTAGATGTGCCGAAGAAGAAGCATCTGGGCCGTCCAGCGCATCGATTGTCGCAACACAGGCCGCATTCGTCCACCTAAGTACCCAGCCCGAATAAGGCGTTCACTGGCGACCAGGCCGATAATTGCGAATCCGAAGGCGTTTACTTTGCCCTGTGTGTAGTCGGCCGCTACGAGATAACAGCATTGTGAGCCTACACCAACGGGCGATGCTTGCAGCGAGATGAGGGGTGCAGCCCCGGAGACTCGTTCGACAACAGCTGATCAGGCCGGAGGAACCGTGTGGCAAAACGTTCGTGTCAAGTGCGAGCGCGTGCCGCCCTCCTCGGACTTTCGCCCCGTTCGCCTCTATGCCGGTCGGTCGGGCACGGCGCGAGGGCCCCTGGGCGCGTCTGGTCTGCGCGTCTAGGGAAGCGCCGTGTGGGCGCGACGAAAGAACGGGACGTTGTCCAATGAGCTCTTTGGCGGGAGCGCGTCAGACCGCTGCGGTAGAGTTGAGCCGTGACCAAGCGCAAGCGACAGAGACGCAAGCCCAATGAGCGCGTGCTGATCGAAGCCCTCGCGCAAGGAAACCTCTTCGCTGCGACTCCTGGCTTCCAGGAATACGCGGAGTGGACACGTGAGCAGCTGGCAGGGGGCCTTGACGAGCAGCAAGTTCGCCGGCGTATCCGCTCGCGCCTGGAGTCCGAGGGTCTCACGCTCAAGCGCCAGCTCTTCCCTGGCCTCTCCCGCAAGATTCAGCGGGTCAAGCTCCGGAGGCTTCTCAAGGAGCTCGCCGATTACATCGTAGAGCGGACCCCGGCAACCCGCCTGGGCCCTGCACTGGATGCTGCCTTCGACAAGATCGGCTTCGATCAGTGGCTTGAAGATGCAATCTGGACATATGCCACCACAGGCGAGACGGCACCGATGCTTGAGAGTTACAGCGGAACCGTCTACCGGCTGGACATCGGTCCAGAAGGCGACAAGCTTCCTTTCGTGCTCCTTGCCGCCACTCCGGCCTCAGACGTCTCGGCGCTCATGCAGTGGTTCGAAGAGGAAGCCCGGGCGGCGTTTCCTGACGAGACCTTCGCTAAGCGATCCGGCAAGGCAGCAGAAGGCGCGCGGTACTACCGCCTCAACCAAGAGGGGCGAACCTACGAGCAGATCGCACACGACAATATCAACGAGCTCTATCCTGATTTGCTCGCCTCAGACGACGACGAAGAGTTCGACTTCTATACCAAGCTCGTGGAGAAGGAGACCGAACGGATCAAGAAGCTCGCTCTGCGCACCGCACGGCGCGGGGACATAATCTTGGACCACACGTCCCCAGCGGACTGACGCGCACACTCTAGGCTCACCTCCAAGACCGAACGCAACCGTCTTCGAGGTGAGACCGAATGAGCAAGCACGAGGTGGGCGCGGAGCTTCGCGCCGAGCTCCAGAGGCGCGGGTGCGCCCTGGGGGCGGCCGAAGCCCGCGACCTCGCGCGGGTGCTCATCGATCTGATCGCAGACGGACTGCTAGCTCCTGAGGCAAAAGAGCTCGAATCCCCCACCGCTTATAACATGGGGGATTCTAATTACACAGAAGAGGGATCGAAGTGACGGTCTCTCTCCTCTATTGCGGTGTCGATACCCTCGAAGCAACCTTTGAAGGCGGGCTAGAAGAGGGGCTCGTTGAAGCTTTGCAGAAGGCCAAAGACCGCGCCCAGATCGCGGACAGCGCTAAGCCTTTCATGATCGGAGACAGTGAGCTCTTCGTCTCAGCCAAGGGAGTCGGCGTATACCGCTTCGCGCTCTCGGATGCAGACCTGCAGCTTCGAGTCTCTGTCGCCAAGCGCGGCATCCCGCCTGTCTCGGTGCGACTGTTCGCCTCCGCCCTCGCTGCGAACGGTCACACAGCGCTCTACGCCAAAGCGGTGCGCCTCGCTGCAGAGCTAGGGGCAAACATCGAAAACACGCTCTCACGGATCGATCTGTGTCTCGACGTTCAAGGATGGGGGTTTGGCGACATAGACTTCGCAAACCTCGTATGCCCCGCAAGCTTTCGGCAAGTCACCAGAGACGGAGAGGGTGTGTGCTATCAGATCGGCAAGGGTGACGTGGTACTCCGCATCTATCGCAAAGACGCTGAGCTCAAGGCTAAGAAGAACCTTGCTTACGCGAAGGTTTGGGAGCGCGTGCCAGACTACGATCCGAACTCTCCGGTGTGGCGCATCGAAGTCCAGCTACGCGGGTCGGCACTCAAAGAGCTCGATGCGCGTTCGGTCTCACTCGCCTTCACCAAGCTTGGCAAGCTCTTTTTCTACGGCATGACGTGGTGTGAGCTAAGAGTTCCTGCCGATGCCAACAAGACGCGCTGGCCGCTCGATCCTGCCTGGGGCGCTCTGCGCGGGCTTTGGGGCGCATCTGAGCCCGAACTGTCGCTGACGATGCGAAACTGACCCCCTACCGACGATTTGAAATTGACCCCCCTGCGCCGCAGGGTCACGCTTCCCGGCAGCAGCCGACGCGGCCGGGAGGGGTGTCAGTTGATACGTCT
>PWVH01000158.1 GCA_003563465.1 Coriobacteriaceae bacterium | reverse complement strand
TGGCGGCTCACGGCACCCCCGAAGTGATCGTCAACAACGCTGGGACGCTGAGCTTCGGCCCGGTCGAAGACGAGGAACCTGAGGCCGCCGAAGAGATCTTTCGGGTGAACGTGTTCGAGCCCATCGAACTCGTTCGTGCCCTGGCACCCGCGATGCGCGAAGCGGGCGGCGGCACGGTCGTGAACGTGACCTCACTCGGCGGACGCATGGTCTTCCCCTTCTTCACCACCTATAACGCGAGCAAGCATGCGCTCGAAGGCTACTCCGAGGGGCTTTGGCACGAGTTGCAGCTCTCGAACATACGAGTCAAAGCGGTCGAGCCCGGGTTCGTGGAGACGGCCATCTGGGACAAGGCGGTTCGCGGGAAAGGGGACTCGCCGTACAGCGGTGCAGGTCCGTACGGCCTCGCCATGGCGGCGATGGCCCGTTTCGAGAGTAAGATCTCGAACCGCACCTCGCCCGAACAGGCTGCCGAAGAGATTCGATCGGCGATACTGGACCCTTCGGACAGGCTGCGCTATCCCGTAGCAGCGTACGCTCGTCCGCTCCTCAGGGCGCGACGCTGGCTCGGCGAACTGCGCGTCATGCGCTTCTTTCACAAAAGGTGGATGGAGGGCCGATAGATTCCCGGTTCGCGGCGGCGCGGAGGCGCGGGAGCGCGGCGGCTAGCCCTCTGGCCAGCCTCACCCGCCGAGGAGCGTCACAGACACATCGTGCTCACGATCGTCTCGTAGAAGCGGCACCAACGGGCCAGTCACTTCATCGCCGTCGAGCACGACTCTCGCGACACCGCGGTTTACGCCTCGCGGGTTCTTCACGGAGATGCGGTAGACGGTGCCGGCATCGCGATAGACCGCCTCGAAACCGGGCCACGACTTGGGGATGCAAGGATCGATTAGCAGATGGCGCTGGCCGTTTACCGCTTTGAGCCTCAGGCCGAGGAGGTTTTCGACGATCACTCTATAGAACCATGAGGCCGAGCCCGTGTACCATGTCCAGCCACCGCGGCCTACATGCGGTCCCACAGCATAGACGTCGGCGGCGATGACGTATGGCTCGACCCTGTAGCGCAGGACGCCTTCGGCGGAGAGCGCATGGTTGATTGGGTTTATCAGGTCGATCAGAGACAGGCCCTCGTCTCCGTCTCCCCGCAAGAGATGGGCGAGCGCCACCCATACTGCAGCATGGGTATACTGACCGCCATTCTCTCTTACTCCGGGGACGTAACCTTTGATGTAGCCGGGATCCTGAGGCATGCGGTCGAAGGGCGGAGACAGCAGTGCGAGGAGCCGGTCCTCACGGCGGACGAGCTTGTCCTCTACGGCTTCGAGCGCTCGCCCGGCACGAGCGGGGTCGCCTTGACCTGAGATGACCGCCCAAGCTTGGGCGATCGCATCGATGCGGCACTCCTCAGCGTCCTTCGTACCGAGCGGCGTGCCGTCGTCGAAGTACGCGCGGCGGTACCAGTCCCCGTCCCAGCCGGCCTCCTCGGCGGCGGCTACCAGACTTGCGGCGTGCGCACGGTAGCGCTCCGCTCGCTCAGGCTCGCCCCTGAGTTCGCACAGGGGAGCGAATGCTCGCAAGACGACGTCGAGGAACCATGCGAGCCACACGCTCTCGCCACGGCCCTCGTGACCGACTCTATTCATGCCGTCGTTCCAATCCCCTCCGCCTATCAACGGGAGACCGTGCGGCCCGACCTCCAGGCCGGACTCGAGCGCGGCCACGCAATGCTCGTACACCGAAGCTGTCCTCTCGGTCACAGCTGGCTGTACGTAGGCGTCTTCAGCTCCCGGCTCGAGCTCCGGGGCGTCGACGAAAGGCGTAAGCAGGTCGAGGACACCCGTGTCTCCAGTGGCGGTCACGTATTCTGCGGTCACATAAGGAAGCCAGTGCCGATCGTCCGAGATGCGCGTGCGCACGCCGCGACCAGAAATCGGCTGCCACCAGTGCATCACGTCACCCTGCTCGAACTGGTGGCGAGAGGCTTCCACGATTTGGGCGCGCACTAGCGCCGGCTCGATCAAGATGAGAGAGAGCGTGTCTTGTAGCTGATCGCGGAAGCCGACAGCTCCCGAGGACTGATATGTCGCTGTTCGGCCCCAAAGGCGGCACGCCGTCGTCTGATAGAGCAGACGCCCGTTGATCATCAGGTCGAGTGCAGGGTCGGGAGTGCCGACTCTCATCACGCCGAGCATCTCCGACCATCGATTGCGGACATCGGAGAGTTCCAGCTCGACCTGGCCGTGTCGACGGTAGCGGCTGACGATCTCGCGGACATCCTCGAGACGGTCGGCCTGGCCGAGGAGGAAGACCGCCTCGGAGCTCTCGCCTGGCGCGAGCGAAATCGAAGTCATGAGCGCGCCACAGTTGTCGTGAAAGCGTCCCGAGCGAGAATCGAGGCGCTCGCGCCCCATGGCGGCGGGATCGCTCGGTCGCCCGTTGCGGCCGAGGAACTCCGTGCGGCTGGCAGTCCACGAGTGAAGTGGCAGGTCGCAAGCGAGGAATGCCGGACGGCCGGGGAAGTCGGGGTTGAAATGATTGTGTGCTGTGAGTATCTCGTGCTCGGTGTCGAACCAGGTGACCACCAGGTGCTGTGCCTTGCTGCGGGAGGAACCGAGAACCCATTCGATGAACTGCGTGACAGTGAGGCGGCGCTCCCGAGCAGACAAGTTGCTCAGGCGTATGCGTAACACGCGAACGGGATCCTCGGCGGGCACGAACCACGTCAGGTCGTGCGCTATGCCGTGAGAAACGTGCTCGAAACGGGTGTAACCGAACCCATGACGAACGACGAAGGGCTCCATCGAGTCACAAGGCAGCGGGGTCGGGCTCCAGAACTGGCCGGTCTCCTCGTCACGGATGTAGACGACCTCACCCGACCCATCAGAAACAGGATCGTTGTTCCAGGTGGTGATTCGATTCTCATGGCTGTTGAGCGCCCAGGTACACCCTATTCCAGCCTCAGATACCGTGCAACCGAACTCCGGTGAGGCGATCACGTTGACCCACGGCGCGGGCGTGGTCGTCCCGTTCTCGAGCACAACGACGTACTCGTCGCTTGCCGGGTCGAATCCGCCAAGGCCGTTGTCGTGCTCGAGCACCGGACGCGAAAACGGCATTGCTTCCCAGTCACGCGGAGGATTCGGGGGGCTCAAAGGGGGCGGGTCGTCGGGCCGCTCGCCGCGCCGATTCAACTGCAGCTCGATGGAGCCGGCGTCACCGTCGAGGACCGCACGAGCAACGCTCTCGAGCAGGTTGAGTACGTCGGGGTGCATCTGGTCCGCGCGTCTCAAGAACACGCCGCCGGGTTTGTCCACCAGCTGCAACGCGTGTCCCGTACGTACCAGCACCTTCAGGCGGTCGTCGAGCTCGTCTGAGTAGGCCGTCGGCCTGGTGTTGAGCACGACAAAGTCCGCGATGAGTCCCTTGTGACGCCAGTATTGGTGCGCCAGAAGCGCTTGACGCACCAGCGGGGCCTGTTCTGGCTCGCCGATACGTACGAGCAGGATGGGCAGATCGCCGGAGATGCCCAAGGGCCACAGTCCCGAAAGAGGCAGCCCGTTCTCGACCGGCGTCTGGACCTTCAGCATCGAGTAGGGGTCTGTGAGCAGGAGCCGCGACGCGAGCCGCTGTAGGACCACCGCCTCTTCGGCTCCGATGCCTAGGTCCCGCAGCTCGATCTGGGCGGCCGTCCACGAAAGATCGATCGCTCGCTGGGCGCTCCTGGGGTCATGATAGCGTTCGGCGAGCAGCATGGCCTGGTCGCGTGTCTCGGCCACTCCGGCGACGAACACCAGGCGGACGCTTTCGCCAGGCTCGAGGCTGACAGCCTGCCGAATCGCGCAGGCGGGATCGAGCACGGCGCCCGTCGTACCGGAAAGGGGTCCCCCGTCATGCACGGAGGCCGGCTCATCGGCACCGTTGAGTCTGCCGAGGAAGCGCGTCCTGTCGGTCTCGAACGAGCAGCCATGGTCGGTGGCCGCCTCACATCCGAGGACGTAGAGACCCCACGACCTCTTCTCGGCGGAGGATCTTGGGCGTCGGGTGAAGAGCAGCGCGTCGAGCTCGGGCAGAGCCTCCGTCTCGACGAAGAGGTTGGAGAACGCTTTGTGCGCCTGGTCGGCAGCCTGCTCGGCCAAGGCGATCTCGAAATAGCCCGTGACCTCGAGGACGCGAGCAGTGGTTCCTCGGTTGGCGATCGTGAGCCTGCGAATCTCCACATCGTCCTCGGGCGAGACGGCTACTTCGGTGTGGGTCTCGAGGTCCCCGTCGCGTCGTCGGTACTCAGCCTTGTCTGCCGAGAAGGTCACGCGGTACTCGTCAGGGCGTTTGGCCGAAGGGTTGTTGGCCGCCGACCATACGGAGCCGGTGGCGCTGTCTCGGATGTAGAAGAAGTGCCCCCAAGTATCACGCGTGACGTCTTCACGATAGCGAGTTACAGACAGGCCCTTCCAGCGGCTGTAGCCGCCTCCCGAATTGGTGACCATCACTGAGTATCGCCCGTTGGACAGGAAGTGCGTCGCGGGCACGGGGGTGTCGGCGACCGGATAGGAACGGGTAGCGGGAACAGGGAGCTCGTCGACGGAACGAACGTGCTTGACCTCCTCGACGTGCGGCGTAGTGAGGGCGATCGCACGAGGTACACGTTCCTGAAGCAGGAGCTCCGTCGAGGCGACCATGGGGTCTCGGTGGAAACGCTCTCGCATCCGGTCTTCGGTCAGAGCATTGCCGAGGGCGATCAGGGTCATGCCTTGGTGGTGAGCCATGAAAGCCTTGACGACGGCCCGTCTCTCTCCTGCAGGGACGCGACCGGGCGTGAAGTCGATGGCATCGTAGTAGCCGTATCGGCCACGCGCCCCGATCTCGGCCAGGGATCTGAAGTTGGCGATCGCCTCGGAGGGGGCGACCGGCAGGGCGAGGGCCGTAGCGTAGGGCGCGATCACGATGTCGTCGGACAGGCCCCGTTTCAGGCCCAGTCCGGGAACGCCGAACGCCTGGTATTGGTAGACCAGTTCAGCGTCCTTGACGTTGAAGGCCGACTCCGACACGCCCCACGGGACGCCTCGCTCGCGTCCATACTCTATCTGTCGGTTCACCACTGCCTGATACGTCTCGTCTAGAAGGGTCATCGGCCACGAACGCATCACGAGCAAAGGCATCAGGTACTCGAACATCGATGCGCTCCACGACAGAAGAGCCTGACTACCGTCTGCAGAGGTGATCTGTCTGCCGAGGCGGAACCAGTGCTCCTGGGGCACATCGCCCTTTGCAATCGCGAGGAAACTGGCGAGTCGGCACTCGGAAGCGAGCATGTCGTAGTAGGAGGGATCAAGATGGCCCTCGGCGGTGTTGAAGCCTATGGCGAACAACAGCCGCTGTTCGTCGAAGAGCATCGAGAAGTCGGTGTGCTCCCACATCTCACGGGCTATGTCGGCATCCAGGCGCAGTCGGGCCAGGAGCTGGACACACGCTGGACGCGCATCACGGACTCCACCGGCGACACTCCCTGCCCAGAGCGCGGCCTCCTTGCGGGCCTCATCGGTCTCGCCCGGAGGGCGCGATTCCAGATCCTCGAGAGTCTCGAGGGCGAGGTCCAGGCCCTCCGCGAGACCCACCAGACTCGGGACGCACTTGAGCAGCGGCTCGATGCTCTCCGAGCGGGGGTCGTCCAGGATCGCGGAAGGCACCGTCTCCGCAAGGGGGCCCCATGAGGTGAGCCTGTCCAGCGCAGCGAGCGCCTCACGCACCAGTGTGGTGACAGAGGCTACAGAAGCCCGCACGAAGTCTGCTGGATCGTTGTCGTGAGTAAGCTCAGTGTCGCCCTCGAGAGCCGCAAGTGTTTCCAGCGGCCCGGCGGCCTCATCCGCCGCTTCGGCGAGAGCCATCCATCGCATGAGCAACGCGTGCCAGCCTCCCAGAGAGCGCGGCGTCTCTTGTAAGGCGGCGTCGCGGCGAATCTCATCCAGGCGTTCTCGCAACTCGGCCACCGTCATGTCCGGGCCGAGGCGCTCCTTCTCCTCGGCCAGGTCTTCGAGGGCCAACACTGCCGTGTCGGCCAGCCCGTCGGCGAGCTGTTCGCCCAACAGCGGGGCTTCAGAGGCCTCGAGCAGGCCCATACGAAGTACGAGCAGATGGCCGGCAAGGTTGCCGCTATCGACTGTCGAGATGTAGCGCGGGGGAAGCGGCTCGAGCGTACGCGTGTCGTACCAGTTGTAGAAGTGGCCACGGAAGCGTCGTAGGCCTGCCATGGCAGCTAGGGTGTCGCTCGTTCGCTCGATCAGACCGGCCAAGGTCAGATACCCCAGATCGTATGCGGTCAGACCTGACAGCAACTGCAGCCCGATGTTCGTAGGTGAGGTCCGGTATGCGATGGCGCCGCCCGGACTCTCCTGGAAGTTGTCAGGGACGAGGTGGTTGCCTTCCGACCCGACAAACGTCTCGAAGTAGCGCCAGGTGGCCCTGGCGACACGACGAGACTTGGAGGCGAGTGAGGAATCAAGGCGCGGTCGCTCGGTCGGTCGGGCCCGGGACGTTCTCCATGCCGCTAAAGGGCCTACGGCGAACAACAGGGCCAGAGGGACGCCCACGGCGATGCGGGCGAGGCTCGTCAGCGTGGCAGGCGTCAGGAAGATCAGGCCCAGAGCGGCTGCCGGACCTAAGCGACGCAGGTAACCCTTGGCGTCATGGCGGGTCTTTCTCTCGACGTCTGCAGCGGTTTCCCACTCCAGCAGCCCGCGGCGCGAGAAGACCATCCGCCAGAGAGCTCGCAGTGCCGCGTCCAACATCAGGAATGCATGGTGAGGGAGAACTGCGAGATAAAGGAGCATTCGAGCTGAATCTCGGCAGAAGTCACGCCAGACCGAGGCGGCCGTTCTGACGAACGACACTCCAGGAGTGCGGGAGAACAGGCCGTCGATGGCGGAGAAGTACAAGGGGAAGAGGGCAATGAGCAGCACTAACAGGGGCCACGCCCATGCAGGTTCCGGCAGAAACGCCCATCCGAGCGTCAGAAGCGCTAGAAGAGCCGGACCCGACAGGCTGCGTCGCAGGTTGTCGATGATCTTCCAACGGTGCAGCATCGAAAGCGGGTTGGGAACGCGTCCAGTCTCGTGCGGCACGCGGAAGCCGAGCCATGGCAGGGTCTGCCAGTCTCCGCGCACCCATCGGTGCAGCCGGGCGGCATGGGCGCGATAGGTGGCCGGATAGTCATCGAGGACTTCTACGTCAGAGGCTAGACCGACACGCAGGTAGCATCCTTCGAGCAGGTCGTGAGAGAGAAGGGTGTTCTCGGGGATAGCCCCCTCGAGCACGCCGTTGAACACGCTGACCTCATAGATGCCTTTTCCGGTGAAACTGCCCTCTCCGAAGACGTCCTGGTAAGTGTCCGAGACTGCTCCGGAGTAGGGGTCGATACCGGTCGTGCCGGAATGCAGCCATGCAAAGAATGACCGAGCCGACGCGGGGAGCGACATGCTCACCCTCGGCTGGATGAGGCCGTAGCCGGTTCTCACCCTCGATTCACCAGGTGTCCAGCGCGCCCTGTTGAGCGGGTGGGCGATCGTGCTGACCAGCTTGCACGCGGTGTCACGCGGGAGCTGGGTGTCGGCGTCGATCGTGAGGACGAAGGTCACCCCGGTGATGAAGGTCTCGTCACCGATCTGGTGAGCGAAGGAAGTGTCGAGGGAATGTCGCAGCACCAGGTTGAGCTCGACCAATGCGCCTCGTTTGCGCTCCCAACCCATCCACGTATCTTCTGCCTCGTTGTACTCTCGTTCCCGAGCGAACAAGAAGAACGGCTGTCGCCCGTGTTCGACCTGGTAACGATCATTGAGTTCACTGATTCCCCGGGCGGCGGCCTCGATGATCTCGGAGTCGCCCTCGACCTCGCGGCTCGGTGCAGACTTCAGGTCGCCGAGAATTGCATAACCGAGGTTGTCGTCCCGGTTAGCCAGGTATGCTACCTCGAGGTTGTCGAGGACCGAACGTACCGCGGCCACCGAGGACAGGAGCGCGGGTACGACGACAAGCGTGCGATGCGCCTCCGCCAGCGGCTCGTGGCAATCGAGCTTAGGTAGCATCCTCGGCGGAAACGCTCGCGCGGCCAGTCGGTTCGTGACGGTCAGGGCTACGTCGCTCGAAGGGATGAGCGCGATGAACGTGAGCAAGGCAGTCACTAAGACACTAGCCCCGAGACCCAGCGCGTATAGAGCGAGCGCGACAACCAACACCGCAGTGAGCAAGGCTAATGTGCCCCAGTAGAAGGCCCCGCTATGCGAGAGCGCCCCTCGGTGGAAGAGTTCACGCCTGCGCGGCGTGTAACGAAGACTGTTCTCGAGCGTGTAGCGCCCTTCGCTGATGAGGTAGTAGCCGACGTGGCCTTCGACAGTAGCGGCAGGATCAGCAGAAAGCCCTTCGAGCGCCCAGCTCATGGTCGCCTCGGCGACCTCGATCTCGGAGTGCGGGCAGCGACGCGCGAGCCCCTCGAGCGCGTGTCGATAGCGGTCGCGACTGGCGAAGTCCATCCGTGAGTAGACTCCGGCCGGATCCTCTTGCAGGATGAGCTCCACGAAGCTTGTGCGCTCGAAGAATCCGTTCCAATCGTATGCGTCGAGCAAGCGGATAGAGGTGATGGAGTTCGCGATGGATACCTGGTCTGTGGCCTGTTCCTGTTGCAGGCCATGTGCAAGCAGGTCGAGGTCGTGGCGGGCTGCGGCGAGTTTCCGACTGAGGAACACGTGTATCGCCTCGGCCCCGGCCTCTTGACCCTGGAGCCTCTGAGAGAGACGGACGTAGAAAGCGGGAGAGGCCTCGCCGGCGACCCGCTCCAACTCTTCGATGAAAGCCGGGATATCATCGGGGCGATCCTGGGCGGCCAACAGGAGGCGCTCGGCCCACTCATCGGCGGCACGAGCGGTCCGGTAGGCGATGACCACGCGAGCAGAGAGACGGCGGAGGTTTTCGGTGAGCACGATGCGCAGCACTATCGGAATGGCCCAGACCTCGCCGATGGTAAGAGGAGAGACATCTTGCAGGCCGTCGAGGAAGCGCGAGAGATACTCTTCATCCAGGCGGGCGTCGGTGTAGGTGACTAGCGTGGTCACCGCTTCGTAGATGCGGGGGAAGCCCGCCAGCTCGCCTTCGGTCAGCCGAGGGAGCTCGAGTCCATACCGGGCGGGCAAGTCTCTGCGAACGGCCCTGACCTGCCCTTCGATAAGGTAGTAGTTGTCAAGAAGCCACTCGGCTGCCGGGGAGACCGGATGGCTCTTGAGCACCGCGGCGGAAAGGATGGCGTTGTCCGAAGCCAACGAAGCCGCGATCTGTTCAGTCAGCGTAATCAGCGGTGTCGTCGCGGGCGGCTCCTCAGTCGTCCACGAATGGGTCGCAGCGAGGTGTCGGCCTATGGAGGCGACACGGCCGGCGCTCAGCAGCGCCCCGCGAAGAGGAGCATCGAGAACAGATGTCTCAGCTGCTGTCGGTACAGAGGTCGATTCCTCGGCCAAGGCGGGCGGCTCCCTCGGTAGTGCTCTGACTCAGTCTATGCGGACCCTTAGGACCGTTCGGCATGTTGAGGTCGGGCTGCGGGCGTCACTGCAGTATGTGCCCGACAACGCGAAAGACACCAAGGGCCTGCTATCCCGATGTGCGGGGATACGATACGTGCAACTGGCCCCCGGGTAAATACTGTATAGAAGGCCGGGACCAGGACCGCGGGACCCGGCCCGACAGCAAGCGAGGCGGTCAAGTGAGGTGGATGCATCTCATTGGGTCTTGAGCAGAGCCAGGATTCGACCGGGATGGCAGAGGAAGGCCTCCGGACGATCGAAGCCGAGGAGTCATTGCGTTAGCGAGCGCATGACTGAGCGTTTCGTTCAGCCGCTTCAGGCGAAGCGGGCTTGCTGAGACAGGAAGGCACTTTGAATCCGGTCTCCGGAGAGTCGGGCATAAGCCCCTGGATGTGCGAGGGTGCGGCCGAGAGGGAACTCTCACTCGGCCAAGAGCTCTCGAGGATAAGCCTTAGGGTACCTCGGGCGGTGCGAAGGCCATCCCGGTCAGCTCTTTCTGCATGACGCGGCATACGACGGGAGAGAGTCTGAAGCGTTAGCACCGGACTCTCTCACTGAGACCTCGCGGCAAAGACCGGATTCCTCCCATCCAGCCTTTGCCGCGGTGGCTTGATTGGACGTCTTGACCTCGAATCAGATAGCAGCGTCGCCGGATTCGCCGGTGCGGATGCGCATGACATCCGAGACCTCGCTCACGAATATCTTCCCGTCGCCCACACGACCGGTGCGCGCCGCCCCCGCTATGGCGTCGGTCAGCGCGGCACACTGGTCTTCGGAGCAGACGACTTCGATCTTGTACTTGGGCAGGAGCTCGACTTTGTACTGTCGTCCTCGGAACTGCTGCATCAGGCCTTTCTGCTTGCCGTGACCCTCTATTCGAGTGAGCATGAGACCGGGATATCCGGCAGCCTCGAGCGCATCCTTGACATCGTCGAGTTTCTCAGGCCGGATGACTGCTTCGATCTTCTTCACGGTGTTCAACTCCTTCAAGGGGTATCTACTATTCCTCGACGGTCAGGAAGTTCGGATAGGCGGGCGAGCCGTGCTCTTCGATGTCCAGGCCTGCAAGCTCTTCTTCGGGCGAGACGCGGATGCCCATGACGAGGTCCAGCACCTTGAATAAGATCATTCCGCCGAGGAAAGCCCATGCGAGCACGGTTATCGCACCGATTGCCTGGGCGACAAGCTGCTCGACCCCCCCTCCGTACAAGAGTCCGGTCACACCATCGTAGGTGCCATCGGCGAACAAACCGAGTGCAAGAAGTCCCCAAAGCCCATTCACGCCGTGGACGCTGACCGCGCCGACCGGATCGTCCACGCGCATGTTCTCGAGGCCGAATATCGACAAGACCACGAGTGCGCCTGCGATGATTCCGATCACGATGGAGCCGCCGCCGGATACGAAAGCACAAGGTGCCGTTATCCCGACCAGACCGGCCAGGGCACCGTTGATGCCCATGCCTATGTCCCATTTCTTCGTCTTGAAGAGCGTAACCAAGAGAGCCGCAACGGCACCGGCTGCTGCGGCCATGTTCGTGTTAACCATGATCACCGCCAGACGAAGGTCGGTCCCCGACAGCGTCGAGCCGCCATTGAATCCGAACCAACCGAACCAAAGCAGGAACACTCCAAGGGTTGCAAGCGGGATGCTGTGACCCGGAATGGCTTGAGGCCGGCCCTCCTTCGTGTACTTGCCGAACCGCGGGCCGAGGACCAATGCGCCTGCCAAGCCTACGAAGCCACCTACGGCATGCACCACACCCGAGCCGGCGAAGTCCAGGTGCCCCAGTTCGGCGAGCCAGCCTCCGTTTCCCCATACCCAGTGACCGTATATCGGGTAGAGCAGCGCGGTTATGACCACCGAGTACACCAGATACGCAGAGAACTTCAGACGTTCGGCGACGGCCCCGGAGACGATGGTGGCCGCCGTGGCGGCAAAGACCACCTGGAACATGAAGTCGCGATACATGGTGACGTCATAAAAGCTCCCGCTCATGAGCCATCCGTTGGTACCTACGAGTCCTCCGGCGCTTGCTCCGTACATGAGGCCGAAGCCGACGACGAAGTAGGCGAGGGAGCCCACCGCCATGTCCATGAGGTTCTTCGTCATGAGGTTGGTGTTGTTCTTTGCCCGGCAGAAGCCCCCTTCTACCATCGCGAACCCCGCCTGCATGAGGAAGACCATCGCCGCCGCTATCATCAGCCACAGGAAATCTAGAGCGACAGCGAGATCGTCTCCGAGCGTAGCAACGCCTTCCGGATCGGCCGCAAGCGCCGTGCTCGGGAGCGCCAGCAACACCGCTGCTACGATCAGCCCCGAAAGAAGCTTACCCTTGCGCATTAGCATTACCTCCCATGTCCGTTCGTTCCGAGACTGTGTGCGAAACGCATTCTCGTCACACCACTTTTCGTTCGAGATGAGCCGAGTCGTTCGACAGTGCCGGAGCCTGACGTGGACCCATACAAACACCCGGATGTTTCGCGCGAACAGAAGAGAGGTTTCGTTCTGGTTGCGCCTGCGTTTCGCTGACGCATACTGGCTCGGATAGGCTACTGCCGTGGTATAATCACGCGTCTTAGGCCGGGGTCGCGGACTCGCTGACTCCTTCGGCCCAGCCCGGGCGAGTGGCGCAACGGGAGCGCACCTGCTTTGCACGCAGGGGGTTGAGGGTTCGAATCCCTTCTCGTCCACCATGAGATGACGAGGGCCGACTCGTTGTGCGAACGAGGCGGCAGCCTTGATGAATGGAATCGCACTAAGAGTGGTACAGGTATACTGTCCGCGACACCAGCCCAGACCCGGTGCAGCGCATGCCCGAGAGTTCCAAGGAGTCCCCGGCCATCATCATTCGTAGGCTGCTCGAGAGGGCCGCCGTCTTTGCCGCTGTCTGGTGGGTTGTCGCGGAGGCGGATCCTGAGAGCTGGCTGTTCGGCGCGCCGTTCGTTCTCCTGGCGACAGTTGCATCACTTAAGCTCACGCCTTCTCGAGGCTGGCGCATCCGGCCTTTGGGGGCGCTACGCTACGCGGCTTTCTTCGTTCACCAGTCTGTTGCGGGGGGCTTCGACGTTGCACTCAGAGCCGTACGTCCGTCGTTGCCATTGGATCCCGAGGTGCTTCGGTATGGACTGCGTCTGGAGCCCGAGCATGCACGGGTGCTCTTGGCCGACACGATCAGCCTTCTGCCCGGCACGCTCAGTTCGGGGATCGAAGAAGACACTCTGACGATGCACGTCCTCGACGTGAGCCTCCCCGTTGCAGAGAGCATGCGCGCTGTCGAAGAGCGGGTGGCCGACTTGTTCGGTCTCGATCTCTGTGACACGGGCGGCGGCATCGAGGCCTGCGCTATCGACGAGGGAGGCGCCGAGCGGTGAATGCCATCCTCGTGGGATTCGCGGTCGTTCTGCTGCTCACGGTGGTAGCTGGACTGATTCGTGTGGAGAGGGGCCCCTCTCCTGCAGATCGCATGCTCGCTGCGCAGCTGTTCGGTACCGCCGGAGTGGCGATTCTCTTGCTTCTATCCGAGGCCACGGCGATTCCTGCCTTGCGTGACGTGGCGCTCGTGATCGCATTACTGGCTGCGATGGCCTCAGTCGCATTCGTGAAACGCGCCTGGCACCCAGGCCCGAGCGATGCGAGAGGAGGCTCGTCGTGAGTGCGATAGACGTCGTCTCGATTGGATTGATAGCCATAGGGGCCCTGTTCTTCATTGCTGGCTCTGTAGGGGTGTTGCGCTTTCCTGATGTCTACACTCGGCTTCATGCTCTCACTAAGGCAGACAACCTGGGTCTTGGATTCGTGGTTCTCGGTTTGGCGCTGCGCGCTGACTCAGCAGTCGTGATTGCCAAGCTCGCCGTCACTTGGGCTCTGGTCGTCGTTGCCGGTGCGACAGCCGGTCCTCTGGTAGCCGAGGCCGCCAGGACGTCAGGCGTGCATCCTTGGAGGAGGAGCAAGTGACGATCGCGGACTGGATCTTCGACGGGGTGCTGGTTCTCACGCTCGTGTGGCTTGCCTTGCGCACGCTCGCAGGCGGGCAGCTGTTCAAGTCGGTCGTTCTCTACATCGCTTACGGACTGCTGGTGGCCCTGGCATGGGTTCGGCTTTCAGCGCCGGACATCGCTCTTGCCGAGGCTGCAATCGGGGCGGGAATCACAGGAGTGCTTCTTCTTGACGCGGCGGGACACATGCGCGGGAGCATCGAATCTCGTTCGTCAAGGAACCTCAGGGCCCGGAACCAGTCTGCCGAGGGAGGCGAGGATGGCTGAGCCCGAACTCAGAAGCCCATTGGCGGTTCGTGCGGCTGCGCTCGCCATAAGCGGCGGGGTCGGCGCACTTCTCATCCGGGCCTTGCTGGTGTTGCCCAAGGACGAGGCGGGGCTTGCCCCTCTCGTAAAGGCCAATCTGGATGCAAGCGGAGTCAAGAATCCGGTAACCGCCGTCCTGCTCAACTTCCGCGGCTACGACACCATGCTCGAGATAGCAGTACTCGTGCTCGCGACCATCGGTGTACTGTCGCTCACCATCGCTCATTCCGACAAGTGGCCGACTGTTGCAGAGCATGCCGCCCCAGCGCTCTCGGCACTCGCGCGCTTCCTCGCACCCGCTATGGTTCTCGTCTCGGGCTACCTGCTTTGGGCAGGCGAGCACGCACCCGGCGGTGCGTTCCAGGCCGGCTCGGTCTTGGGCGCCGCAGGGATTCTGCTCGCGCTCTCAGGTTATGCTCGTCCCGCCGGGATGACAGGCTTTGCTCTGCGTGCCGCCATCACCGTGGGGTTCATCGTCTTCCTTGCCGCAGCGATCGGCGACATGCTGATCGAGGGCGCGCTTCTAGAGTATCCGGCCGATCATGCCAAGACGATCATGCTGGCGATCGAGGCATGGCTCACTGTGTCGATTGCAGTGATTCTGGCAAGCTTGTTCATCTCCTCGGCATCACCGGTCGAAGAGCTGCGACGTCGGATAAGAGGTGGCAGGTGACGCAGGCCGACCTTTACACCGTGGCCGGGGGGGTCCTTTTCACGATAGGGCTCTACGGGCTCATCACCAGACCGCACTTGCTCTACAAGGTGCTCGCGCTAAACGTTGCCAGCGGAGGGGTCTTCATGGTGTTCGTGGGTGTCGCTCGGCGGGTGCCTGGGCCGGCTCCCGACCCTCTACCGCATGCGATGGTCCTCACCGGAATCGTGGTCACGGTGAGTTCGACGGCCTACGCACTTGCGCTCGCCAAGAGAATCTTCACCGAGACCGGAATGGCGACGCTCGATTCTGCGGACACGATGGAAGGCGGTGAAGATGCCGCTGAGTGAGTGGGTCGGCGCACAGCTTCCCGCGCTCGTCATACTCGTGCCACTCACCGCGGCTCCGGTCGCGTTTTTGGGAGTTCGTCTCGGCAGGCCGGTAGCCCTGGTCTCGGCGTTGATGTCACAGCCCCTTGCGATCGCGCTCGCGCTCGAGGTGGCCCGCGAGGGAGTCCTGCGGTACGAGATCGGTGGCTGGGGGGCGCCGCTCGGAATCGACTTCGTGGTAGACGGACTAGCCGCGACCATGATTCTGGTTACCTCGGTCATCGGCTTGCTCATAACCGTATATGCGTCAGGTTACTTTACCGACCAGGATCGCTATCGGTTCTTCTGGCCGCTCTGGCTCTTCCTCTGGGCATCGCTTCACGCCCTATTCCTCTCGGGTGATGCATTCAACCTGTATGTCTGCCTGGAGCTCGTAAGTATGTCTGCGGTTGCGCTCGTGGCACTCACCGCTCGCCGCGAGGCGCTCGTGGCCGCGATGCGCTACATGCTGGCCGCCATCCTTGGTTCGCTCTTCTACCTACTGGGAGTGGCGTTGCTGTATGCGGCCTTCGGCAGTCTGGATATGGCGACACTGCGGGGCGCGATCCGTCCGGACGTAACAGGGCAAGCAGCGTTCGCGCTAATGACGGTAGGGCTATTGCTCAAGACGGCACTGTTTCCGCTGCACTTCTGGTTGCCGCCCGCACACGCCAACGCTCCTTCCCCAGTCAGCGCAGCGCTCTCGGCACTTGTCGTAAAGGGGTCTTTCTACATCCTGATCCGGCTGTGGATAGACGTCGGGTCGCCTTCAGTGGCACCCGGAACGGCACACTTGCTGGGCGTACTCGGTTCGGTCGCGATCGTGTGGGGCTCGATTCAAGCTTTGCGGCAGGAGCGGCTGAAGATGCTGGTCGCGTACTCGACCGTCGCACAGATCGGCTACTTGTTCCTTCTGTTCCCGCTTGTCAGGGCGGGCGGCGTGGCGGCGGCCGACGCATGGACCGGCGGCGTGTTCCATGCCGTCTCACATGCTCTGGCCAAGTCGGCGATGTTTCTCGCGGCCGGAACCGTACTTGCACGGCTCGGACACGACCGGATAGAGGGAGTGGGTGGGCTTTCTCGGCGCGCTCCACTGACTGCGATGGCCTTCGGCCTGGCGGGCGTGACGATGATGGGCCTGCCGCCGAGCGGAGGCTTCGTGGCCAAATGGCAGATGATCTCCGCATCTGTCCTTTCGGGTGAGTGGTGGTGGGCCGTAGTCATCGTAGCAGGAGGCCTACTGGCGGCGGGATATGTCTTCCGCGTGATCGGCCGGTTCCTCGGGCGCGAGGAGGCTGGCGACAGGGAGGCCGACACGGGTCGATCGCCGAGGACGATGGAGTGGACGGCACTGGCTCTCGCACTCGGGGCGCTCGTTCTGGGCGTGGCGGGTCAGCCTCTGCTCGACTTGATTCCGATCGGGGCCCCGGCACTCGTAGCCGGAATCGGGGTGACACCATGAGTTGGCACACACTCGCGCTCCTGGTCGCCGCATGCACACCCTTCTTGACCGCAGTAGCCGTATTCCTTCTCGGGGAGCACCGTGGGACCCTGAGAACCGCCACCGGACTGGCCGGAGCGGCCGCTACCGCCGCAGCCGCGGTCGCCTGCGCGGGGTCGGCGCTGATAAGTGCTCCGGGAGAGTACGCCGAGGTGGGATTCGGGCTGCTCGAGATTGGATTCGTCTTGCGCTCCGATCCTCTCGGCGTAGTGTTCGCTGTGGTGGCAGGCTGCCTGTGGCTGGTCACCACGGTCTATGCAACGGGGTACATGTCTCGTTCGAGCGATCGGGCACGGTTCTTCGGGTTCTTCTCGATCTGCGTCGGCTCCGCGATCGGTCTCGCGCTATCGGCGAACCTGCTGACGTTCTTCGTCTTCTACGAGACGCTCACTCTAGCGACCTACCCCCTGGTCGTGCACTCTGGAACTCCAGCCGCCCTCAAGGGCGGCCGAACCTATCTCAACTACGCCTTGCCGGCCGGAGCTGCTCTCGCGGTGGGCGTGATCTGGCTTCACATGATTGCGGGGCCGGTGGAGTTCGTGGCCGGAGGCTCGCTCCCCTCTTCGCTCGTTCAAACACACGCAGGCTCTTTGACCGCGATATTCGCGCTCCTCATGCTCGGCCTCGGCGTGAAGGCTGCTCTGTTTCCGCTACATGGCTGGCTGCCCGCCGCCATGGTCGCTCCAGCACCGGTAAGCGCACTGCTGCACGCCGTCGCTGTGGTGAAGGCGGGAGTCTTCGGTATCGCAAGAGTCGTACTCGAGGTCTACGGTCCACTCGGCAGAGACCTGGGCCTGATACCGTTGCTGGCCGCGGTCGCCGCGTTCACCATAATCTTCGGGTCCGTGCGCGCTCTTGCCCAGGACGACTTCAAGAAGCGTCTGGCCTACTCGACGGTAAGCCAGCTCTCCTACATCGTCTTAGGTGTCGCCATCGGAGGGCCTTTGGCTGCTGCAGCTGCAATCGCGCACCTTGCGCACCATGCGGCGATGAAGATAACCATGTTCTTCACGGCAGGGGCTGTTGCCGAGGAGGTCAAGGTATATCGCATCAGCGAGCTTGACGGCCTCGGACGCCGGATGCCACTGACGATGGGAGCTTTCTCCCTCGCGGCGATCGGGATCGTCGGGGTCCCGCCCATTGCGGGATTCGCGACCAAGTGGTTGCTGGGGATGGGCTCGATTGAGGCAGGTCAAGCCTGGGTCGTGGCCGTTCTGGGCCTAAGCAGCGTGCTGAACGCCGCGTACTTCTTCCCGATTATCGGAAGGGCTTGGTTCCGGGGTCCTAAGTCCGAGTGGGCCTCTGAGCACGGGACCAAGAGAGTCGAGGGAGACCTGCGTATGGTAGCGCCGCTTGTGCTGACCGCGCTGGTCGGTCTTGCGATGGGAGTGCTTGCCGGGGCGGCTTTATCCCCTGCGTCCTGGGCGCAGATGGTTGCGTTCTTGGAGTTCGGAGGGTGATCCCGCTGTCGACACTGCCTGCATGGACCGCTTTCGCAGCAGCGCTGGTTCCGCTGCTTACGGCAGCCGGTTGCGCTCTTCCCTTGACCCGCGGATCTGCCGTGCGCCTGGCTCCGCTGGCGGCCGTGCCGGCCTTGGCTGCTGCGGTGGCCGTGCCCGATGGCAGCATCGCAGTGCCGTGGCTTGCAAGTGGAATAGAGGTCGGTCTCGATGGGACCGGAAGAGCGTTCCTTTCGTTGGTTGCGGTCGTCTGGACTGCTGCCGGCTTGTACGCGGCCGGCAGTCCTATCGTAGACCGGGCGCGCTTCTTCGGCCTCTTTTCTCTGGCGATGGCAGGCAATCTCGCTCTCTGTTGTACGACAGACCCGGTCGGCTTCTACATCTTCTTCGCGATGATGGCTCTGTCCACTTACGGCCTCGTGGTTCACGGGGGCGGAGAGGCTAAACGCCGCGCCGGACGTGTCTACATAGCATTCGTCGTCGCGGGCGAAGCGCTTCTCATCAGCGGCCTGTTCGTGATTGGCGCTGCGGCACTCGGTGTCGGAGCCGATTCGATACTCGGGCCGATAAGCACCGCGCTGCTGCTCGTTGCTTTCGGCATCAAGATGGGCACGGTCGGCTTGCACGGATGGCTTCCGATCGCTCACCCGGTGGCGCCTACGCCTGCAAGCGCGGTGCTCTCGGGCGTGATGCTCAAAGCTGGTACGCTCGGGCTGATCCGCTTCCTTCCCGGCGGTCAGGCCGAAACGATTCCCTTCGGTACTATCGTCATTGCGTTCGGGTTGGCTTCGGCATTCTATGGCGCTGCGGTAGGCGTGTTTCAGACCGTGCCCAAGACCGTACTGGCGTACTCGAGCGTCAGCCAACTAGGGCTCATAACCGTCGCCATCGGCACCGGCCTCGCCGTACCCGACTTGTGGCCGGCGGCAGTGACCGCAGCTACCGTTTACGCGGTGCACCACGGGCTTGCGAAGGCTGCGCTGTTCCTCGGCACCGACCTCGCTGCCAGGTCCACGCGGCGTACACCTGTCCTGGTCGCGCTCTCGCTTCCTGCGCTGGCGCTGGCAGGCCTGCCGCTCGCAAGCGGAGCGGTCGCGAAGATCGTGCTCAAAGAAGCGACCGGGTCGGCGCCGGGGGCCTGGAGCGCTGCGCTGGAGGCGCTGTTGCCTATAGCAGCGGTCGGCACCACTCTGCTGATGGCCAGGTTCCTCTATCTGGTGGCGATGGGTCCGAAGGCAGACCGCAAGTCCGTGCCGGGACCTCTAGCTGTCGGCGCAGTAGCACTGTTGCTGATCGGCGTAGGCGCTACGCTTTGGATATGGCCCGCCGGGGAGGTGCGCTATGCAGCGGAGAAGTCCCTGCAAGCCAAGTACTTGTGGGCGGCCTTCTGGCCGATCGGCTCAGGCATCGCGATAGCATCGGCTGTTTGGGCGGCTAGGGCGACGACGTCGCGTTTCGCGGGTGTCATCCCGTCCGCCGATGTCTACGCTCCCGTGTTCGCGTGGGCGCATGGTCGACTCGAAGAACGGGAGAGACGAGTTGCGACGCCGCTTCCCACTCCGGCAACTCCGATACTCGCACCCGAGAGACCGGCTGCAGCTGAGCCTGCACCAAGCGAGCCCTCGCTTCTGGCACGGGCCGGATTGCTCGAATCCGCCCTGCTTAATTGGCCCACTGCCATATCCGCTCTGTGCGTGCTGGCAGTGCTTCTTCTATTGCTGGCTGCGTGAGGCCGACACTCGCTCCTTCGAAGCGGTGTTATCTGACGAAGGCCGGGAAAGTACCTAGGCGACAAGACTCAGTCCACGACCAGCTTTCTTCGGAACTGATACGCCGAGGAGGCCCGATGCCCCAACTCTCACTTGCCGATGCGCCAGTACGACGTTGGATGGAAGCTTCTCGTCAGCGCAAGTCGCGGCGGTC
>PWVH01000001.1 GCA_003563465.1 Coriobacteriaceae bacterium | reverse complement strand
GCCCGCTCCGGCTCCGGATGCGTCCGCCGCCGCGGAAGCGGCGACCGAAGCGGCTGCCGATCCTCTGGCCAGCGTGGAGGGCGTGGGTCCGGCGATAGCGGCCAGTATACGCGCCTTCTTCGCGAACCCGGACAACCGCGAGCTTGTAGAACGGCTTCGCGAGCGGGGTGTCAGGCTGGCCGAAGATCGCGTCGAGCCGGCACGCCCTCAGACTCTTTCGGGACTGACGTTCGTTCTCACGGGCTCGCTCGAGCGCTTCACTCGCGACGAAGCCGCCGCGGCTCTCAAGGAACTCGGCGCCAAGGTCACCGGGTCGGTGAGCAAGAAGACGTCGTACGTGGTGGCTGGCGAAGACCCCGGCAGCAAGCACGACAAGGCCGTGGAACTCGGAGTGCCGCTGCTCGATGAAGCCGCGCTCCTGCGAGTGCTCGAGGACGGCAAGCCGCCGGCCGAGACCGCGAACGCGGACGGGTAAGGGCGGCCGGGATGACTCGGTCACGCGTTCCGCTCTCGCTTCATTCCGATCGCTGCGACCGTTGTGGCCGGTGCATCGAGGCGTGCAAGAGCGGCGCTCTGAAGGTAGGGGTCAACTACATATTCGTCGACTGGCGCATCTGCGACGGCTGCCTTGCGTGCGTGCGAGCGTGCGAGCGGGGCGCAATCGAGGAGCGCGACGAGACCTCGACAGCACCGGTGAGGATCGACGGCTCGCGAGATGTCGGCGGATCTGGCTCCGAGCGAAGCAAGCGAGAGCCGCCCGAACCGCGGAGGCGTCGCTCGTCTTCGGGGTCAGCCCCCTCCGCCCCGCCGAAGTGGTCGTTACTCGAGGCGTGGGCGCTGCTCGTGATACTGCTCGTCCTGTTCGTCGGCAAGGATGCACTGCTGACGAGCCCGGCGGTAAGGGACCTGTCGTCGGATGCGGCGGTGTTCGCGCGGGTCGGAGTGCTGTTCGCGTTCTATCTGGTGCAGATGCTGGTGTTATGGGGATTGGCGTGGCGGCGCGGGCTGGATGTGGCGACCGCGTTCCGGCTGCGTCCAGCGGCGAAGAACTGGCCGCAGCGTATCGGCTCTGCAGGGCTGGTTTTGGGTATGCTGGTGGTGGTAAGAGTGGGGGCGTGGGTCTACGGCGTCACCGTGCAAGAGTTCGGATGGGATCCGCCGGTGCGCGACGTGACGGAACTGACGGAGGTCTTCGGCCCGACCGCTTGGGGCCTGCTGCTGTCTGTCGTGCTCGTCGTCGTGGTGGCGCCGGTGGTCGAAGAGATCGTGTTCCGAGGTGTGCTGCAAGACGCTTTCGCCGAGGAATGGGGAGTTCGAGTCGGAATCGTCGCATCGGCGGCGCTCTTTGCCCTTTACCACCTGACTCTTTGGTTGTTCTTGCCGCTTTTCGCCTTGGGCGTGGCATGTGGCTGGCTTGCGCGGACCCGGCGTTCGCTTCTGCCGGCGATCGCATTGCACTCCGCATATAACGTGTTGCCGGTGGTGATAGCCTTCTATCTGGTTTGGTAGGCGCCCGGTGATACGCTTACTCGCGTATCCTTACTCGGGTATCATTACACCCGGTTCGCAAGTGTCGGCGCCGTTCGGTCGAGCGTTCGCGCCACAGACCCTCGACTCGACTCGCGGGAGGTAGCGTCTTATGGCTATATCCGAGGAGCAGGTACGCCACGTAGCCTTGCTTGCCCGGCTCGCACTCACCGACGAACAGGTTGCCGAGTACGGGGAGCAACTCAATTCGATCCTCGAGCACATCGACACCATCCGGCAGCTCGACTTAGAAGGCGTCGAGCCGACCGCGCACGCGGTGGACATGGTGAACGAGACGCGCGCCGACGAGCCGCTGCCCTGCCTCCCTCTCGACGCCGTGCTCCTCAACGCGCCCGAGGCCGAAGACGGAGCGTTCGTGGTACCTCGGATCGTCGCCGGAGGTGATGAGGCGTGATCGACCTCTCTCGCCTGAGTGCGACGCAGATCCGCGACGGCATCGTCGACAAGCTCTTCACGGCTCGCGAGGTCACCGATGCAGCCATCGAGCGCATCGGGGTTCTAGACAGGCAGATCCACGCCTTCAACCAGGTGACGAAGCAGCTCGCTTACGCTGCCGCGGAACGCATCGACGACGCGGTCGCTTCCGGGCTGGTGCTTCCGGCGCTCGCTGGCGTGCCGGTGGCTTTCAAAGACAACATGTATCTGACGGGCACTCGCACGACATGCAGCTCGCGCATGCTCGAGAACAACGAGAGCGTCTACGACTGCACCGCGGTACACCGTCTTCTCGAGGCGGGGACCATCCCCCTCGGCAAGTGCAACTTAGACGAGTTTGCTTTCGGTTCCTCCACCGAGTACTCGGCCTTCGGCCCTACTCGCAACCCATGGAATCCCGAAGCGGTGCCCGGCGGCTCGTCCGGGGGCTCTGCCGCCGCCGTCTCGGGGGGCATGGTGACCTTGGCGCTTGGCTCCGACACGGGAGGCTCGATCCGCCAGCCGGGATCTTTCACCGGCGTGGTCGCACTCAAGCCGACCTACGGCCGCGTGTCGCGCTACGGTTGTGTCGCCTTCGCGTCGAGCCTCGATCAGATCGGCCCTCTCGCCAAGACGGTCGAGGAGTGCGCCCTGGCGCTCAATGCCATCAGCGGCAAGGACCCGATGGACGCCACGAGCGTGGAGCGTCCCGCCGAGGATTTCGCTACAGGCTTGGCCGAGGGAGTGGCCGGGCTGCGAGTTGGAGTGGTGACCGATTTCCTGGAGGCAGAAGGCTGCGCGCCGGAGGTGCGCGACTCGATCCTTGCCGCCACAGAAGTCTTCGCCTCGCTGGGCGCCGAGATCGGCGAGGTCGAACTGCCCAGCACGGCGTATGGCCTGTCGGCCTACTACATCATCGCTCCGGCCGAGGCTTCGTCCAACCTCGCTCGCTTCGACGGCATCCGCTACGGCCATCGGGCCGAAGATGCCGAAGATGTCATCGACATGTATATGCGTTCTCGTTCGGAGGGGTTCGGCCCGGAGGTGCTCAGGCGCATAATGCTCGGCACCTACGCGCTCTCTGCCGGCTACTACGAGGCTTACTACGGTCAGGCCCAAAAAGCGCGCACCCTGATCAAGCGCGATTTCGCTTCGGCCTTCGAGCGATTCGACGTGCTTCTTGCGCCGACCTCGCCTACGGTAGCGTTCGGTATCGGAGAGAGGATGGACGACCTGCTTTCGATGTATCTTTCCGATATCTGCACTATTCCGGTGAACCTGGCAGGCAACTGCGCGATAAGCGTGCCCTCGGGCCTTTCTCCAAGTACGGGGCTGCCTATCGGGCTGCAGATCATCGGCGACCACTTCGCGGAGTCCACGGTCCTGCGCGCGGCAGCGGCGTTCGAGGCGGCCATCGAGTTCGATCCCACGCCTCCGCTCGTACAAGAGATCCAGTACGAGGCCACGGGAGAGCGCAAGCGCCGCGGATTCAGGCGGTGACAGCACCGTAAGCGAGCGGGGCGTCCCTTTTCGTCCGCCCCGCCCATTGTGCTCTTGTGACACTTCCTCACTAGGCTAACCCGGTACGCGCTACGGTACGAATCCTAAGATCTGCAGAAGGCCTCCGGTTGATGCCTCCAGCACCGGTGCGCACTCACCGCTGCGGGTGTCGCAGACCCACAAGGCTCTAGCGCCTGGAACCCCCGGTACGCCTTCGGCTTGCAGGGTGTAGAACGCGAGCTTGGCCGAGGGGTGGAGTACTAGTTGCCTGATGGTGCCGTCGAGAGTGTCGAAGACCGTCTTCTGCGACCCATCTGCCAGGCCGAAGAGAATGAGGCTGCTGCCTCCATCCGTGTGGCTTACCGAAGCGAGCAGACCGTCTCCGTCATCGAGAAGCCGTGCTTGGGTCATGTGGCCCGAGACCGGCTCGCCCACAGGACTTGCGGTCGGCGTCTCTAGCTCCGAAGCGTCGCAGATGACGAGCTGCACGCTAGGCTCACCTGAGGAAGGCGCACTCACCGTTTCGCCGACTATCAAGCGTCGCTCCGGATTGCTGTCGAGCACGCGGATCTCCGGGGCTACCGTGGTCGTCACGCTGGAGCGGCGGTCGAACAGCACCAGCTCACCTCGCTCGGGGCCCCCGAACGGTAGAGCAGTGTAGAGGAGGATATCTTCGTCGAGCAGGTGCAGTTCGAACGCGTGCCAGCCTCGGATGAGCTCCGTCGGGCCGTTAGGCGTGTCGATACCGCGGACCGCGACCATCTGTTGAGGCTCTCCAGCGGAGGAGTCGTCTTCACCGACGTCTACTGGAGTCGTGTAGGCGATCTCTGCTCCGCTGCGGCCGAGGAGTGCGTCGAGTGTTCTGCCGATGCCGAGAGCGAGCACATCACCGCTACCCGCGTTCCACAATCTCGTGTCGGATGCGTCCGAGAAGAGCAGGTGCGCACCGTCGAAAGCGTGCACGGCGGTCACGCCCTTGGCGATCGCTTGGCTCTCGTCAAGGTCGCGCTTGCGAGCGCGCAGGATGGCCGTACCTTCGGTAAGGCTCTCGTAGACGATGGCGTCATCGGCAGCGACGGAGGCAAAGCCGCTCCAACCGATCTCGCCTTCCACCTCAAAGAAATCCGTTCTCTTGCTGCTCTGTCCGTCGATTCCGGCAACGGTGTCACCGTCTAGGAACACGAGCGTTCCCGAGAACGGTATCGCCGGAGGGGAATGAGGCTCTGCTCGCTGCGCCATGTGTTCGGAGGCGTCCGTCGGAGCGCAGCCAGCCGCAGAAGCCAAGAGCGTGGCACATAGGCAGGCTAGCAGAGCACTCTCCAGCAGAGTGCACCTCCTTCGACTGCATGTGGATGTGGAACGACCCATCTTCATCTCTTCCTCGCCCGCCCTTCTTCTATCGCGACTTACCAGTTCCGATAGCGATAGGCGCCATAGTTGCTGAGCGCGGTGTTGGTTCTGGTCATCGTGACGACCCGGTCGTAGCTGCTCGTCTTGGTGCTCTCGAAGACCTGTGCGCCGCCGGTGACGTAGTAGCGGAAGAACATGCAGTGCGAGCCGGGCCTTATGTAGGCGTCGCCGAGGCGCATGTTAGATTTCGAGATCGGATAGGAGACGTTGGTGAGCGTGTAGGTGCTTCGCTTGGTGCCCAGGCCCCACAGGCGCGAGAGAAATCCGGAGCAGTCCACGCCTGCCGTTCCCGAACGCTTGCCGCCGGTGCAATTGATGTCACCTGCCGAGTGGCCTGCCGACATGGCGTTGTTGTAGGAGTTGAGAGTGTCGAATCCACCCCAGCAGTAGGGGACGGCACGGTAGTAGCGGTTGACCGAGGTGATGTAGCGCGGACGTATGCTGCCGTTTCTGGTCGAGTAGTTTCTCCGGTTGCAGTACCACCTGTGGTTGACGTAGGACCAGGCGCGGTCGTTGGCGTTGGTGCGCGTCCAGGCGGCACTGGCGGCCTCCGGAGTCAGTAAGGAGCGCAGCGCGGCAGCGATTGTGGCAGCGATGCTGTCTGGCTCGCGCAATCCGACTTCGTCTGGCTCGCGTGACCGGATGCCCTCGGGCTCGTGCGTCCCGGCGCCATCATCGAGGGACTTCGCCGGGTTGTGTCTTTCTGGCAGCTCGAACCCTCTTGTCTCGTGCTCGGGCAGGGTTTCTTCGGCGTCGTCTTGCCACTCGGCTCGAAGTATCGACACGCTCTCGGTTCCCGGCACTAGCACGTATGCGGTGCCTTCGGCGGCGATACGGATCGGGCGTTCGGGATGGGTCCGGAAGCGCTCGACGGGGAGTTCGAAGACAGCTTGAGGCGTGCCGTCTGACAGGTAGCGTTTCACGAACGCGCGGACGTCGGGGTTTCCGGAGGAGTGCTCGAGCATGTCCTCGGCGAAG
>PWVH01000015.1 GCA_003563465.1 Coriobacteriaceae bacterium | reverse complement strand
CTCGGCCAGCTGCGCGGAGAGGACCTCATGCCGATGCTACTGAACCTACGGGGTACCACGCGCTACCTAGGCGCGCGGTTGTCGCCACATACGGGGCTGCACTGGCCCATCGACTACGAGAGGTTCACCTTGAAGTGAGCGGACTCGCCAAGGTCGAACAGGTCGCCCTGCCGGGATCCAGCTCCCCGACGCTTGCCGCTTCCGCCTCGATTCCCTAGACGAGCAGCTCGGGAACCACTCTTCCCGTCTCCAGTGCGAGTCTGAGCGACGGGAACGAAAGGTCGTCCATGGCAACGAAGGAGCGGCGCACCCCTATCTGCTCGCAGCTGTGCGAGTCGGAGCACCGGATGATACTCACGTCGTGACCGCCGACCGTCTCGCCATCGGCATCCGGATCCACCAGATCGACAGCCGCTAACGCGGGCTCGGCCGCCAGTCGCGCAAACAGCTCGGTGTCGATGAGACGGTAGTCGCCGAAGGCCCGGTCGGCGTGGGCCACGCACGCTATCCCCCCAAGCGCACCGATGATGCGGCACACGTCGACCGGGTCGCGCTCGAAGGCGAAGCAAGGTAGCTCCTCCGGCTCGGCGCACGGAGATGTCAGTCCGAGGATGTGGAGCATCGTGTCGAAACGATGCTGGTAGTCGATTGGGTCGAACAGCGCCATGATGTGCGCTTCGTCGCTGTGGTGAGTGATGCGGAGCTCGGTACCCGGAACCACGAAGAGCCTGCGGCCCATCTCCGCCCCGACCTCGTCGGCGGCTGCGATGAGTTCGGGAATGAAGGCGCACGTGAAGTGGTCGGTGACGCCGTAGATGTGCAGCCCCGCGTCGAGCGCCGTCTCCACGATCCTGCGAGCACTGGTATCCTGCTGCCGGTGATCGGCGGAGGCAGGCGTGTGGTTGTGCAGGTCTGCTGCGAAAGCAGG
This sequence comes from Coriobacteriaceae bacterium, assembly GCA_003563465.1. Taxonomy (GTDB): domain Bacteria; phylum Actinomycetota; class Coriobacteriia; order Anaerosomatales; family SLCP01; genus PWVH01. The sequence continues at coordinate 5,023 of PWVH01000015.1, read as the reverse complement.
CATCGGGACCATCCTGGAAAGAGAACCGTCACTGATGCATCGTATCACACGCCGCTATTCTTGGAGAACTCCCGCTCGGTTCATCCTGCCCCTTCCGCCATTCAACCGGTTTCATTGCATCTGATAGGGCCAATGTGGTTTCCTTATCCTATTCGCATTCATGACGGACGTAAGGGAGGACGATGTGAAGCGCGTATCGCTACTGCTATCGCTTATGCTTGCGTTCAGTCTCGTGCTCGGAGGCTGCGCAACGAGCGAGCCGGAACTCGCTCCTGAGCCAGCGCCGACCGAGGACACGACCGACGAGGAAGTCCTCGAGGTCGACCCGGAGCTCGTCGGCACAACGGTGAACGTGTTCGCCGCCTACGGTGGCAAGGAAGAGATCTTCGATCAGTTCGAGGAGGACACGGGCATCAGGATAGAGTTCCTCGACATGTCCTCGGGAGAAGTGCTCGCCCGGATGCAGGCCGAAGCCGGCAGCCCGATCGGAGACATCTGGTTCGGCGGCGGCGTGGACAGCTTCATCGCCGCCGACAATGAAGGCCTGCTAGAGCGTTATGTCTCGCCGTTCGCGGTCAACGTCCCCGAGGAGTACAAGGACGCAGATGGCGCGTGGACGGGCATCTCGCTCGTCGTCGTGAGCGTGGTCTTCAACACCGACGTCGCCGAGGAGAAGGGTGCGGCGATCCCCGAGACGTGGGAAGACCTCACGAAGCCCGAGTACGCAGGCGAGCTCCTCATGCCCGACCCATCGATCTCGGGCACCGCGTACACCACGCTTTCCGGACTACTCCAAACCTTCGGGGAGGACGAGGGCTGGGAGCTCTTCTCGCGCCTCGACGCCAACATGCCCTTCTACGCACAGCGTGGCGGCGAGCCTCCAACCGCCGCCAACATGGGTGAGATCATGGCCGGAATCGCTCCGGGCATCGCAACCGGGGCCGACGAGGGCTACCCCGTTGTGACCGTCTTCCCCAAAGACGGTACGCCCTGGTGGCCGGCACCCGTCGCCATAATGGAGGGTGCGTCGAACCTCGAGGGCGCCAAGGTCTTCGTCGACTGGTGCCTGACCAAGCACGGCCAGGAGGTCCTTGCTACGCACGATCCCCGTCCTCCGGTCAGGGATGACGTACCCATGCCACAGGTACTCATCGATACCGGCTTCCCCGAGGCGGATCTTATGACGATCGACTTCTACGAGATCGGGCGCATCCGGGACGATGTCATAGACAAGTGGCAGAAGGACTTCGCGGCCAAGAAGTGATGCTTCAACCCGGAAGCGACACCGTCAGCACCGACGCGAACCGAAAGGAGCGCTCCTCATGGAGCGCTCCTTTCCGTGCGCACGCGGAAACCGCGCTACAGTGGCTCATGTTGGCGAGCCTTGGAGTGTTCATCCTCTGGCCGATTGCCGCCGTGCTCAAGGTCGGGCTCTTCGTTGACGGACGCCCGACCCTCGAGCTGATTCGTTCGGCGCTGGTGGATAGTCGAGGACTCCTGGGGAACAGCGTCTTCGTTGGAGTCACCGCAACAGCGCTCACGTTGTTCATAGCAGTCAACGTCGCCTTGTGGGCCACGCGCAGCGGCTCGCGTTTGAGCAAGCCTCTGTTCGGGCTACTGCTGCTGACGATGATATCGCCGCCATTCGTCACCTCGCTCTCCTACGTCATGCTCTTCGGACGCAGGGGGCTCATCACGTACAAACTCCTCGGCCTAACCCTTAACCCGTACGGCTGGCACGGTGTTGTCCTCATGCAAGGCATCGGGTTCACATCGTTGGCTGCAATCCTGCTCATCGGTGTCCTGCGCGGTATGGACGGCCGTCTCGAAGAAGCTTCGCGTGATCTTGGCGCGAGTCCAACCTCTACGATCGGGCGCGTGACCATGCCGCTGCTCATACCGGGGCTTGCAGCCGTAAGCCTCATCACCTTCGTGGAGTCGCTGGCCGATTTCGGCACGCCCATCATCATCGGCGGACGGTTCACCGTGCTCGCGACGCAGGCTTACCTGAACTTCATCGGCATCTCGAACCTTCCCGTCGCCGCCGCGATGGGCATACTCCTGCTCGTGCCATCACTTATCGCCTTCCTGCTGTACCGCCACTTCATGGGAAGGCTGACCTTCTACACCAAAGGGACAGGCTCAGCTGGAGAGCCGATGGCCCTTCCTCGCTGGCTGCTTATCCTTACAGGAACCGTAACCTTCATGTTCGCAGCGTTCGTCACCCTGCAGTACCTGACCATCTTGTTCGGCGCTTTCGCAACTACCTGGGGTGTCGACTTCACGCCCACGCTCAAGCATATCCAAGGGCTTCCGTCGACAGCCTTCGCGAGCATCTCTCGAAGCATCCGGTTTGCCTTGTTCACGGCCATCGTTGGAAGCATGCTCGGAATGATCGTCGCCTACCTGCTAGAGCGCCGACGCTTCTGGGGCCGAAGCGGGCTCGACTTCATCGCGACTCTACCCTTCATGATCCCGGGCCCGTTTCTCGGCATCGGATATGCCCTTGCGTTCCGAGATGCTCCACTCGCACTGACCGGTACCCTGGCTATCGTCCTGCTGAATATGATCTATCGTCAGCTACCCGTAGGCACCAAGGCAGGAGCAGCTGTCTTGAGTCAAGCCGACCCGGAGGTCGAAGATGCAGCGCGCGACCTAGGAGCCGCAGAACACCAGGTGGTTAAGGACGTGGTCTTCCCGCAGCTTAGACCTGCATTCCTGGTCGGATTCGTCAACACGTTCACAGCAAGCATGGTGACTATCGGCGCGATCATCTTCCTAATAAGCCCAGGGACCAAGGTCGCAACGATCGAGCTTTTCGGTGCCGTCAGAGGCGGCCACATAGGTGTCGCTGCGGTTCTGGCCAACATCATCATGCTGGTGACACTAGCCGTGAACCTGTTCTTCTCATGGTTGATGCTACGCCGAGACGCAACGAAGGAGGGTGTGCTCAGTGTTCCTGCAACTCGAGCGATTGACCAAGTCATACAGCGGTCGGACGGTGGTCGATGAAGTCACGCTCGACATAGAACCCGGCGAGTTGGTCTGTCTTCTCGGTCCGAGCGGATGTGGAAAGACCACTACGTTGCGCATGATCGGCGGATTTGTCACCCCCGATTCCGGACGCGTCCTCATCGAGGATTCGGACATGACTCGTGTCCCGGCCAACCTCCGTCCGACCTCGACCGTCTTCCAGAGCTACGCGCTATTCCCCCACATGAGCGCGGTCAGAAACGTAGCATACGGCCTGCGAATGCAACGAATCGCACGCAAAGACGCCGATAGTCGCGCCCGAGAGATGCTCACCATGGTCGGTCTTCAGTCGAGAGCAGACGCGAGCGTCGAGACGCTCAGCGGCGGGGAACAGCAGCGGCTCGCGCTCGCACGATCGCTGATCGTCAATCCTAAGGTCCTGCTCCTCGACGAGCCGCTCAGCAACCTCGACGCGAAACTGCGCCAGCGCATGCGCCGGGAGATCCGGATGCTCCAGTCACGCCTCGGCATCACCACGGTGCACGTCACCCACGACCAGGAAGAGGCCCTCGGCATCGCCGATCGAGTCGTGGTGATGAACGAGGGTCGCATCGAACAAATCGGCTCGCCACGCGACGTCTACGAGCGTCCAGCGACGCGGTTCGTCGCCGGTTTCATCGGAAGAGGAAGCTTCCTCGCGAATCGCGGCAGTAAGGAGTCCTTCGTGAGACCGGAGGACGTGCTGATTCGAGCCTCGGGCGATGGACTGCGAGGTACGATCAGTCACATTCAGTTCTCCGGACCCGTAGTCACCTACTTCGTCGACACTCCTGCAGGAACGCTGCAAGCCGACATCCCCCTTAAGTCAGACAATGGCTTCGAAGTCGGCTCGTCCGTGACCTGCAAGATCGGCAACGAGGCCACCTTCGTCCTGTAGATATCGCCTCTACCGCGCCCTCGGATAGCTGCCGAGGACCTTCACCTCGCGCAGCTTCAGCCGCAGGCAATCCAGCGCCAGCGCCACAGGCGGGTCGTATGCATGCCCCTCGAGATCGACGAAGAACATGTACTCGCCTAGGATGCGCTTGGTCGGGCGGGACTGGATCTTGGTCAGGTTGATGTTCCCGTAGGCGAACTCGGAAAGTATCATGAGCAGCGCGCCGGGGCGGTCCTCGTGCAAGAAGAGCGCGAGCGTGGTCTTGTCGTCTCCGGTGGGCTCGACCGTCCCGTGGCCGACGACCACGAACCGCGTCTTGTTGTCGCGGTAGTCCTCGATGGCCTCGGCCAGCACCTCACCGCCGTGCAATTCGGCAGCCAGCCGCGTCCCCACGGCAGCCGTGCCCGGCTCGGTGACTGCGCGAAGCACCGCCTCGGCGGTGGAGTTGGCAGCGACTATGGTGCGGCCGGGCAGGTTGTCCGCCAGCCATCTTCGGCATTGCGCGGTCGCGTGCGGATGACTCGCCACCGTCTTTATGTCTTCCAGTGCCGTGCCCGGTGCGGCCGTTAAGGCATGGCGGATCTCCAAGACCACCTCGCGGTCGATGGTGAGCGTGGAATCGAACGCCAGCGCATCGAGGGTGGCGTTCACGCTGCCTTCGACCGAGTTCTCGATGGGCACGATCCCGGCATCGGCGTCACCGCGCTCGACGGCAGCGAAGACCTCTGCGATCGAGGCGTACGGCATCGGCTCGAGATCCGGCACGCCGAGGGTTAGCAGCGCCTCTTCGCTGAAGGTCCCAGAGGGACCGAGGAACGCGTAGCGGCTCATCAGCCTTACCTGCTTTCGACATCTTGCACCAGCGGTGACTCTTTATCATCGGCCTGTGGCCAGAAGGCTGCAAGTCCGACCTCGTGCCGAGCCGTGCTCTAAGCGATATAGTAGCCCGCAGAGTGCGGGGTGTGAGCGGCGCACCGCAAGAGGGACCGATCCGACTCGATACCCTGAGAGGATCTCCGATGGACCCCGAACGGCTCCGACGTCTGCTCGCCGAGGTCGCAGCGGGCTCGACACCTGTGGAAGATGCACTGGCAGACCTCAGTTCGCTGCCCT
>PWVH01000075.1 GCA_003563465.1 Coriobacteriaceae bacterium | reverse complement strand
TCCGGTTCCGGCTCGGGCTTGGGTGGCGCCTTGCCTTTGGAGACACTCACGCTGACGGTCCCGTTCTGAGCGATAGTTCCACCGGCGGCGGGTTGCTGAGCGAAGATCGTACCGGCGGGTACGGAGTCATGGAAACCTTCGCTTGCCGCAAGAGACAGACCAGCTTCGTCGAGCACTGCTCGCGCCTCGGCCACCGTCATCCCGACGAGATTGGGTACTTCGACTTCCAGCGGGGCCTGCCGAAACGTGTATGTGGGTGCTGGAGCCCGCTCGAAGTCCAGCACGGGGCTACCGGCAAGAGCTTCTCTCATGAAGGACGCCCAGATAGGAGCTGCCAGCGTTCCGCCGAAGCCTCGGCGGCCGTGCACGTTGCGCATCGGGAGTTCTCTTTGGTAGTAGCCAACCCAAACCGATGTGACCAGGTCGGGTGTGTATCCTACGAACCATGCGTCCCTGTAGTTCTGGCTTGTACCCGTCTTGCCAGCCGCCGGACGTCCGATGTTGGCGGCGCGGCCCGTGCCTCCGGTGATCACACCCCTCATGACGTTCGTCGTCGCATAGGCGATGCTCGGATCGAGGGCGGTTCCGCTTTCGGGTTCGATCTCGAATACCACTTCGCCATGCCGGTCAATCACTTTGGTGATGGCCACTGGTGGGAAGTGCTGTCCGTTCGTAGCCAGTGTGCCGAAAGCGGAGGCCATCTCGAGGGGGGTGACGTTCTGGCTCCCCAGCGCTATCGAGGGATAGGGAGGAATCTGCGATGTGATACCCATGCGCTTGGCTACTGCCGCCACCTTCTCGGCACCGGTGCTCTCATCGTCGTTGAGTTCCCAGATCAAGCGAGCGAAGGCTGTGTTGACAGAAGCCCGTGTAGCAGCGTCCAGCGTGATCATGCCGCGGCCACGGCCTTCGCTGTTCGAGACACGCCATACCGGTCTTGCTGGTATCTCTGCAGGGGACGAGGAGTCTATATACCGAGTAGGGGGCATTCCCGCTTCGAGGGCTGCCACCAGGACGAAGGTCTTGAAGGCCGATCCCGGCTGCCTGCGTCCTTGCGTGGCTAGATTGAACTTGTTCGTGCCGTAGTCCTTGCCGCCGACCAATGCCTTGATGAAGCCGTCTCGCGGATCGATCGAGACGAGGGCTGCGTCGGGATCATCGGGTCTATCCAGGAAGTCGAACACTGCGCTCTCTGCTTTTGCCTGCATCTCGGAGTCGAGAGTGGTGTGAACCTCAAGACCGCCCTGAAACACCAGAGAAGGGCTGTATTCTTGCTGGAGCAGTTTCTTCACGTGGGCCACGAAGTATGGGGCCGAGAAGATGCCGCCGGCCGGCTGAGGCGCCCGTTTGAGTTCCAGAGGGGTATCCATCGCCTCTTCATACTCCGCCGGGGTGATGTATCCGTTGGCAAGCATGCGCGAGAGCACCTGCCCACGACGCAGGAGAGCCCCGTCAGGGTTCTCGAACGGCGAAAGGCGGCTGGGTTGTTGAGGCAATCCGGCCAGAAGCGATGCTTCGGCTAAGGTGAGTTCTGAAGCATTTTTGGAGAAGAAGGTCTGCGCTGCGGCCTGTGCGCCATAGGCTCCTTCACCGAAGTAGATGGCATTCAGATACAGCTCGAGTATCTCTTCTTTGCTCTTGCGTTTCTCCAGCTCTCTGGCAAGGAAAGCCTCACGCACCTTACGAGCGAAGGATATCTCGGTGCGCTCGTCGAGAAGTACCGTGTTCCGGATGTACTGCTGCGTGATGGTCGAGGCACCTTCCTTCGTTGTGCCCGCCATGATGTCGGTCACGGCTGCACGCGCTATGCCGGGCAGGTCTATCCCGTCATGCGAGTAGAATCTCTCGTCTTCCACAGCAACGAGAGCGTCGACCAGATCGGTCGATATCTGAGACATCGGCACGACGGTCCGGTTCTCCAGATAGAGCCGAGCGAGCAGTTTCCCATCGGCGGAGTAGACCCTGGTCGCCTGTGCGACCTGGAAAGCCTCAGGGGACTCATAGTCGGGCAGGTCGCTCAACCATGATGCGACAGTAGCGTACGCCGCGACGACTCCGGACAAGGCCACAACGACGGCAGCGACGGCCACTACGGCTGCGATTCGCAGCAAGATCGGTACTCCGCCGCCGCGGCGGCGGGCACGAGCGCGCCTACTTGACATGCCTCCCAGTCACCTCCACGCTCCCTATTGTGCCGTATCGCGCGAGTATCGTGCCAGGTTGCTCGCTTGACCGTTACCTGAACGACAAACGGTGCCGAAATGCCGAAGGTCAGCCAATCGAAAGCTCCCGAACTGCTTGCGCCTGCCGGTGGCGCCGAGGCGTTGCGTGCCGCCGTGAACAACGGAGCCGACGCGGTCTATCTGGGGACCGAGACACTCAACGCACGCATCGGAGCGGAGAACTTCAGCTTGAAGGCGCTGGAGGAAGCTACCCGCTATGCTCACCTTAGGGGAGCTAGAGTCTACCTGACCGCCAACGTGATCATACGGCCTTCGGAGATGCCGGAGGCTCTTACCCTGGCAAGTCAGGCATGGGCTGCGGGTGTGGACGCGATCATCGTGCAAGACCTTGGCTTCGCACGGGTTCTACGCGAAACACTGCCGGATATCCGGCTCCATGCCTCGACTCAGATGTGCGCGCATGATTCTGTGACTATCTCAGAATTGGCCGGTCTCGGGTTCTCGCGCGTGACTCTCGCCCGGGAGCTATCCATCTCTGAGATAGCCGCCATATGTGGAATCGGCGTCGCTGAGATAGAGGTCTTCGTCCACGGGGCTTTGTGCTTCTGCTATTCAGGCCAGTGTCTCCTCTCGTCAGCAGTCGGGGGGCGATCTGCCAATCGCGGTCAGTGCACACAGCCATGTCGCTTACCCTTTGATCTACTGGATGATGCCGGGCGGCAGGCCAGCACTCCCGGCAGACACCTCATGAGTACGAAAGACCTTGCGGCTGCGCCGCTGCTTCCTCGGCTCGTCGCTTCAGGGGTGTCTGCGCTCAAGATAGAGGGCCGGATGAAGAGCCCGGAATACGTCGCAGTGGTGACCGGGGTGTATCGCGCTGCTCTAGACCGTGCCCTAGCCGATCCGGAAGGTTTCGAGGTCTCCGATGCGGAGATGGACACACTTGCCGAGGTCTTCAGCCGCGGCTTCACAACCGGATACCTTGAGGGGACTCGCGACGACGAGTACATGGCGTACGCACGTCCGAGCGACCGCGGTGTGTCGGTCGGACGCGTGACCCAGGTCGGCGACGGAATCGCCACCATCTCCTTCGACAAGGCCGTTGAAGCTGACGACACCCTTGAGTTCTGGACCAGACGCGGTCGATTCGCCCAGAAAGCCGGCGTGCTTGATGTGGGTGGAGCTGAACTGACAGCGGTTCCAGCGGGTGAGGAAGCAACCGTCATGCTCGAAGGCGCAGCGGCGCCAGGCGATAGGGTCTTTCGTGTAACCGACGCTGCTTTGGAATCCGCCGCTAGACGCACCTTTCTCGCCGAAGATGCAGGTCGTATGGTGCCTGTACACATCGGAGTGAAGGCTATTGTAGGCGAGCCGTTCGTTGTGACCCTTCAGGCTGACGATATTCGTGTGGAGGTCAAGGGCGCTAAGGTTGAGCCAGCACGCACCAAAGCGCTGACAGCCGCCGACATCACAGAACATGTGGGTCGACTGGGAGGCACGCCGTTCGTACCAGAAGGCTGGGACATCGAGCTGGATCCGTCGGCCGGTGCCGGCTTCTCGCTTCTGCACCGGGTGCGGCGCGAGGCTACAGAGGCTCTCGAAACAGAACTCCTGGCGCCCTACGCGAGTCGACGGCGACGCAACCCATTGCTTCCAGGTGCGCGGGCGATCCGACGGCGTTCTTCACACACGCGCGAGATACCCGATGTCGTGGCGTGGACCATCCACCCGCAAGTTGCGAAAGCATGTCTCGATGCTGGCGCGCACTGGGCCATCGTGCCTGATTGGGCTATTCCGAAGACAGAAGAGATGCCTGATCGTCTTGTCAGCGAGCTTCCTCGCATCATGAGAGACCGGGAGTCAGGATTCGCGCTTTCCGACGTTCGTCCTGGCTCGAACGTCGTGGCTGGGAATCTTGGTGCAGTGCGTTCGGCATCCGAGGCGGGTGCGAACGTCTGGGCTCACTGGGGTCTTAACACATTGAATCCTTGGACGGTGGCTGTGCTGGAGGATGTGGGCGCGTCTGGAGCCTGGCTATCACCAGAGCTGTCTGGACGAGAGATCGCTCGCATCTGTTCGGAATCGGATTTACCAGCGGGCATAGCGGTTCTCGGGAGGCAGCAAGTCATGGTCACGGAACACTGTATCTTGATGTCTGGGGTCGACTGTTCCCGACAGTGTGCAGAGTGTCCACATCGGGAGCGCTGGTATGCCTTGCGCGATCGGAAGGGATACGGGTTTCCCGTCATGAGCGACCCTAGAGGTCGTTCGCATCTGTTCAATGCGGTGCCTCTCGATCTCACGCGAGCGCTGCCCGAGATTGTGGAGGCAGGAGTGGCAGCGGTCAGATTGGACTTCACAGTCGAGTCCTTGCAGGAGGCGCAGCACCTCACACGTTTGATGCGGGCAGCTCTGGAAGCGGTCGTCGCTGGGCGGCCAGGATTCCAAGAGCGGCTACTAGAGCCTTCGACCACCGGCCATTTCTTTCGGGGTGTTCGGTGAAGAGCGAGTGAGTGCCGGCATCAGGGTTCCCGAGGTTATGCTCGAGCGCCGCGGCATAAGTCGGTGAGATTGCATCAACGCACGATTATGTCTTCTGTAACCGACGAAGTCTGGTCGTTGTCATCAGTCACCCACAACACCACGGTGTAGGTGCCGGGTTCTTCGTAGGCGTGAACGGCCGTCTTTCCCTCGGCCTCGGCGCCATCACCGAATTCCCACATGAAGAGGACGATACTTCCAGAGGCTTTGGATGTTGAGGCGTCGAAAGCGAGCTCCTGGCCTACGACAGCTTCTACAGCCGAGACGGTGAATGCCGCTCGAGGCGGGGTCGTCCTGATCGTGCCGCTCGATACGGTTATGCTCACGGTCGAGCCGATCTCGACTTCGGTGTCCGGTTGAGGATCCTGTCGGGCGACGAGACCCGCAGGGACCCCCCTGACCTCTTCTTCGGTCACGCTCACCTCAAGACCGGCCTCTGCAAGAGTGGCGATCGCTCTTTCCTTGGTTGTTCCAATGAGGTGGGGCATGGCAACACTCTCAGGACCGGTGTGCAGCAAGCATGAGCCTCGAGGCAGCTTGTCTGCGAGAAACAGGCCTTGGAAGGTGTCGGTACACCACTCTGTGGATAGGCCCCCCGATTCTTCGCAGACGGAGGCGTTGACAAGTCCCGAAGGCCGATCGAAGTCAGTCGCGGTAGTGCCATCGAGTGCCTGTCGCATGAATGCGGCCCAGATCTGGGCGGGTAATGACCCGCCGGTAACCCTGCGACCGTGCACGTCGTGCATTTCGCGCTGTGCATCCGGGTAGCCGATCCAGACCGCTGTCACGAGTTCTGGTGTGTAGCCCACGAACCAGGCATCTCGGTAGGCTTGAGTGGTTCCCGTCTTGCCGGCCGCCGGTCTGCCGATTGCAGCTGCCGAGCCGGTGCCGCGGGAGATCACTCCACGCAAAGCATCTGTGGTCAGGTATGCCACAGCAGGTTCGATCGCCTGGGTGAGTGCAGGCTCTGATGAATACAGGATCTTGCCCTCGGCATCACTGACGGAGACGATCCCGTAGGGTTCGGTGCGCAGCCCGCCAGCTGCAAGAGTTCCATAGGCCGAGGCCATCTCTAGCGGCGAGACTCCTTGTTCGTGCCCGCCGAGGGCGATCGCGGGCACGGGTGTCATCTCCGTGGTGATGCCCATCACCCGAGCCGTTCCGACGACTTTTTGTACGCCTAAGTCGAGGATGATTCTGGCGAACACCGAGTTGACCGACTTCTCGGTCGCCTCCCTCAGCCGCATCGGTCCGCTTCGGTCACGCGCGCCCGTGACCTTCCACGTCTGCCCGCCAGGCAAAGCGAACTCTGCGGGGCCGCAATCGAATGGGTCCTCGATGGTGATACCTTC
>PWVH01000165.1 GCA_003563465.1 Coriobacteriaceae bacterium | reverse complement strand
TCCGGACCCGCTTCATGACGCCCCCCGCTCCCTTGCGGAGCGAGCTTGAGCCGGGCCGCGCCCCCCAGCGCGGGCCAGCGTATCCGATCGATAGACAGACTGTACTCCTGTTCCAGCAGCCGCACAAGCCTGTGTTCATCAATGCTCGGACACCTCGTCTGGCCGTCGCCTTTTCGCCGGTCCGCTCGGCCCTCTCTGGGGTAGAATGCTCTTCGGAGCCCGTTCGGCTCGCCCGCGTGCCCACACACCTACACCTAGGAGCTCTATGCCCGCCGCATCAGCCGCATCAGCCGCATCCGGCCCGCCGCTGCCGCTCGATGCCCACCCGCTCGCGCCGCACGCGCTCTCCTGCGCAAGCGTGCTCTACACGGACCTGGACGGCACTCTCCTCGGACCGGGGGCGTGCCTGCTCGCAGATGCGAGAGGCGCCCCTTGGCTCGGCACCGCCTCGGCGGTCGTCGATCTGAACCGCGCGGGGTTGACCGGCGTGATCTGTTCGGGGCGCAACCGCCTCCAGCTTGCAGAGGTCAGCCGCCTGCTCGGGTGGGACTCCTTCATCGCCGAGATCGGCTGCGTGATCGTGCCTGGCCGAGGCAAAGACCCTGTCTTCTACACGGGCGAGTGGCCAGAAGACGCGACGCTGCCTGGCGAGACCCCATACGAAGCGATGATTCGGGCGGGCGCACTCGATGTGCTCGCTCGCGAGTTTCCCGGCATCATCGAGGAGCATTCGCCGTACCACCTGAACCGTGAGGTCACGCACGTGTTGCGCGGCAACGTGCCTCTCGCCGAAGCACAGGCGGCGCTCGACACGCTAGAGCTTGCCATTCGCATCGCGGACAACGGTATCATCCACCCGCCTCGGCACGGACTCGTCGGCGTGACGGAGGTTCACGCATACCATCTCATCCCCGACGGAGTCACCAAGGGCGGCGCCATACGCGAAGATCTCGCACGCCGCGGTCTCACTCGGAAGGACGCCTTAGCGATGGGCGACTCGGCTATCGACGTGGAGATGGCCGAATCGGTGGCTCTGGCTGTGGTCGTGGCGAACGCCTTGGAAGACGAATGGGTGCTTGCCGCCGCTTCCGGACGCGAGAACGTCGCTTCGACCAGGGCGCATCGCGGTGAAGGCTGGACCGAGCTTGCACGCGCGTGGCTCGCTGCGCGTGCGGAACGTGCGGGCTCTTCGAGTGGTGCGCCCGCCTAGCCGAACTGCTACGCTGCGTAGCATGCTGCTGCCATCCGAAGACAAGTGCGACGTGCGCGTTCGTGGGCGCGCGGCACGCCAGGGAGTCGCTGCCGAAGACCGGTCCCTCTATGCTGCCGCGGCCTCCGAGCGACTTCTCGCCCTGCCTGAACTCGCCACCGCGAGGCTCGTACTGGCATATGGGGCGACCCCTGAAGAGATCGACCCCGCCCTGGCAGTAGCCGAACTCCGCAGGCGCGGTCTAGTCGTTGCTTTTCCGCGTATCACCGGCCCCGAACGCCTCACCCTGCATCGCGTCGATGACGACTCTTCGCTGGTGAAGGGTCCTTTCGGGCTGCTGGAGCCCGACGAGAACACCCCTGTCGTTGATGCGGGAGACATAGACGTGGCGATCGTGCCTGGCGTGGCCTTCGACATCTCGTGCCGGCGCGTAGGCCACGGTGGCGGATACTACGACCAGCTTCTTCCCGCCCTCAGCCATGCACTCGTGGTAGGACTCGCATTCGATTGCCAGGTGTTCGAGCGGATTCCCGCCCACGATCACGATGTGGGCATGGACGTGCTGGTCACTCCCTCGCGCACGCTACGCCCTAGGGCAAAGGACCGCTGAGCGGGCTGTTCTCAGGCGCCGTTCGGCTACTCTTTCAGTTCGTCCAGGGTCACGAAGGTGTAGTCACGTTCTTTGAGTTCTTCGATGAGCAGGGGAAGCATCTGTACGGTCTGGCGCCGGTCGCCTCCGCCGTCGTGCAGGAGCACCACCGAACCCGGCCGTATGTGACTCAGTAGGTCCTCTAGCATCGGCTGAACTCCAGGACGTCGCCAATCACGAGGGTCTACGTTCCACATCACCAGCTTCAAGTTCTCGCGCTGGGCCTCCTCCAGAACCTTCGGGCTCAAAGCTCCGCCCGGAGGACGGAACCACTCAGGCGTCACTCCGGTTGTCGCTTTCAGCGCACGGTTGCCTTCAACGATCTGTTCTCTTACGGATTCGCGGCTCTCGCGGCTCAAGATCTTGTGGCTTTGCGTGTGGTTGCCGATGACGTGACCTTCCTCGGCGACCCGCATGGCAAGCTCTGGATACCGCTCGGCAAGATAGCCGATCATGAAGAAGCCCGCTCGCACGTCATGCTCGGCGAGGATGTCGAGGATGCGGTCGGTCTGACCGGGCCAGGGGCCGTCATCGAAAGTGAGTGCCACCACTCTCGACCCGGGGTCTGGTACCCAGCGCCTCACGACCATCGGCTGAGGAGGCTCGATCACTCGAGAGGTGACGGTCTTGTCCGAAACCGCACCTACCACCGTTCCGCGAACGCCTACGACACCGGGATTCTCGAGCGAGATCAAGGGCCCATCTCCGCGTCTTTCGAGCGGTATCGGGATCGATTCCCGTACCAACTCGGTAGCTTCGACCTTGTTGCTGCCGCGTCGCACGGACACGCGATCCCCGTCGGCCAGGATTCTGTTGACGGGAGAAAGGCGACCGTTCACGAAGTAGATGGGGTCCTTGCCGCCTCCCCATATGAGAACGCTGCCTTCGACATCGAGTAGGTTGCCGGGCTCGCTCGAGAGCACGCCCTCGTCTACGAGATCCGAGACGGTCGTGCCGAGGGGAACGCTGTGCTCCTCTCCCGCAATCGTGACGGTATCGTGGAACGACGGCATCACGATAGCGACGAGCGCCGCGGCCACGACCGCGAAGACCGACAGATGAAGCCGTGAAGGCCTCGGTTCGATCCTGGGAGGTGCTACTACGTAGCTCTTCATCTCGCATCTCTCACTGCGATATCCGTGCCACCGTGGCCCCGGTAAGCTCCAGAAGCCGTGCAAGGCCGATCCTGACCATCGAAGAAGCGCTACCGGCTGCAGGGAAGACGGTCTCGAAACGCGAGAGCGACTCATCGGCGAGCACGACGAGGCCGTCAGGAAGATCGAAAGGGGACACGGCCCCGATAGCATAACCCGTCGCTGCACGCACCGTCTCCGCGTCGGCGAAGCGAGCGTCCTCGCTCCCCATCAGACGGGCGATCGCGTTCGCGTCTCCTCGGCGATCTCCCGCGACCAGCGCGAGCACCGGAGCGCCGCCAGCTACGAACACCAGCGACTTCACTATCTGTCCGAGCTCGCAGCCCATGGCCTCGGCCGCCATCTCGGCGGTCTTGGTCGACTGCTCGAAGGTGACGATCTCTTCGGCCAGGCCGTGCTCGGCAAGGTAAGCTCTCACGCGTTCGGCGGACCGAACGCGCTTGGCCTGCATCTCTTCGGAAGAGCCCGCTGTCATCGATTCGATCCTCGCATCTCGATGGAAGGGACGGGAAGCCTGCGTGATTTGCCGAGGGGCAGAAGGAGCGACTCGAGCGCTGCCTCGAGGTTTTCCGTCCAAGCTGCAAGGGAGCGCAGGTCCAGCCGCAGGAGAGGGTAGGCCGGGTGCGGCCTGTCGACGACGAACCCGTTTCGCAAGAGGAAATCCATGCCCACCATCGGCACGGTGTCCATCTCCGTCCTGGAAGCCAGGGCGTAGGCGTACACGGTGCGTTCGCGACGGGCGTGGAGGTCGCGCAGGGCGGCTTGCAGGAGCACGCGGCCGAGGCCCCGGCTACGCGCCTCCTCACGGATGTGCATACACGCGATCAACGGCGCCGCTTGATCGGGCACCTTCACCAGATACCAATCCGTCTGCGGGAAATAGCGGGCTGGGGCGTACTTGATGAATCCGAGCACTTCGTCGCCATCGGTAGCCACTCTTCCGCACTCTCCCCATTCCTCGCGCACTCGATCGAACCACTCCCGCTGCTTTTCGGGGTCGCAGGCAGAGCTGCATCTCACCTCGAGTGCATCGGACGATTCCCAGTAGATACAGCCCTCACAGATGCTGCCAACGCCCGATGTGGCTTCAGGGCCGAGCGCTGTAAGGCGCCTGGTCATCTTTTCCCCGCAGAGGAGTCATCTTCGGACATGCCTTCCTTGATGCCGTGTGCGAAACCCTTCCACGACGCCGAGGCTCGCTTGCCTATCTTGCTGCTCTTGGCAGCCCGTGCTGCTGCGGCAGCGGTACGTGCGGCCCCGACCGCAGCCCGCTCGGCCGTGACCTTAGCGACCGCAGCGCCTTTGCCGGCTCCGGCCGCCACCCCGCCGCTGAACTCGACTCCGTCCTCGACATCGACCACTCGCACGGCCTCGCGCGAGAAGCCCAGGATGTGCTCTCCGGCTACTTCGCGGATTCCGACTGCGAGATCGCTCGTCACGCCGCGTGTGAGTTCGAGTCTGGATATGCGGCCGTCAGATTCGATGTCGGCGTCTCCGACGAATCCCATCGCTTTGCCGGAAGTGGTCTTCACAGGCATCCCATGCCACACCACAGCCTGTTCCCAGTCCACGCCCGAGCGCCGGCCCCGAACCCTCTCGAGAGGCGTGCCCTTCGAAAGGCGCACCTTCTTGGAGGAGACCGATACTCCGTTGAACGCAACGTACCTTCGGGGACGTTCGATGAAGTGTCCAAACGGGTTCATGCGGACCTCGAAGCCCACGAGCAGGGGCTCCATAGGATCGAAGAGGGCCCGGGTCACCCGGCCCACGGCCTTACCGCGAGCATCGATGACCAAGAGGTCTTCCAGATCGGTCAGGCGCATGCTCACTCAGCGCTCCTCGGTACACGGAGACACACGCGGCAGGCCGACCGTCGCGAACGAGGCCGGCCTGCATCAGGTTCGCAAGAAAAGGATATCAGGACTGTGGCGCCGCTTCCTCCGATATGTCCTCGGCGGCGTCCGCAGCTTTCTTGGCCTTATCGTCAACGTAGTCTATGGCCTTGCCTGCCTTGCCCTCGGCCTTGTCGACGCTGCCCTTGACGGCGGTACCTGCTTTGGCGACCTTTTCCTTCGCAGCCGGGGCCGCTTCGTGAACCCTCTCTCGTGCGGAGTCGGACGCGTGCTCAACCTGCTCCTTCAACCGCTCTCTGGCCGCATCGATCTTGCCGCGAAGCTCCTCGGCCTTCTCGGAGGCGGTCCCGCGACCCGTCTCGTACACCTCCGTGACCCTGGCTCGGCCAGTCTCGTAGAACTCCTTGCCCTCGTCCATGTACTTCTGGGCCGCCCCGGCGATCATCTCGCGGTTCTCCTTGCCCGAGCGCGGGGAGAACAGCAATCCGAGCACCGCGCCCACGATACCGCCGAGGAGAAACGCCCCGAATACGCTACCGCCACGCCTGTCGTAACCCATACTCGAACACCTCCGTCGTCCGAGACCTTCACCTGTCACGTCCACAGCCCGGTCGATCCGGACCGATGGAAACACTTACCTATGTACCCGATAACGGTCGTGCTATCCAGAAGGCTCTTCCATCAGGCCCTCTCGAGCGCGGCCTTCACTATCTTTTCTACCACGTCTTGGAAGGTCATGCCTTGCGCTTCCGCCGCCATCGGCAGAAGAGAAGTCTCTGTCATTCCCGGTGAAGTGTTGGATTCGAGCACGTAGGGAGATCCGTCTGCGTCCACAACCAGGTCTATTCGGCTGACGTCTCGGCATCCGAGCAGTTTGTAGACCTCACGTGCTAGCCGCAGGACCTCGGCGGCCGTCTCGGCAGCCAGGCGTGCCGGAACGTAGTAGTCCGTCTCACCAGGGGTATACATCGCACTGAAGTCGAAGAGCCCGCTCTTGGCCACTATCTCCACGGGCGGCAGAACAACCGGCTTGCCGTCTATGTCGAGCACCGATACTGCGAGTTCGGCCCCTTCGATCCACTTCTCCACGAGAGCCACCTCTCCGAACGAAAGGGCGGCCAACAGAGCTTCCGGCAGCTCCTCGGCCGCGTGAACTCGCGCCAGACCGAGAGCCGAGCCTTGCTTGGAAGGCTTCACCACCACCGGAAACCCTCCCACTGTCTCCGGAACGAGATCTAGTGCAGTCGCCGCGCCCATCTCCTTGAAGGCATCGGCGGTAAGCGTGATCCACCTCGGGGTGGGAATGTCCGCTGCCACGAAGAGCCTCTTGGCGACAGACTTGTCCCACGCAAGCGCCGAAGCGGTCACGCCGGGTCCCGTATAAGGTATGCCGAGGAACTCCATC
>PWVH01000083.1 GCA_003563465.1 Coriobacteriaceae bacterium | reverse complement strand
AGCAGGGACAGCCCCTTGTCGAGAGAGGCGATCACGTCACGCTTGTGGGAGGGATCCTTGGTGTGACCGGCCTCGTCCGGTGCCTTGCTGTGGACGTGCACGAACTCGACCCCATCGGCCAGCGAGCCGACCGCCTCGGCCAAGAGAGCCTCGATCTCCGCGCGAGGATCGGCGATGGCGGGAACCGGGCGGAACTCCATGCCCAGCTCGGAGGCGATACCGCGAAAGAGCGTGCCGTGCGAGACGATGGCGCCGCGCATACCCGTCAACTGTGCGAACGAGGGGAGGGCTCTCTTGCGCCCGGTCCACTTGGCAACCAGGAAAAGGGACTCCTCGCTCTCAGTGGGGCCCTCAGCGGAAGCCCCGATCGGGCCCGCCTCCCGGAAGACCTCGTACGCGTGAGTGAGGAACGCCGTGACCGCCTCGGCGGTCAGACGTGCCGCGACCGGATCCCGGGCGTCTGCGAGCGGGAGCACTGCGGCGATGGGGCGCTCGGTGAAGAACGGGTCGCAGTCAGTGACATCCTCACTCGCGCCACCGCTGACGGTGATCACGCCCTGCTTCTCTCCCGTGAAGACCAGCCTGACGGTGAGTCCGCCGTGGGTGAAGGCTTCGAGTCCGGCGGCGAGTTCGCGACAAACGGCGTCGTCTACATCGGCGAAGTGATTCAACAGCTTGAGCGTGCCATCGGGCTCGCGTCGCACGCGGCTGAAGAGCGCCCGGAAGGCGACATCTGCCGAGGAAAGCTCGAGACCGCACCCGGCGGCCTCGAAGACCACTCGACCCGGATAGATGTCGGACGGATAGCCGAAGAGCACGAAGTGTGCGAGATCGGTGCCGGGCGCACGCCCGGGGCCAAGGGAGTGGAGGATGCCGGTGCTGCCTGCGGCGGCGAGCTCGTCGAGGACAGGTTTCTTGGCGGCTTCGAGCGGCGTCAGGCCGCCGAGTTCGGGCCAAGCGCGGTCGCCGAGGCCGTCGAGTATCACCAGCAGGACAGCAGGAGGGGCGAAACCACGACTGTCCATCACACTCCCTCCAGCACTGTTCGCACTATTGCATTGAAGTCGGGTTCGCGCTCGGATGCGATAGCCGCAGCGAGAGCTACACCGGCAGGACGCAAGAACGACTCCGCGTAAGCGACGTAGGCGTCCCGGTCGTAGGAGACGCTTCCGTCAAGGTTCTCGTAGTTCCCGGAATGCACGCATTCCAGTTGCCCGCCCTCTGCCGACCAGGCATCGCCCACGAGCGCTCCGACTTCGGTACCGGAGGCGTGACGCAGGGGCAACAACAACTCGATTCCCGTTGCGGCCAGGGCTTCAACCGAGATGTCGATACCGAGTGTCGTCTGGCTCAGTTTGATCCGGCCGTCATGGCTCTCGCGCTCGCCGGCGATCACCGGCGCCCCACCCAGAGCCCGTGCGAGTGGAACGCGACTCAGATGCATGTAGAGGTGGCATGCCATACAAGGGCTGTAAAGCCCGAAGCGGTCTCCGATGACGCGTGAGTAGCGGCCGTTCAGCGCAGCCCACATCCGAGGGTCGCCCACTCTGACCAGCGGTGCGAACTCGACCTCCGGCAGGAGCGAGAGGGCGTGCGCCATAGCGCGTTCGGGCGCTTCGGGGTCGCCGTATTCTGTGCCGGTGACCACCGACGTCGGGACTACAGCTTCGATATCGTGCCCGCGCGCTGTAGCTACGATGGCGGCGATGCTGTCACGGCCGGCTATCTCCGCCACGGCCAGCCCAGGGCGTCCCCGATATGTCTCGACGAGAGCGGGGTCGGGGAAGAGTGAGTATGTGGCCGCATCATCCATTTGCGGGTAGTGTACTATTTCGGCCACTTATGGATTGCGGGCGAATGGTCCGGCAGTGCCTACTCCCGCCCGTGCACCTTCCACACGACGCCGCGACTCCGGGCTTCGTACATGGCACCATCGGCTTTGGCAAGCAGCGAATCGGCGTCGTCGGATGCGGGGTCGAACGCCGCCAGTCCGATACTCGCGGTCACCGACACGTCCACCCCTTGTATGGTCGAAGGCTCGGCTACGGCAGAGGCCAGTTTGATAGCGGTAGCGTCCATAGCGTCGATGTCTCGAACACGCGGGAGAACCACGGCGAACTCGTCCCCGCCCATTCTCGCGACGGTGTCTGTGCTTCGGACACGTGAGGAGAGCCGCTGGGCGATCTCGACGAGAACCTGGTCTCCGGCGGCATGACCGAGACTGTCGTTCACGGGCTTGAACATGTCGAGGTCGAGGTAGGCCACCACGAGGACGTCTCCGTGGCGGCGAGCGTCTGCTATGCCGCGGTTGAGATCCTCGAGGAACCGAGCACGATTCGCCAAGCCTGTGAGCGGGTCGTGGAACGCGAGGTATCTGACGGTTTCTTCGGCACGGCGGCGCTCCGTTATGTCGCGAATCACCGAGACGAGAAGGTGGCCTTCTTCGCGCTCGATCAGGCGGGCGTGTACCTCGGTAGGGTATCGGGTGCCGTCCGCACGCAGTCCCTCGCTGTCGAATATCAACGACCTGCATTCCAGCACGCGCCGCATCTGCTCCAGCACTTGGGGGCGCATCGGTTCGGATATCCAGCCCCACGGCTCGATTCTCTGGAAGGCCGCGTAGCCGGTTCCTGCATGGACCGCAGCGGCTCGGTTGGCCTGCACGAGACGGCCGGAGAGATCATGCACGATGATGGCGTCGAGCATCGCGTCGAAGATCTCGGACTTAAGACGGAACTCATCTTCGGCCAGCATGCGCGTCGTGATGTCCCGCACGTAGGCGATGTATATTCTGTCGTCTGCGATATCCTCGCTCGTCCAAGCCACTTCGACCGGAAACTCAGAACCGTCTCTGCGACGGTGCACGGCATCGCGCCAAGGCCTTCTGCTGTGGTCGTGTCCCAGCTCCTCGGTGAGCAGGTGTGCGGATTCGTCGGAGTAAAGCTCGGCAAGCGGCATTCCGATCAGCTCGTCGAGCGAACAGCGGTAGAGACGCACGGCCTCTTCGTTCGCGGCCAATACGGTCGCCTTCGAGTCCGCGACCAAGCATGCGTCACGGGCGAGTCCGACCAGGAAGTCGATCATCTCCCGGGTCTCCTTCGCCAAGTTATCCAGAGCATGCTGCGAGTCGTTCACCTTGGCCATCCTTCAGATCTGCGCTCGGGCTGGCTGGCTCCGGCCCGTGGGGTTCCTGGCCGCGCGCCCTCCGGCTCTCTGGTGCTTGTATCGGCTTGCCCAGCGCCGAGGAAAACACCTTCTTGGACGGATGGCGGCTTGCCGAGGAAGATCGCTTCCTGGGTTATACTCGCACCTGAGCGCGCTGAACTCCCGCGCTTAGACGTGTTGCAAGTCCGCACCTGAGCGCGCCGAACTCCCGCACCTAGGCACGTTGAACTCCCTCAGCGAGGACCGGAGGTTGCGAACATGCTCGATGCGAAGTTCGTCCGCGAGAACGCCGACGCCGTCCGCTCTGCGATGTCTGTGCGCGGGGAGGCTTGGGACATCGATGCCTTTCTTGCGTTGGATGAGCAGCGCCGCGATCTGATTTCGAGGGTCGAGACGCTGCAAGCACGCCGAAACGAGGCCTCCAAGGCCATCGGTGCTCTGATGAAGGAAGGAAAACGAGAGGCGGCCGAGGCCTCGAAAGAGGAAGTCCGGGCCATAAACGAGCAGATCGCAGCGTTCGAAACGCAGATGGAGCGCGCCGAAGCCGACACCCGCGACATGCTTCTGGTGGCCCCTAGCATCCCCGACGTCTCGGTGCCTGTGGGCGTCGACGAGACCGACAATGTTGAGGTGAGCCGCCACGGCGAGCCGCCGACGTTCGCTTTCGAGCCCAAAGCGCACTGGGATCTAGGTCCCGAACTCGGCATCGTCGACTTCGAGCGCGGGGTGAAACTCGCCAAGTCCCGTTTTGTCTTGCTGGGCGGCATGGGAGCTCGGTTGGAGCGGGCGCTCATCAACTTCATGCTCGACACGCAGGCCGATGCCGGGTACCGAGAGTGGTGGCCGCCTTCGCTTGCGAACGCGGAGACGCTGACAGGCACTGGGAACCTGCCCAAGTTCGAGGACGATCTCTTCAAGACCGGCGAAGGCCTCTATCTCATCCCCACCGCCGAAGTCCAGCTGACCAACATCCATCGCGACGAGGTGCTCGAGGCCGAACGGCTTCCGCTGCACTACATGGCCTACACCCCGTGCTTTCGCGAGGAGGCGGGCAGTGCAGGCCGCGACACGCGCGGAATGATTCGCGTGCACCAGTTCGACAAGATCGAACTGGTGAAGTTCGCCAAGCCCGAGGAGTCTATGGACGCGCTCGAGGGCATGGTGGCCGACGCTTGCCGGATCCTAGACCTTCTGGGTCTTGCGTACAGGGTGATCGTGCTCTGCACCGGCGACATGGGGTTTGCGGCGGTCAAGACCTACGACATCGAAGTCTGGCTTCCCAGCTACGAGGATTACAAGGAGGTTTCCAGCTGCTCGAACTGTGGGGACTTCCAGGCTCGACGTGCGAGCATCAAGTACCGAGATCCAGGCGCGTTCAAGGGCTCGCGTTTCGTGCACACGCTCAACGGCTCCGGATTGGCGGTCGGACGCACGTTTGCCGCAGTCTTGGAGAACTACCAGCGCGCAGACGGCACCGTCGAGATTCCCGAGGTGTTGCGGCCGTATCTTGGCGGAGCCGTGGAGATTCTGCCCGAGGTCCGATGAGCTTCTGCCCGAGGTGTAGGGCCGAGGCAGTTGAGGCAGCCAGTTCGATCACTTCTTGAGCGCCGCCAGGTGCTCTCCGTAGCGCCCGCCGCCACCCTCGGCAAGCGTCTCGTAGGGCGGAATCTCGTAGAAGCGCAGCCTCGAGTCGAGGAAGTCGGAAAACACCAGCAAGCGGCCGTCGCCAGACACGTCGAGCGCGGTGCACTGGTTGCCGCCGACGATCGCATCGAGCGGCTCCCCCGTAGAGGTGTCTAACAGCAGGATGGAGCCCCACTCGGGTCCGGGGATGTAGTAAGAGATGGGGTTATTGGCTCCTCGGCACGAGACGAAAAGGACCTTGTTGTCTGGGGAGAGCGCGATCGTGTTGGGCTTGGCGTCGGTGTCGGCGAACTCGCTTGTCTGGTCCGTGGAGAGGTCGTGAAGCCAGATGAGGTCCTTGGCCATGTCCGAGGCGAAGACCACGCCGCGCTCCGCGTCTCCGACGATGTGGCGCATCGCTCCGCCGCTCGAGAACACGGTGTCGACCTCTCCGGAAGCCAGGTCGATTCGCTGAAGGTCTCCGCGACTGAAGCCGGCAACGAAGAGCGAGCCACCGTCTGCGGTGGCATAGAGTCCGCGCGGCGTGCGAGCCACCGGGATACGGCGCTGCAATTCGCCGCTCGCAAGGTCGATGACCGAGACGTCGTTGCCCGACCAGTTGGCGACGTAAGCGGCGCTTCCGTCGGGGGCGAGTTCTACCACCTTGCTCCATGCGCTGCCGGTCTCCAGCGTGCGAACTACCTCGCGCGACTCGGTGTCTATCTCGAAGACGCGTGCCGTCTCCATCTGACTCGCATAAGCGCGCGTTCCGTCGGCGGAGAACACGACTTCGACCGCGCCGTGCGTCCCGAGATCCACCCCACCGGCGTGCGAGAGTGTAGCCGTGTCGAAGATCTCTATCGAAGGCGGTCCATCGAGTATCGTCGCCCATACCTCCTTGCCATCCGGAGTTATGGCGATTCCTTTGGGGGCTCCGGAGGTTTCAGCGATACCCAGTAGATGGACTACCTGTCCCTCGGGGTCGAGCCACAGCTCAAGGTCTGTCGGGCTGTCCACGAAGACCTCTCGCGACAGCGGATTGTATCCCGCCAGCGTGAGCTCGACGGTCACCGTGCCCGCCAGCACCTCACCGGAGAGCGGGGCGGTTCCCGAGAAGAGTTCGTCTCCGTCGCGCAGCACTCGGCAGGCGGCCTCTTCCGGGTGGCTCGTGACCGCGAAGGCCTGCGGAAGCGGTTCGAGTGCCACCGAGACCTTGGTGCCGCGCACCCGCGGTATCTTGACTTGAGCGGTGTGCGTCTCGAACCCAGAGCGAGCTACCTCTAGCGTGTAGACTCCTGGGACGATGTCTTCGGCGGAGAGTGTGCCGACGCCCTCGAGCTCGGGCATGCCCAGGACGCGTATCGCTGCGTCGTCGGGCGTGGCGGTGACGTTGAGGGACACCGGCCGAGTGAGCAGCCAGGCAGCGCCACCAGCCAGCAGCGCCACAACGAGCACTGTCGCCAGCACGCGGAATCCAGGAGCACCCGAGCTTCGACGCGGGGCCCCGGGAGCGGCGCGCAAGT
>PWVH01000074.1 GCA_003563465.1 Coriobacteriaceae bacterium | reverse complement strand
GGTCTCAACCTGGCTCTTGAGGAGGTCGCCATCTATTACGCCAATATCCTCATGCCTCTTGGCAAGCAGGTCGCCAAGGCGGTCGAGAAGGTGGTGGCGACCGGCTGGGAGATCGACGTGATTGCGCCGAGTCACGGGGTCATCTGGCGCGGGGACACGGTGGGCGCGGTCCTCGGCGCCTACGGGCGGCTCACTGCAGGCGAGACTCGCGAGAAGATCGTCGTCGCGTTTTCCACGATGTGGGGCTCGACCGACATCCTTGCGCGTGCTGTGGCTGACGGGGTGGCCGCCGAGGGTATCGAGGTCGAGGTGTTCGACCTGGCCGCCAGCCGCGTCGCCTACGTGACTCGCCATCTACTCGATTCGCGCGCACTGCTCGTAGGCTCGCCCACGCTGCACCACGGGATGCTCTATCGCGTCGCGGGTTACCTGCAGTATCTCGCCGGGCTCAAGCCCGCCGGGAAGCTCGGTGGCGCGTTCGGGAGCTACGGCTGGTCGAGCGGGGCGTGCAAGCAGATCGTCGGGCAACTAGACGCGATCGGCTTCGAGATGCCGTTCGAGCCTTACATACAGAAGTACCGCCCATCTGCCGAGGAGATAGCCGCCGTTCGCGAATGGGGTGCGGAGTACGCTCGGGCGGTCAAGGAGATGGGGTAGGATTACCCTCCGTGCCTCCAGCGCACGAGCGCCTCGACGGCGCCATCGACCGAGAGTGCCGGCGCGGGAGCGTCGGACTCAGCGCGTGCGAGCGCTGCGAAGAGTTCGGCGAGTATCGGCGGCTTGATGTTGCCCTCAGCGAGCAGGTCGGCTTGCGCGAAGACCTCCTCGGGCGTGCCGGAGAGCACGATCGTGCCGCCCGGGGCCAGTACATAGGCGTAGTCGGCCATCTCGGGCACCGCATCGATGTCGTGCGTGGACATCACCACGGTCGTGCCACGCTCGGCAGAGAGCCGCTCCAGAAGCTCGATGAAGGCGTGGCGCGATGCCGGGTCGAGCCCTTCGAACGGCTCGTCTAGTACGAGCAGCTCCGGCTCCATGACGAGCGCTCCTGCGAGGGCGACCTTGCGCTTCTCGCCGCCGGAGAGGTTGTGTGGCACCCGATCGCGCAGGTGCGAGATGTCGAGCAGCTCCAACGTGGAGTCGACCCGACGCGCGATCTCCTCCTCGGCCATCCCGTATTGGCGAGGCGAGAAAGCTACGTCGTCGACGACGGTGGGCGCCAACAGCTGCTCGTCGACGTTTTGCAGCATCACTCCGATGCGCTGCCGGATCTCTCGCCAATCTCTTGCGGGATCGACTCCGAACACGCGCACCTCACCCTCCTGGCTTTTCAGCAGGCCGAGGAGGTGGTAGAGAAGCGTGGTCTTGCCCGAACCGTTCGGGCCGAGCACCACGACGCGCGAGCCGCGCGTGACCAGGAAGTCCAGACCGCACAGATGTACGGTCGTGCCATCTTCGTAGGAGTGACGCACGCAACTCACATGCACCAAAGGGGCATCTGGACGTACTCGGGTGTCGGCTCGATCGCTCATGCTCCCCGCCTTCGCGTGATCAGAGCCACCAACAGGGCATGAGCGGGCAGTATCGGCAAGGCCCAGCTGTACGGGTTGAGCTCCTGCCACCCCAGGCGCCACGTCACCGACACGGCGAGCAATGCCAGGGCGCTAAGCACGAGCGCTATGTCGATCAGCGGGGCCTGGCTCCTTGGCATGGGAACTCTGAGTCGGCCCTCATAGCCTCTGACCTGCATTATGTCGTAGGAGCGCTGGGACAGGTCAATCGAGTAGAGAAGCAAGCCGCCGAGCGCACTCGTGGTGGCGCGAGCCGAGCGAATCGGATGACCGGTGGCAAGTCCGGCGCGCAAGCGGGCGGCGGTAAGCAGGTTGCCGAACTTCTCCAGCAGCAGGAATAGTGAGCGGTACGTCATCAACAATGCATCGCCTACGATGGTCGGCACGATGCGCTGGATGGGTGCGAAGACATAGGGGTAAGGCGTCGTGAGCACCACGATTATGGCGCCCAAGGCCGCCGTCACGGCCTTGAGCACGATGGTGACTCCTCCGAGCACGCTCGTACTGGCACTGAACGCGAACACCAGAGCGAACACAGCGGGGTAAGCGGCGAGCGCGAACGTAAGGCGCGGCTTGAGACGCGCCGAGACCGCCACTGCTGCGAGAGAAAGAGTCAGCGAGCCGACCAGGAGCACGTTCCAGCTGACGATCACGGCAGCCAGGACGAGGGCGAAAGCCAGCAGCTTGCCGACCGGGGAAACCCGGTGGAGCCACGAATCGCCCGACGTGGCGGACTCGTCGATTCGGCCGATGTGCAACTCAGAGGCCTCCCGCTTCGTCTCCAGGAATACGTGGGCCTTCCTCGGCGAGAGCGCCCTCGAAGACCATCGCCGGACGTATGCGCGCCACGTATCCGATGATGCCCGCGGTCACCAGTGCCTCGATCAACCATCCGATGGGGCCGAGCGTGTATACGACCGCTGCGAACCGCCCTACCGACAGGAAGCGCTCGGATTCGTCGTGGGCATGGTCGTGCTCGTGGTCGGATTCGTCGTGGCCGTGGTCGTGATCGTGATCGTGGTCGTGGTCGTGATCGTGGTTGTGATTGTGACCATGGTCGTGACTGTGGCCGCCCCCGAACAGGCCGATCTCGAACACGCCCTCTTCGAGTGGCCTTTCGAAGCGCAGCGTAGCCGGATCGAGAGCCCCGGTATGGATGTCAGCGGCCTGGCCTCCTCCTCCGAGCCAGACGATTCCTACGAGCACGGTGGTGCTGAGCGCTAGCGTCACAACGGTGGTGAGCCCTGCCGAGAGGCCGGCACGCTGGCGCCCCAGCATTCTCACGATTCCTCGGAAGAGAGCCCAACCGATAACCATCTCCGCACCGATCACCATGGTGTTCAGGCCGAGCACGGTCACTCCGCCGTGGCCGAGCATCGCAAGTACGAGCCCGACGACGAACGCAGCTATGACGGAGAGTGCCGGGCCGAGCAGAATGCCGCCGATCACGCTCAGATTGATGTGGTAGGCGATAGGAACGATCTCAGAAGACATGCCGACGATCATCAGCGCTGCGACCACGCCCAAGAGAGGAACTTTGCGTCGCGCCTCGGATCGGGCTGCGAAGCGGCTGGCAGCGACGATCATCAGCAGTGCGATTGCCCATCCAGCGACCCAAAGCCAGATCGGCAGTACGCCGTCAGGTATGTGGATATGCGACATGGGACTCTCAGTCCTTTCTCGGGCTTGTGTCCGTCCGCTGCCGAGCTGCACATTCTGGGCAGAGTCCGTACAGGGTGATCTCATGGCTTGTCACGAGAAAGCCTTCTTCGCTCACCCGGCGAGACGTCTCCGCATCGAGAGGGCATTCCGCGTGGGCGACCATCCAGCAGCCGGTGCAGATGAGGTGATGATGGTGTCCGTCGGCGCGGCAACGGACGAAAAGGGCGCTTCCGTCGCGCAAGCCGACCCGTTCGATGGAGCCGGCAGCCTCCATCGCTGCTACGGCACGGTACACAGTGGCCGTACCGGTGCTTGGGGAAATCGCCCCTACGGCCTCGGCCAGCTCTTCGACGGTGAAAGCGCCTTCGAGCCCGTCCACTGCCTCGGCGATGGCCCTACGCGGCGCGGTCACTCGTCCGTTCCCAAAGTGAGAATGATTATCATCTAGGCCCATGCCGAGTTGTTACCACCTTGAAGGCGAGGTCAAACTGCAGCGGCGTTTCGGGCTACGTTCTTCGGGACGTTCGGGTAGCATTACACTCGGTGGCGGTGTAGCGCTGCCGCAAAGTGAAGGGAGAGCGGCCATGAACCTTGCTCAGATCAGAGCGTTTGCGATGGTCGTCGATCACGGGTCGTTCTCGGCGGCGGCGCGTGCGCTGGGAATCTCTCAACCTGCCGTCACCATGCAGGTGCAGGCGCTCGAAGCCGACCTCGGAGTCACCCTTCTCGATCGTGGCTACCGCAAGGTCGAACTGACCGAGTCCGGCCGTGCCCTCCTTCCACACGCGAGGACGGTGCTGAGAGAGCTCGATAAGGTTCGCGACGATCTTGCCAGGATCGCCGATACCGTAACCGGTCGCCTTGCTCTGGCTGCGAGCACGACGCCCGGGCAGTACGTACTGCCTAGGCTCCTGGGCACGTTTCTCAAGGAGAACCCCGAGGTGGGTGTTTCCATCGCCGTAGGTGACACCGCACAGGTCGTCGGAGCTGTCGAGACCGGTGGGGCCGACATCGGCATGACCGGCGCGGTGGTCAAGGCCGCGCGAGTGGACTTCGAGCCCCTTGGCACCGATGACATCGTCATGATCTGTTCGCCGGAGCACCCTTTCGCTTCGGCGAACGCAGTCACACTGGCCGAGGTCGTCACCGAACCGTTCGTCATGCGCGAAGCGGGTTCGGGGACCCGCCAGATTGCCGAGGAGGCGCTGCGCGAGGCCGGTATCGATCCCGGCGACCTGCACGTCGTCACCGAACTCGGCAGCGGGGAGGCGGTGCTCAGCGCTGTCGAGGGAGGGATGGGTCTCGGCCTGGCCAGCTCGCTTGTGGTCGACAAGGCGACAGAACTCGGCACGGTGACCCTCGTGCCGGTGAAGGGCTTTCCGGTACACCGTCCCCTCTACGTGGTGACACCGCGTGGGACTCCGACGCGTGCGGCCGAGGCTCTCCTCGGCTTCCTTCGGAAAGAGCTTGGCTGAAGACGCACGATCGAGCTGAGGCACGCGGCGGCTTCTTGCATTCAAGTAGCCTGATGCATGCAAGAGTTGTCCCATATGCCGCCTTTGCGGTATCGTTTCATGACACCGCGCTGTGATGCGGTGACATACATCTCCGAGTCCGGATGTCCTAAAGCCCAGCCGAGCGGGCCACGGATTCCGGACCGACAGGGTGGGGCAGGGAAACCGCTTCGCCTCCCGGTGGAAAGGAGACTCAATCATGCTCGAGCACTCCCACTGGTCCGCGAAGTGGAAGCGGACACTCCTCCTGGCCCTCACACTCGTCATAGCTGTATTGCCTGCGGGCTGCGGCGGGATTGACGAGGCCGAACCCCCAGAAGGCCTTCCTGACGAGGCGATCGAGGTCACGAACGTCATCCTCGCCTCGACTACCTCGACAGAGGATTCTGGCCTTTTCGGCGAACTCGTCCCGGCGTTTCGGGACGCCTATCCGCAATACCGCATCGATGTCGTAGCGGTTGGAACTGGACAGGCTCTCGAGATCGGTCGGGCTAAGGATGCCGATGTACTGCTGGTGCACGCCAGAGAAGCCGAGGAAGAGTTCGTGGCCGACGGCTATGGGATAGAGCGCCGCGATGTCATGTACAACGACTTCATCATCCTCGGACCGGAAGCCGATCCAGCCGGTATCGCAGGGGGCGACGACGCTATTGCGGCTCTGACGGCCATTGCCGACGGCGGGCACACCTTCATCTCCCGGGGCGATGACTCCGGCACTCACAAGAAGGAGCTCAGTCTTTGGGAGGCTGCAGGGATCGAGACAGGGCCGGCGACAGACGACTGGTACCTCTCGATCGGTCAGGGCATGGGTGACACGCTCACGATGACTTCCGAGATTGAGGCCTACACACTGGCTGATCGCGGGACGTATCTGTCCATGAGGGAGCGGCTGGAGTTGACGATTGCGGTCGAAGGTGACGAACGTCTCTTCAACCCCTACGGTGTGATCGTCGTGACGGATGCGACCAATCTTGAGGGTGCCCAGGCGTTCGCCGACTGGATCGTATCGGCGGCCGGACAAGCAGTGATCGAGGCTTTCGGTGTCGACACGTTCGGAGAGCCTCTGTTCGTTCCCAACGCCAAGTAGGACGGATCCATACGCCATGCAGGTGTTCGTCGAAGCGGTCTTCACAGCGTTTACGTTGCTGGTTCAGGGCTCACCAGAGCTCTGGAATGTCATCTACGTCACCTTCCAGGTGGCGGTCGCATCTACGTTGGCCGGCGTTGCGCTCGGTGCCCCAATGGGTTTCATGATGGGGGCGACCCGGTTTCGTGGGCGACGCACGATGATCGCGCTCACGAACACCGGCATGGCGGTTCCGCCCGTGGTGATCGGTCTCGTAGTGATGATGTTCCTCTCGCGCCGGGGTCCACTCGGCTTCCTCGGCCTGCTCTACTCGGTCGATGCCATGTCGATAGCGCAGACTCTCATCTCGACGCCGATCATCGCCGGCCTTACAGCTGCCGCTGTCTCCTCGGTACCGTTCAAGCTCCGCTTGCAGGCGAGGTCGCTGGGAGCGTCTAGGCTCCAGGAGGCGTTACTTGCGCTGAAGGAAGCACGTCTCGGAGTGCTTGCGGCAGTCGCGGCCGGGTTCGGAGCGGTAGTACGCGGCGTGGGCGCGGTCATGATGGTCGGCGGCAACATCGAGGGACAGACGCGAGTGCTCACCACCGCGATAGTCCAGGAGGCGCGCAAGGGCGATTTCGGGCTCGCGCTCGCGCTCGGCCTCATCCTGATGCTCATCACGTTCACGATGAACGGCTTCCTCACGTGGTACCAGCACTCCAACGAGCGGTTCGAGCGTGGGTGAGACGATGGACATCACGAACGGCAAGGGACTTGCCCTGCGGGCCGAAGGGGTTTGCAAACACTACGGCAAGCGTGTCGTGGTCGATGTCGACCGCGTCGAGATCGCGGCCGGAGAGACCCTGGCGCTCCTAGGTCCCTCGGGGGCCGGCAAGACCACGCTGTTGGCGATTCTCGGCCTGCTCGAGAAACCTGATGCAGGGCAGGTCTACCTGGACGGGAAGCCGGTAAGCGTGCGCGACCGTGCCGCCCGTAGGCAGATGGCCGCAGCGTTCCAGAGTCCCTATCTGTTCAAGGGGACTGTCGCCGACAACGTCGCCTACGGCCTGAAGCTGAGGAAGGTTCCTGCCGGCCTTAGACGCGAGGCTGTCTCGGAGGCCCTCGAGCGTGTCGATCTCGCGGGATGGGAATCACGTTCGGCGCTGACACTGTCGGGCGGAGAGGCGCAGCGTGTGGCGCTAGCCCGAGCGCTCGTGCTCAAACCGCGCGTCCTTCTTCTCGACGAACCGCTCTCATCGCTCGACCCGCTCATCAAGGGCCGCCTCACACAGGATTTCGCCCGGATCATTCGCGAGGAGTCGATGACGACGATCTACGTCACCCACGACCAGAACGAGGCTATGGCGGTGGGGGACACGATGGTCATCCTCCGTGACGGTCGTGCGGTAGCCCAGGGTCACGTCGACGACGTCATGGGACTTCCGCCCGATGAGTGGACCGCGTACTTCCTTGGCTCGGAGCCACCTTTGGAAGGCACGGTGGTGACATCGAAAGAAGGTCTCGTCGGGGTGGATGTAGGCGGTCTTGTCGTTCATGTCACCGGGGAGAGCGAGATGGGTGCGAGAGTCCGCATCGGCGTGCGCCCGGAAGACGTGGTGCTCTTCGAAGGGGACGTGGCCATTCCGCGTTCGACGGCGCGCAATCAGTTCGCGGGCGCCGTGGCCACTGTAGAGCGCTGGGGCGTGATGTACCATGTGGTGCTCGACATCGAGGGTGTGAGGATAGCGTCCCGCGTCTCGCTCGCGTCCGTTCGCGAGATGGGCCTTGAGCCAGGCATCCCAGTGCAGGTTGTCTTCAAAGCATCGGCGGTTCGTATGCGGCAGATAGGATTAGCGTGACAAAGATGAAAGACAAACTACCTTTGACAGCTGCGGTGCTAGCCGGTGGCCGGTCGATGCGAATGGGAGTCGACAAGACGCTCTTGCCGGTCGATGGTGAGACGCTCGTGGCTCGTGTGGTTGCCACTGTCGGTAAGGTCTGCGCCCACACGATGGTCGTCACGAACAGGCCGGAGGCCCTTGCCGCGGCAGGCCTGCCGGCTGGCGTGCGGGTCCTGAGCGATGAGATTCCCTACCAGGGTCCTTTAGGCGGTCTGGCCACCGCGCTCGCCGAGGCCGAGAGCGAGTGGGTTCTCGCGGTCGGAGCCGATATGCCTTACCTTTCCGCTGCAGTGATTCGGACGCTTTGGTATATGCGAGGGGAAGGGCAGATAGTGCTCCCGGTGACCGACAAGGGTCCCGAGCCTTTGCTCGCCATCTACTCCAAGGAATGCTTACCGGTCGCTCGCAAGCTGCTCGAGACGGGCAAACGCCGTCTGGTTGCCATCATTGATGAGGTGCCTGCGACCGAAGTATCGGTCGAATCGTTGCGTGGAGTCGACCCGGAATTGCGAAGTTTCTTCAACGTAAACACTCCCGAAGAGCTGGCCGAAGCCCGTGAAGAGCCGCACGCCTTCAGCGGGACGCCATCCAGCGAACCGACGGGGGTCTCCGTCATCGAGGTCGGCACGCGCAGGGCTCGCGGGATGCCCTCGGAAAGCCCGATCACCCTCTACATGAACGACGTCGAGGTAGCGACGGTGCAGGCCACTCCCGAAGATCTCGAGGAGATGGCCATCGGCTTCTTCGTCGCCGAAGGACTGATGAGCGATCGTGAAGCGCTCATAGCGATCGATGTGGACCACAAGCGAGGGCTCGTCTATGTCTCCACGTTGGAGGCGGTGCCAGACGACATGGTCTACAAGACTCGCTATGTCACTAGTGGCTGCGGCAAAGGCATCACGTTCTCCTCGGTCGGACATGCAAGAGGGCTAGCCAAGGTGGAGAGCGATCTGCGTGTCTCGAGCGAAGCGCTCTACGACCTGATGGGACAACTTGCTCGGGCCGCCACCGCGTACCGGGATACCGGAGGCATGCATGCATGTGGTCTCAGCCGTGACGGTAAGCTACTGCTCGTGCGCGAGGACGTCGGACGCCATAACGCGCTGGACAAGCTGCTTGGCAGGGCGTGGCTCGATCGAGTTCCTGTCCAAGACGCGGTGCTGCTCACCACGGGTAGGGTTTCCTACGAAATGGCCGTCAAGGCCGCCAAAGCCAGGGTTCCAGTGGCGGTGTCTCGCACGGCCGTCACCGATCTTGCCGCAGAGATCGCCGGCGAACTCGGCATAACGCTCGCAGGATATGCGCGCGGAGGCAAGATAACCGTCTACACGCATCCCGAGCGTATCGAGACCGACGTCGACACCGATGAGGAGAGCCGATGAGTCTGTCAGTGGAACAAGCCCGCGATCTCGTCTTTGCGAGATGCCGCGTTCTCGAGACGGAAAGCGTGCCGATACTCGAAGCACTCGGTCGAGTTCTGGCGACCGAGGTGCGCTCGGACATCGACGTGGCTCCGTTCGACAACTCGGCGATGGACGGCTATGCGATTCGTGCGGCCGACCTTGTGGGTGCGTCGGAGAGTGCACCTGTGACACTTGCCGTCGTCTCCGAGATCGCGGCGGGTTCCTACTCCGAGCTTGAGATCGGGCCCGGTCAGGCCGCTCGCATAATGACGGGCGCTCCGGTCCCTCCGGGAGCCGACGCTGTTGTGATGGTCGAGTTCACCGAGGCTGGCGAGGCGGGTGGAGCGACCCACGGAACCGTACGCATCATGCGCGAGGTCACGTCCGGCGAGAACATCCGCAGGCGTGCCGAGGAGGTTGCTGCCGGCGATGTCGTTCTCTCCGCGGGCGAAGAGGTCGGTCCAGCTGCAGTGGGCTTGCTCGCTGCTACGGGACATGCCACGGCTGAGGTCTACCGCCGCCCGAAGGTCGCCGTTCTTTCCACCGGCGATGAGCTCGTGGATGTCACGGAGCTTCCGGGGCGAGGCAAGATCCGCAACTCGAACTCATACTCAATCTCCGCACAGGTCATCGCAGCTGGAGGCATGCCGCTGCGATACCCGATCGTCCGCGACGACCGCGCTGCGATGCGTGAAGCTTTCGCGCAAGCGGCGAGTGAAGCCGACTTCATCGCTACAACTGGCGGCGTCAGCGTGGGCGATTTCGACTACGTCAAGCCTGTGCTCGAAGAACTCGGTGAGATGGAGTTCTGCAAAGTAGCGATGCGTCCGGGTAATCCGCAGACTCTCGGTTCGATCGATGGGACGCCTTTCTTCGGCTTGCCGGGCAATCCCACCTCGACTTTCGTGGGCTTCGAGATCTTCATCCGGCCAGCGCTTCGCTTCATGCAGGGGCATGCGAAGTTGGACCGTCCTAGACAACAAGCCGTTCTGGCTCACGACGTGAAGAAGAAGCGAGACCGCCGCTATTTCCTGCGGGCTTCACTCGAGCGTTCGAGCGATGGCTCCTACGTGGTGACGCTTTCGGGCAGTCAGTCCTCGGCGCTCTTGACCGCAGCTCACCGCGGTAACTGCCTGCTGGTAATGCCTGAGGGCGAGGAGCTCTTCCCAGCCGGCAGTATGGCTGAAGTCATCCGACTCGACATGGAAGAAGGGATCCAATGAGCGACACACCGAAGCAAGTCGACCCGCACTGGGCCGAGCAAGTCACACCCGAGCTAATGGAGGCAGTCAAGGCGAAGGCGCAAGACGGCCGGGTCACGTGCGCAGTCCTGCGCAAGCTGGCCGAAGACAGCGGCATGCCCTACAAAGTAGCTGGTGCAGCCGCTGATGCATCCGGTGTCAAGGTGCACAACTGCGACCTGGGTTGTTTCTAGGCCCGCACGTGCCCTCTGAGCGCCGCCCGAGTGCTGCGCAAGTAGGAGACGCTTAGATGAAGGACTCGCGAATACCTATAGTCTCGGTAGTGGGCAAGGCCGACTCCGGGAGGACGACTCTGCTCGAAGGCGTCATCGCCACGCTCGTCGAGCGAGGCTGGCGTGTTGCGACAGCCAAGCATCACGCCCACGAGACCGACATAGATGTTCCCGGCAAGGACTCGTGGCGCCACGCGCGAGCGGGAGCGGTTGTGGCCATCGTCAGCGCTCCGAACCGCGTAGGCCTCTTTCGCCGCGTCGATGGCGAGAGTACGCTTGCCGAGCTTGTCGACGCGGCGGGTGACGTCGATATCGTGCTGACCGAGGGATTCCGAGCCACCTCACCGGTGCTGGTCGAGGTAGTGCGTGCAAATCGGTCTCCAGATCCGATTTGCTCGGCCGACGAGTTGTTCGCGCTCGTCACCGACGTGGATGCGCTTCGCGATTGGCCGGTTCCGGTTTTCGGCCTCGATGACGCGGCGGGACTTGCGGACCTCATCGAAGAGCGCTTCCTACGCGGTCGGGATCGCTTCACAGCGGCGCGGGAAGGCGAGAAGTGATGGCCACTGACTCGTTCGGGCGTCGCATAGACTACCTGCGCATCAGCCTTACCGACCGCTGCAACCTGCGCTGCGTCTACTGCATGCCCGCGAAGGGAGTCACTTGGAAGCCGCATGAAGAGATTCTCACGCTAGAAGAGGTGGAGCGGTTCGCGGCTATAGCGGTGCAGGAGGGCATATCCAAGATTCGATTGACTGGAGGAGAGCCGCTCGTTCGCAAGGGTGTCGTGGGGCACGTGCGGCGTCTGAAGGCCCTCACGGGTCTGGAGGCCGTCGCGCTGACCACCAACGGCACGCTTCTGGCGCGTTACGCAAGCCCTCTTGCCGAGGCGGGACTTGCGCGCGTGAACATCTCGATAGACTCTCTCGATCCTGAGGTCTTCGCCAGAATCACGCGTGGCGGCAGACTCGCCGATGTGTTCGCGGGTCTCGACGCTGCTTTCGAGGCGGGAATGGGGCCTGTCAAGGTCAACGCAGTAGTGGTCCGAAGCCTCAGCCAAGACCTGGTGGACTTCGCCCGCCTCGCACTGGATCGTCCCGTGCACGTACGTTTCATCGAGTACATGCCGGTAGGCGGTGCTGCTCTCGGGGAGTGCGAGCCAGCTGCCGAGGGGTGGACGCGTGCGGACCACGTACCTGCTGACGAGATACTCGAGCGCTTGAATTCCGAGGGCGCCGCAGCCGGTCTCGGCAATCTGGAGGCTGTGAGCCGCGAGGAGGCTCCAGGCGGTTGGGGTCCGGCGCGGTACTACCGCTACCCGGGCGCTGCGGGCACGGTAGGCGTGATCACCCCGCTCTCCCACCACTTCTGCGGCGAGTGCAACCGTCTTCGTCTCACTGCCGACGGGAGGCTGCGGGCTTGTCTCTTCTCCGATGAGGAGATAGATGTCCGTTCGGTCCTGCGTGAGGGCAGCGACGAAGACGTGAGTGCAGTGATACGCGCTGCGCTCGCAGCGAAACCGGAGAATCACAGCATGCGTATAGGCACCACACGCGGCATGTCCCAGATCGGAGGCTGAGAGAAGATGTCCGCCGAGGACTCGAAAGCAGGACGCCACGACCGTCTGACTCACCTCGACGAACGCGGAGAAGCCCGCATGGTCGATGTCGGAGACAAGCCCGCCACACGCCGCAGGGCCGTGGCGTACGCGCGCATCGTCATGCGTCCCGAGACGCTCGCGATGATCGCGGAAGGTCGCCTTCCCAAAGGCGATGTATTCGCAACGGCTCGCATCGCCGGGATCATGGCCGCCAAGCGCACGAGTGAGTTGATACCGATGTGCCATCCTCTCTCGCTCACGCATGTCTCGGTCGATCTGGTTACGCTCGAGCCTGGCGAACTCACCGGATCTTCCGAGGGACCAGCCGGGCATGCCGCCGTTGACATCATGGCTACCTGCGAGACCACGGGTCCCACGGGGGTCGAGATGGAGGCGCTGACAGCGGTCTCCGTCGCAGGCCTTACGATCTACGATATGTGCAAGGCTGTCGATCGGGGCATGGTCCTAGGCGAGGTCAAGTTGCTGGAAAAGGAAGGCGGCGCTTCTGGCCGCTGGAGTCGTGAGGAGAGCCGATGAGCGCTGGAACCGGCCGAGAGAGATTGCCCGGCCCTGGCCGGGTCGTCTCCGTGAACCTCTCCGAGATGAAGACGGTGCGCAAGACTCCGGGCGAGAGCGGCACCCTGCTGGCCGACTGCGGATTCCAAGGCGATGCCCATGCGGGAGATTGGCACCGGCAGGTAAGTCTGCTCGCGCAGGAGTCCATCGATTCGATGGCGGCCAAGGGTCTCGACGTGGGGGCGGGTGACTTCGCCGAGAACATCACCACCGAAGGGATAGATCTGCTTGCACTGCCGCTGGGAACCACGTTGAGAATCGGAGAGAACGCGCTGATCGAGATCTCTCAGATCGGTAAGGTATGCCACACGAAATGCGCCATCTACTACCAGGCGGGCGACTGCGTCATGCCGCGAGAGGGCATCTTCGGTGTAGTTCGCGAACCAGGCGAGGTCGCCGTGGGTGATGCGGTCACTGTGGTAGCCCTCGGCGACGAAGAGTCCGACCGAAAGGAGTGACGGTGGGCAGGGACCTGCAATTCGCTGTTTTGACCTGCTCTGATACTCGGGCAGCCGGTGAGGCTGAGGACACGGCCGGCCGAGCACTCATCCATCTCGTGGAGGAGCGCGGATGGCGGGTGATCGCCTACAGCGTCTGTCCTGACGACGAGGAAAGCATCATCGCGGCGCTGATCGAGATGGCCGATGACAACAAGGCCGACATCATCCTGACGTGCGGCGGAACGGGTTTCGGGCCACGCGACATCACTCCCGAGGCCACCCACAAAGTGAGCGAGCGGATGGCCCCAGGCATCGCCGAGGCCATCAGGGCTGAAAGCCTGCATGTCACTCGGCGGGCAATGCTCTCACGGGGCGCCGCGGGTCTGCGCGGCAGATCGCTGATCATCAATCTGCCGGGCAGCGAGAAGGCGGCTAGAGAATCCTTCGGATTCGTGGTCGACCAGCTGGAGCACGCTGTCGAGATGATGGCTGGCGGAGGACACTAGGTTGTCTGCGAACAAGTCCACTTCGCCGGCTCCATCCATCTACCTGGATCACGGAGCGACCTCGTGGCCCAAACCCCAGCCGGTCGTCGATGCTGTCGTTCGTGCTCTCACCGAGTTAGGCGGCAATCCCGGTCGAGGGGCATACGCAATGGCGCTAGCTGCTTCTAGAGCCATCTACGACGCTCGGCGGTCCTGTGCGCAGCTGTTGGGCGTGCCGGACTCTCGCGACCTGCTCTTCCAGCCGAGCTGCACCCACGCGTGCAATCTCATGCTCAAAGGGATTCTCAAGCCCGGTGACAGGGTAGTGGTCGGTTCGATGGAGCACAACGCCATTGCCCGCCCACTGGCTCGGCTCGC
Source organism: Coriobacteriaceae bacterium (assembly GCA_003563465.1). Lineage (GTDB taxonomy): Bacteria > Actinomycetota > Coriobacteriia > Anaerosomatales > SLCP01 > PWVH01. The sequence goes on along the minus strand of PWVH01000074.1, from coordinate 7,283 downwards.
TTCCGAAGACGTCGAGGTCGTGGTGGTCAGCGCGGACCGCACGGGTTTCGTTGACCCTGGCGACATCGAGCGGGAGGTGTGCGCCAGGCCGACTCGCGCGGTGATATGCCAACATGCCTCCAACCTCACGGGTACCGTACAACCGATCGAGGAGATGGCAGAGATCGCTCACGAGCGCGGAGCGCTGCTCCTCGTCGATGGAGCCCAGGGCGGGGGTCACCTCCAGGTGGATATCGGAGCGATGAATCCCGACGCATACGCGCTTTCGGGGCACAAGGGATTGCTCGGTCCTCAAGGAATAGGCCTTCTCTACCTCGCCTCGGGCTTCGACGTTCAAGAGCAGACCGAGGGTGGGACCGGCGGAGGCTCCTCGGAATCGCTAGAGATGCCTCCCGAGCGTCCTGATCGCTACGAAGCGGGCACGGCGAACACTTCCGGGATCGTAGGGCTAGGTGCTGCAGCTAGGTTTCTGGCCGAGGAAGGAGACTTGCAGCGGAAGCAAGAGGCCGCATTGGCGCGCAGGTTACACGAAGGCGTACTCGACATCGGTGGGTTCCGCGTCCTCGGTCCTCCGCCAGAAGTCCCGCGCGTGCCTATCGTAAGCATCGTGCACGACAGCGTCGAAGCGGATCGGATAGCGTTCGCGCTCGACCGAGGTTATCGCGTAGCCGTCAGAGCCGGGCTGCACTGCGCCCCGTGGGCACACGAGACGGTAGGCACGCTGGAATGTGGGGCCGTGCGTCTCGGCATCGGATGGGGGAACACCACCGAGCAGGTCGACACTGTCTTGGCCGCGCTGGCCGAGATAGTATCGTGATCCTGCCGTGAGTCAGCGCAAGCTTCGGCCATACATCCTCTTCGGGTTCGTCACCACTCACGATGCTCTGGCTGCTGAGGAAGTGTTGAAGAAGACGGGCATCCCGGTGAGTGCCGTGCCGACACCGAGCTCACTTGCTGGCGGTTTGTGCGGCATCGCCTTGCGCATCGAGCCCGTTGACTCCGACCGCGTGCGGGCACAGTTGGCCGATCGAGGAATCGACGTCAGAGCCGAGGTAGAGATGGGTGACTTCTGAGACGTTTCGGCGCAAGACCTAGTCGGCTGTGGTGCTCGGCACGAGTCAGATGCATCAATGAGGGCCGACACACCTTCCTAACTGGGGCGTCGGCTTGCCTAAACAGCAGCTCTGTGGTGAAATGTAACCGCCTTCACAAAGCCTGTTTCGCGCCTGGCGGGCTTTCGCCGGTCGGCCGAGTCAGAGTGAGAGCAGGTAGTGTACGTGCGGATGACGATGCCGTCCGATGGAGCGCGGGCAGCGTGATAACGATTACTCATAGGGGGAGTGGGTTTTAGCGCTTTCGGGGCCCAAGTTCCGCTGTCGGGCGCACAGGCCAAGTTTGCGAGCGATATGAGATGATACGCAGGGCGGGGACATGCTTCACCGTCATAGCATCTGCGCTCTTCTTCGCGCTGATTCCTCCATATGTTTTCGCACAAGAGACTCGTGAGAAGATCGAGGCGTCCGTGCAAACGGGCTACGACGTCGAGTTCACTCTCCCCACCGCTGCTCAGGCCGGGTGCCTTGTCTGCCATGCAGATGAAGGCCTTATGCTTCTGCGGGCCGAGTCTCTGAAGAGCTTCTACGTTGACCCCGAGGAGTTTGCCGACGGCCCTCACTCCGAAGTCCAATGCGTCGGCTGTCACCTGGACTTCGTCTCACAGATGCCCCATATCGAGGGGATCGACGACTGGAGGCGAGTGGCCAAGTCGGCATGCAAGAACTGCCATGACGGCCCCCACATCCAGCTGAGCGACAGCGTTCACGCTCCTCAGATCGAGGTGGGGGAAGACCCGGTCGAAGACGAGAGAGAATACCCGCTTTGTGGCGACTGCCACGGCGGTCATGACATCGTTGCACTCACCGATAACCCCGAGGGGCAGGCCGCGCTACATCGTGACGGCTGGCAGGTATGCGGTAGGTGTCATGAGGACTATTGGGACAGCTACAACGACTACTACCACGGACGAGCGTACAAGCGTGGAGCGCTGGACGCTCCCGCGTGCTGGGAGTGTCATGGGGCACACGCGGTCTACCCATCGTCGGACAGGCGCTCGCAAGTCCATGAGCTGCGCCTAGAGGAGACTTGTGGGAGCTGCAAATACCATCAGGATGTCAACGAGGCGTACGTAGGGTACTCTGTACTCATTCACGGGCACAGAGAGGTGCTTGAGGCGAATCCGTTGTACGCGTTCTTTCAAAGGATTCGGTCGTTCATTTCGGGTCTTTTTGGGCGACAGGAGCCCCAGCAGATTCGTGAAGCTTCAGCGGTGTTCGACAAGACGGTCTGGGAAGGATAGGAGGGGCGTGGGATGACCACTCGACGCGAGACATGGACCGGCATCCTGGTCTTGACGGTTGCCGCGATGATGGCGGTGGTTCTCTTCGCGCCGGGCGACGCGTATGGCGATACCGTACTTGAGATCGACCTCGCTGCGCCGGTGTTCAAGAGCACCTGCATATACTGTCACCCGGTGATTGCCGAGACACGGAATCCGGAACTAAGGTTCAGTCACGGGTTCCACATATGGGCGTCTTGCAGTAGCTGTCACGAGGAGTTCCCCCATGGGCCTGAGGGGACGGTATCGCCCGGCATGGACGTGTGCTGGTACTGTCATGGGCTGCGCCACGGACCCCATGGGCTCATCGCGGCTGACGAGTGCGAGAAGTGTCACCTGGTGGATCTTGCACGGCTAAGACCGGAGTCTCACATCAGGGGCTGGGAAGGCGAACCCCACGTCGAGCCCGCTAACAGGAATCTGCTCACGGAATGTGCGATGTGTCACGAGATAGGCGAGTGTGATGATTGCCATATGGCGGAGGGCGTCCGCTGGAGATCGCCCGTTCCCTTCACCTACGATCCCGGAAACGACTGTCTCGCTTGTCACGGGACACCAGAACTCGCCAAGATGACCGAGGTAGGCCTCAAGTCCTACTACGTGACAGGAATCGAGCGCTCGGCACATCGCGACGTAACCTGCACTGAATGCCATATCGATTTCAGGTACGATGACGAACCTGCGCCGACTGCTCTGTGGCAGGTGAACGCAGGACTGGGATGCATGGAGTGTCACGAGGATTCTCACCCTGACCTTGTCATGGACTATCAGGAGTCGATTCACGGACAGTTGATCTTGCAGGATGACTTCTCCTCGGCCACCTGCGCCTCATGTCATGGGGGGCACGACATCGCACGCCTCGACACAGAGAAGGCCATGCGCGAGCTTCACCTCTCCGGTGAAGAGATGTGTGCGGACTGTCATCGGGATGAATGGGAAAGCTACGACGACTACTATCACGGGCGTGCCTACAAGCGTGGCGCTCCCGATGCTCCGTCTTGCTGGCGGTGTCATGGGTCCCACGAGGTTCTGCCTCTCGCAGATCCAGACAACCTCATGTATCCGGTCAATGCGATCGAGACCTGTTCGGGCGAGGGTTGTCACTACGGTGTTGACGAGTCCTTCGTCGAGGCTTCTTACTACTTGATTCACGGCAAGGCTGATGTTGCAGGTGAGAACCCCGTCATCAAGTGGTGGCGCTCGTTCAGAGGTCGCGAATAGATTAAGGGCCGACAGACAAACAGACAGACCGTCTGGTGCGGGTGCGTCCTCGAGTGTTGACGCGCCCGCACTGGCGCTAAGGGTAAGAGAGGACCTAAGTCCGTGAGCGGCATCTTGCGCGCTCGCAGAAAGCGTCGTCGTACGCTCGCGATAGCTGTTGCTGGATTGTGCTTGCTGGGGCTCTTAGGGTCTGCGGCAGCGGTCCTTCGCGATGAGCCGGCAGAAGCCTCTCCGGTCGCGGATACCTTCGTGGCACCGGTCTTCTTGAGAGAGGTCTCTAGCCCCTCGGGAGAGCCGCTGAAGCGCCCCCTCGGCCTAGCGAGTGACGGCGATCGCCTCTACGTGACGGACGCGCTCGCCGGTGCCGTCTTCGTTTTCGGGATGGATGGCATGTATCTGAGGACCATCGGTGAGGGCAGGCTGCAGGTTCCCGCTTACGCCGATTGCGACCGCAGGACACGCGAGGTCTTCGTCACCGATCGAGGGCTCGGGCTGCTCCTCGTGTTCGAGTACGACGGTTCGTTCGTCGAGACACTTGCGGTCACGCAAGGCCGCGACGAGGAGAAGGAGGAACTCGATCCTTTCGCCCCCTTGGCTGTCGAGGTGGCAGAGGATCGCTCGCTGTTGGTGAGCGACGTTTCGGAGGAGCACCGTATTCTCTACATGCGGCGTAGCGGCGAGGTGTTGGACACCTTCGGCGAAGCAGATTCCGCCGACCCCGAATCGGGCCTCAACTATCCGAACGCCGTGAAACGCGTAGGGGGCAGCACATGGGTGGCGGACAGCAACAACAGAAGGTTCGTCGAGTACGATCGCCAGGGGGCGATTTCCAGGGTGCTGCGCATGGACAAGGTGATGCGCGGATTCGATATTCTGCCCTCGTTCGATGGCGCCAGCCTTCAGATCGTCGCGGCCGATGTGCTCTCTCACCGAATCGTAACGGTGGATGAGGAGGGAGAGCAGCTGGGCACTGTGGGCGAACCAGGAGGAGGAGACGGCGAGTTTGCTTTTCCCAACGACGTGATCGTGGAGAACGGGATTATGTACGTGGCCGATACCGGCAATGCCCGAGTCCAGATGTGGGAGTGGGCCCCCGATCCAGAAGAATCGATTGCGGACATACTCCTTTCGGGCAGCTTCGGCCTTTGGCCGATTCTCTTCCTTTCTCCGATAGCACTGCTCCCGCTGGTTCGCCCGATTGAAGTCACAGTGTCGCCGGAAACGCTGGTAACCCTGGCCGAGGCATCGAAAGACCGCGTGTGGCGCAGAGTCAGATTGGTGACCCTTGTCGGACAGAGCGCTGAGGAGGCAGCGGCGGTCGGCATACCCGTGCTGCCGTTCGGCGGGCCCTCTCCCGATGCGGAGGCTTTTGCCGAGGAGCTGATGTTGGATAGCTCGAAGGCGACGATCCTGGCATTAGCATTGCAGTCTCGGGTGCTGCTGACGGAAGACGAGGATCTTGCGGTGGTGGCGCGTGCGAAAGACGTCGAGGTAGTGGAGCCGGAGTGGTTTGTCGACGAGTTCACTCGTGCTGCCGAGGAATCCGCTGAGGAATCCGCCGCGGAGCCCGCCGAAGATCGGGCTGCGGAATCGGCCGCAGATGAAGATTGGGCTGAGGAGCCCGCTGAGGAGCTCGCCGACGAGCCCGCCGCAACCGAAGATCGGGCCGAAGAACCAGGTGACTCTCCATGACGGAAGGTGCCGTGACCGCCCAGACCAAGTATAATGTTCAGGCAGCGTGCGGACTGCATACGCGTGGCTTCCGCACGCCGTCTCTTTCTGACCGGAGTAGTCGTTGGAAGGCTGAGTGAGGTGTTCGGGTCCCAAGGGCACGTCCTCCTCATGTGTCGTCGCTGGATCGGTATGGCCGCGGTGGCTTTGCTCGCAGCGGTCATGTTCTGGACGTTTACGGTCGCTGCTTCGGCTACTTCGGCGCCTCACGTCACATCAGAAGAAGATCCGGACACCTGCGCGATGTGCCATCGAGCGCATACGGCGATGGGATCCGTTCAACGCACCGACCATTCGAACCCTTGGGAGACTCTGGGATCGGCGCTGGTGGTGGCGATGCCCTCCGACTGCGAGGACGCGGCGTTGTGCCTGTCATGTCATGGCGTGGAGGGTCTGGGCTCGGAGACCAACGTGCACGCGGACTTCATCCGCTCCTCGACACACCGCCTAGCTCCGCAGGAATCGGATTTCGGACCCTCTCCCAAGCGATGCAGCTCCTGTCACGATGCGCACGGCTCTGACAGGGATGGCGACGGCTTGCCGTACGCGCGTCTGCTCCGCGCGTTCACCGAGACGGGCACTGTGTTCTTTGCTGGCGAGGAGTACTGCACGACCTGCCACTTCGATTCGCGCGACGCTGAAGGCAATCGCTTCGACGGACTCGAAGTGTACTCGCTGACCGCACATGCGGGTATGGAAGGTCCCGTATCCGGCACTGAGATCACGTGCTCGAACTGCCATGCGCAACACGGTTCGGATTTCGCGCCACTCATTCGCGACGTGGTCACATGGCCGACCGTATCCGAAACCGCAACGGTCGAGGGCAACGACCGCACGCTCTGTTACGCGTGTCACGCCGAGAAGGACGAGGAAACTACTTGGGACGGCGAGGAAGTCTACGAGCTGTCCGCGCATGGAGCGAGCGAGATGACCGTGCCCGTCTTCGCCGAGTGGGCTTCCGAGGAGACGACACGACTCGCCGGAGAATGCCAGAACTGTCACAATCCGATGGGCCGTGACGATGGCAACGACGAAGGCCGCCTGTTACCTAAGCTCGCCGAGATCGAGGGACGCGAGCTTTGCTACTCTTGCCATGGCGAGGAGTCGGAGATCGCTACCGACATGGCCTCGATCGCGGTTCCTGATGTTTCTTTCGGCGAGGAGCTTGTGGTCACTTGGGAACCCTCGGTCCTACCCGGGGTGTACGGTGCGCTGCACGTATACACTCGCGAGACGACGGATACCCCCTCATCGCTCGAAGGACCTCGGCGCTATCGGGTGAACGGAAGCGGGCGTCCTGGCGCGGTCGCCTACGGCGACATCAACGGTGACGACGCCGTGGAACTCGTTGTAGCCGACCCGAATTCTCCGGTCCTGCACGTGTTCCGCCACGATCCGCTCAAGGGACTTGCGGTCACATCCTATGGAATCGATGAAGCAGCCGCCTTCTTGGAGATTGGGGATTTCGTAGAAGACGGCAACGGCATGAACGAGGTCGCAGCAGTCAGTGTCGACCCCGGAGGAGAAAGCGAGCTGCGATTCTACCGGTTCAACGGTTCGGCTTTCGCTAGGGTGAGAGGCCCGGTGTCTGTCGGCGATTATGCCTCCGGCCTGGCGTCGGGTGACTTGACTGGCAACGGGGTACCCGAACTGGTCGTGACCACTCTCACGGAGAATCCTTCGGGGCCCGGCGAGATGCACATAGTGAGTCGTTCCAGTGAGACCACACACACGACACGCGCAGCTCCTCGCGGCCCTTCGATAGGCAACGTGATAACGGGGAGCAGCGGCAACGAGATCGTGGTCGCCAATTCGGGGGAGACCACCGGTACGGTGTCGGTCTTTCTAGCCGACGGCACGGAGCACAGCAACTACGATACTGCGCTTCCGGCCGGCGCGGCCGCTTGGGACACGGCAGTAGGAGCTTTTCGGCCCG
>PWVH01000034.1 GCA_003563465.1 Coriobacteriaceae bacterium | reverse complement strand
CGCCCCACGGCTCGCCCAGTGTTCGAGCCTTTCCAACCGCTGCGCGGGACACCCCACGTTCGTGCAGCGCGCAACGGCCTCGTCCTCGGGCCGCCATACCGGCCCGCCGCATGACGGACACTCCTCGGGCATCCGCCACTCCTCGGCATCCTCAGGCCGCATGCCGAGGACAGGGCCCACCACCTCGGGAATCACATCGCCAGCCTTGCGAACCACGATCGTGTCGCCTACGCGCACGTCTTTGCGACGAACCTCGTCTGCGTTGTGCAGCGTGGCTCGCGCGATGGTCGAGCCGGCAACGCTGACCGGATCGAACTCAGCAAGCGGTGTGAGCGCGCCGGTTCGACCGACCTGCACGCGTATGTTGCGCAGTACGGTGGTCTTCTCCTCGGGCGGGAACTTGAACGCAATCGCCCATCTCGGCGCCTTGCTGGTGTAGCCGAGCTCGTCCTGCAGTGCAAAGGAGTCCAGCTTGACCACCACGCCGTCGATCTCGTAGGGCAGCTCGTTGCGTCTGTTTACGGCCGAGGCGCATAAGTCGCGGACCTCTTGCGCCGAAGCGCACGTCACAACGTCAGGATTCACGCGAAAGCCCGCGGCTTTCAGCCAATCGAGCGCTTCGCTCTGTCGGGCCAGGCCCAGGCGCCGCGGATCGAGAACCTGGTACATGAACGTCGCGAGGTCTCGCGAAGCAGTCACTGCTGGATCCTTCTGACGGACAGAGCCCGCGGCGGCGTTTCGCGGGTTGGCAAAGGGTGCTACTTCTGCCTCTATGTTCGCTTCGTTCAGACGCTCGAAGCTCGCTTTGGGCATGTAGACCTCGCCCCGAACCTCGATCGGTAACGGCAGCGGCCCGGAGGAGGCCGCCTCCTCTCGCAACCGCAACGGAACGTCGCGGATGGTGCGAACGTTTACGGTGACATCTTCTCCGGTGCGTCCGTCGCCCCGGGTCGCAGCGCGTGTAAGCACGCCTTCCTCGTAGACGAGCGCGAGCGAGGAGCCGTCGATCTTCAGTTCGCAGATGAAGGCGCATTCGCGTTCGCCGACGGCGTCGCGCACTCGCCGCAACCACGCATCTAGCTCGCCGAGGTCCATCGCGTTGTCGAGCGAGTACATCCGCTGCGAGTGCGCGACCGGCGCGAACTGCGCACTCGGTGGCGCTCCGATGCGCTGGGTCGGCGAGTCGGGCGTCACGAGATCCGGCCAGCGTTCCTCGATCTCGCGCAGTTCGCGCACGAGCGCGTCGTAGGCGTCGTCGGAGATCTCGGGCGCGTCGAGGGCGTAGTAGCGGTAGTCGTGATGCGCGATCTCGCGGCGCAAAGCCTCGGCGCGCTCCTCGGCGGCGGTGTGCTCGGCGGCGGCGGCGCGCTCGGCGGGGGTGCCTTTGGCAGCGTCGTCTTTATCGCGCGGCGCCTCGGAAGCCATCTCGCCGGCTACTCTTCGGCCTTGAGGCGCTGGACATGAACGTCGCCCACCGAATAGACGACCGTCTCGGGCACGAAACGGTTGAGCCGTTCGGCCTCGTAGATCCACACATCGGTCAGCGTCACCTTGAAGTACACGCCGCCCTCACCCGCATGCGGCTCGACTTCGACCCCATTGGCCAGGTAGGCGCGCAATTCGGTCTCGACGTAGTAGGTGAAGACCCGCGCCGCGTCACGATACTCGTTGTAGAGCGCGAGGCGCTTCTCGGCCTCGTACATGTCGAGTTCGTCGATGCTGTCCATCATCACGCCCCTCTGTAATCCGCGACTCGCTCCTAGACGGCCTCAGAGCCCGTGTCGTCCGCAGCTTCCGGGGCCGCCTCGTCCGCGGCGCCCGAGTCCTCATCGCCTTCCGCTTCGTCGTCCGCCTCGGCCAGCGATACAAGCCGCACGTTACCCCATGCGCCGAGGTGACCCTCGACGGTGACTATCACGCCCAAGATGCCCATCACGTTGCGCGCCGCCTCGATCGCCCGCTCGATGTCGTCGGGCTCGCGCACGCGGTTGGCAAGCGCGGTGGCCACGGCATCGGCCAGGGCCCCGTTTCTTGCCAGCACGGTCACGGCATCGGCCGTGCCGAACGAAAGCGAGTGTCCCACCTGGCCCGAGGAGGTGCACACCGCTACCGGTTGCAAGCCGCCGCGCACCAGAAGCCCCAGCCCTTTGACGCCGCCGTCACCCGCCCAAAGAGCCACCGTGCGCTCTTCGCGGCCCATCATGTAGATGTCGCCTCCGTTCTCGACGACTACCTCCGGCGACACCTCGGCCAGACCTCGCGCCACGTACTCCGCGATCGCCCCTGCCACAGCAGCCATCGGCCCTACGCGGGCGATTCGGCCGGCCTCGGCCATGCGCTTGACGATAGGCGGTGCTTCGGCTGGGACGTCTATAGGAGTAAGCGTCTCGCGAAAGTAGGGATGACCGCGGATGAAGCTCTCTATCTCCCAGCGTGCCCTGACCACGAGGTCCTCGGCCAGGTCCGTCATGTCCTCGGCGGCACATACCTGCAAGTCGGTCTCCTTGATGGCGACCTCGAAGCAGACCAGGCCAGACGGATGCGCGGTGCGGCGGTATGTGCGGGGCTCGTAGGTCATGATCCTATCTTCGCCGCGCGAGCGGTCCTGCGTCAACGACCACGCGCGGGTATCTCGTCAAAGCTTCGACACGCGAGCGTCTCATCAGAGCGGTATACTGATGACATCGGGCCGAAACGACATCGGAGAGATCGTGCGCGACATCCTCGAGATCTGCGTTGAGCTCGACAGCCTCGCCGCCACGACATATAGCGCGATGTCCGAACACTGCTCCGATCCGGAACTGGCCGAAGTGTTCGAGCAGCTCGCCATCGAAGAGAATTCTCACGTTGGCTGGTGGCTAGAACTGCTAGAGGCCTGGTCGCAAGGGCTCGTGCCCGATGTCGTGACCCATCCCGACACCTTGGTGCGCAGTCTCGAACAGGTCCGCGAGGACGTCCACGCTTCCTTGCCCGAGGACATCTCCACGCTCACCCCTGCGCAGATGATCGAGTTGGCGACACAGCTCGAGTTCTTCATGCTCGACTCGGTCTTCTCCGACTTGATAGAGCTTGCCGAGCCCGGCCGAACAGGCCACCATCGCGACGCGTACACTCAGCACATCACCAAGCTCGTAAAAGCGATCGGGCAAGCAGGCGAGAGCGATACCCTTGCCCGTTTCCTCTCTCGCGTGCTCGAACGGGCGCTTCGCGACAACGTCACCCTCTCCAGACATGCGACGCGCGACACGCTCACGGGCCTTTTCAACCGGCGTGGCATCCTCGCCCATCTCGAGCAGTGGGTCTCTTGGGCTCATCGTTACGAGCACCCTCTGGCGCTGCTCTTAGTCGACGTCGACAGCTTCAAGAAGATAAACGACAGCTACGGCCATCCCGTGGGCGACGAGGTCTTAACCAAGGTCGCCGAAGCGCTTCGCTCCTCGACCCGCGACAGCGACCTGGTCGCACGTTACGGTGGCGATGAGTTCGCCGTGGTGGCCCCGGAGACCAAGGCCGAGGATTACCAGGCGTTCGTAGACCGCATAATGGAAAGCGTGCGCGATATCGACTGCCGAGACGAGCACGGAGTACGCGTGCTCTTGTCGGTCAGCATCGGAGGAGCGGTTCTGATCCCGCATGAGGAGCCGGAGTCTGCGCAAAAGACCATCGATTCCCTTTTCGCCGCCGCCGACACAAGCCTCTACGAAGCAAAGAAGCACGGACGCGACCGCGCCGGAGAGCCCGCAATCGTCGAATGAGGGTCGAGCGGCCGTGGCCCGCGCCCAGGCAGCCGAACCTCTAGGCGCCCGATTCCAAGGTAGTCTCGGCGGCTTGCGCCCTGGTGAAGTCAGTAGAGCGGTCTTGGGCAATTTCGGCGGCTTGCGCCTCGGCGAGTTCGGCCGCGCGATAGCTCGAACGAACGAACGGACCGGAAGCCACCGCGGAAAACCCAAGCTCCCGCGCCTTGCGTGCAAATGACTCGAACTCTGTGGGCTTCACGAATCTCGCCACCGGCATATGCTCGACGCTCGGCCTTAGGTACTGCCCCAAAGTGAGCATGTCGCAACCAGCCTCACGCAGGTCGCACATTACCTCGACGACCTCCTCGGCGGATTCGCCGAGCCCCAGCATCAGCCCGGACTTCGTGAAGAGAGCGGATTTGTCGCGGCCGGATTCGATGCGGCCCGACCCCACGCGACCCGGCTCCGCTCGACCGCTCTTGGCGCGACCTGGCACCGCGCGGCCCGACTCCGCGCTACCGGCCTTCGAGCTACCGGCCTTGGCGCGTGCCAGAACGCCGAGCGAGCGAGTGTAGTCGGCCCCGGGGCGCACGTCTGCATACAGGCGCGGCACGGTCTCGACGTTGTGGCCGAAGACGTCCGGTCCCGCGCCCGTAACCGCGTCCACGCTGGCCATCCGTCCAGCGAAATCGCTCGTCAAAACCTCTACGGTCACCCGGGGCGATCCGGCGCGCATGGCCTCGACCGTGGCCACGAAATGGGCCGCTCCCCCATCCGGGATATCGTCGCGAGTCACGCATGTCACGACCGCATGCGAGAGTCCCATACGCCGGGCCGCCTCGGCCACGCGCTCCGGCTCTTCAGGATCGAGCGGGTACGGCTCGCGTCCGTCCACCGCGCAGAAACGGCATCTGCGCGTGCATGCATCGCCCATGATGAGAAAGGTCGCCGTCCCGCTCGAGTAGCACTCCCCCCGGTTCGGGCATTTCGCACTCTCGCAGACGGTGTTCAGATTCAGTTCGCCGAGGAGTCCGGCCACGGTGTCCACGGCGCCGCAGGCCGCGATCGGACGCCGAAGCCAGGCCGGCAACCGGGCATCGGTCTGTCCTACCCCGTGCGAGTACGTCATCGGACCGCCACCCGCCTTAGCAGCCACACTTGGCTGCCGCATCGACCGCCGCGAACTTGACGACCTCGCTCACGGTCGGATGTGCGTGCACCGTTTCGGCCAGCTCGCGTACGGAGATATCTTGGCGCATCGCCACCGCGACCTCATGGATGATCTCGACAGCATGCGGACCGACGATCTGACAGCCGACGATACGTCCGGTGCCCTTCTCGGCTACTAGCTGCACGAATCCTTCGGCCTCCCCCTCACCGAGGGCCTTGCCGTTGGCCGCGAACTTCGCGACCGCCTGCACTGCATCGATGCCGCTCTCCTTGGCCGAATCGCGTGCCGAGCCGACCACGGCGACCTCGGGAAAGGTGTATACGCATGCCGGTACGCACTCGTAGCGCACCGACTCCAGAATAGGCGCCGCCCCGACGGTCCTCAATTCGGCGACGGCGTTTCGGGCGGCAAGCGTGCCCTCCTCTTCGGCGACGTGAGCAAGCATCATCCCACCGATCAGATCGCCTATCGCAAACACGCCTTCTAAGCTGGTCCGAAGGTAGCTGTCGACCTTGACCGCCGCGCGGTCCATCTCGATACCGGCCTCGGCATACCCAAGACCGGCCGAATTCGGCATGCGCCCCGGCGCGCTTAAGACGACCTCGGTCTCGAGCGTCTGGCCGCTGCGCAGAAGAGCGCGCACGCGATCGCCGTTCTGCTCGACGCTCTCTACGGCATCGCCGAGGAAGAACTCCACGCCCATACCTTCAAGCGCCGTCTCGATCGTCTTGGAGACGCGCCTATCGTTTCCCGGAAGCACCTGCTCCATGATCTCGACTACGGTGACCTTGCTGCCGAAGGCGGCGTATGCGCATGCGAACTCGAGCCCGATCACGCCTGCGCCTACAATCGTTATCTCGTCGGGAATAGCGGAGAGCGAGACTGCTTCGTCGCTGGTCCATACGCCGGGCAGGTCGTGGTCGATCGCCGGAAGGCGAACCGGTACCGATCCTGTCGCAAGGATGATCGCGTCGGCTGCGAGGCGCTCCGTGTCGCCAGCCACGCCGCCCTCGGCGCCCGCCGCCGCAAGCTCCACCTCAACGGCGTTCGGCCCCACCAGGCGACCTGCACCATAGAGCACGCGCACCTTCAGACGCCGAGCGGTCGACTCGACCTGTGCGACTAGTTCGTCGACCACGCTCTCCTTGCGTGCCTTAAGCCGGTCAACATCGACTCCGGCCCTATCGGCCAGCTCGAGTCCGAACTCAGCGGCGCGAGCCGTGTCTGAAACGATGCGCGCCGAGCGCAGGATCGTCTTCGTGGGTATGCAGCCCCAGTTCAGGCACGTCCCCCCGAGGCGCTCCTTTTCGACGAGCACGACCTCGGCACCGAGGCGAGCCGCTTCGAACGCCGCCGCATGCCCACCCGGCCCCCCACCCAGTACAACGATCCTCATCGGCTCTCTTCTCCTTCCGGCTGCGGTCTTGCCCGCATGCTCACGGCATTCTAACACCCTCGCAGGCCCTCGCAGGCACGACAAAGCCTCCCAAGCCGCCAGGACTTGCAGAGAGGCACGATAAGGGTCCCAAGCCGCCAGAACTCGCAGGCTGCAAGGCGCCTGGACCGG
>PWVH01000120.1 GCA_003563465.1 Coriobacteriaceae bacterium | reverse complement strand
CTCGCAGCGCTGCACGCCCGGACCGGCGTCTACCTGGACGACCAGGCGCTCATCGAGCACGCACAGGCCACCGCTCGGAGAGCCACACTTCTCGACCGTCAGAGCGAGGCGGTCATGCCGCTTGCCACGGGGGACATGTCCGAGACGGCCATAAGCAGGGCCGCACGAGTCTTGCCGTTACCGTAGCAGGCGCGGCTTCCGAGGTCCTCGCAGCGACGCCCTCCATCGCGTAGAATGCACGGACTGAGATACACGGACTGAGATACACCGCTCGAGAAGGAGCCACGCATGCCTCGTCCCATGACGATCACCGAGAAGATACTCGCCGCCCACGCGGGCCTCGAGGGAGTCGAGCCAGGGCAGCTCATCAACTGCTCGCTCGATATCGTTCTCGCAAACGACGTTACGGCCCCCATCGCCATCCGTGAGTTCCGGCGCACCGGGGCCGAGCGGGTCTGGGATCCCGAGCGCGTCGCGCTCGTGCCCGACCACTACACGCCCAACAAAGACATCAAGAGCGCCGAGCAGGCCAAAACCATGCGCGACTTCGCCAGCGAGCAGGGAATCTCTCACTACTACGAGATCGGTTGTATGGGCGTGGAGCACGCGCTTCTGCCCGAGCAGGGCGTGGTAGTGCCCGGCGATGTCATCATCGGTGCGGACAGCCACACCTGCACCTACGGTGCGCTGGGCGCGTTTGCGACCGGCGTGGGCTCCACCGACGCCGCCGCCGGCATGGCGACCGGCGAGACGTGGTTCAAGGTGCCTGCCTCGATCAAGTTCGAGGTAAGCGGCGAGTTCGGCGAGTGGGTCTCGGGCAAGGACCTCATCCTGCACATCATCGGCATGATCGGCGTCGACGGTGCTCTCTACCAGGCGATGGAGTTCACGGGTCCGAGCATCGACTCGCTTGGCATGGACGACCGCATGACCATCTGCAACATGGCCATCGAGGCCGGCGGCAAGTCGGGCATCATCGCCGTCGACGATACTACCCGCGCTTACGTCGAGAGCCGTGCCGAGCGGCCATGGACCGAGTACGCGAGCGATCCGGACGCCGAGTACGCTCGCATCATCGAGATCGATGCGTCGGCTCTCAAGCCCACAGTCTCCTTCCCGCACCTTCCCTCGAACACACGCCTTGCCGAGGAATCGCGCGACATCTGGGTCGACCAGGTCGTGATCGGCTCGTGCACGAACGGGCGTCTCGAAGACATGCGTATCGCCGCCGATGTGCTAAAGGGCCGCAAGGCGCACGATCGCGTGCGGCTCATCATCATCCCGGCCACCCAAGAGGTCTATCGCGCATGCATACGCGAGGGGCTGACCGATATCTTCCTCGATGCCAACGCCGCGGTCTCCACGCCCACCTGCGGGCCGTGCCTCGGCGGGCACATGGGCGTACTTGCAGCGGGAGAGCGGGCTGTGGCCACGACTAACCGCAACTTCGTCGGCCGCATGGGCGACCCTGCGAGCGAGGTCTACTTGAGTTCGCCTGCGGTAGCGGCTGCAACGGCGGTCGCAGGGCACATCGCGGTGCCGGAGGACCTGGAATAGCTCGGCAGGCCGCCAGGTTGACCCAAGACGCGCGGCGGCACGCGATTTGCGAGACAGATCGTGTCGAATCTGCGGACTCGATTGCAGCGTGAGGTGAAACGGGCAAGCTGTGATAGCCTGAGCGTCGTCCGAATCACTAACCAGCCCGCACGTACGCCGACCTGGCTTCATGGAGGTCGTTGATGGACGAACCGATCGAGCGGGACGATGCCTACAGGCACAGCGGTGTGCCTGGGGCCGGCTCCGGCTCGCCAGAGACCGGTACCGGCGACAGTGCAGTTCGCTCCAGACGGGTGCGCAGGCGCAAGCGCTCCATGTGGGAGGATCGCCGGGTGCGCGCGATGGGCATAGGCGCCCTGGTGCTCGTCATCCTCTACCTGCTGACCGTCATCTCCGCTCTCTATATGGGTTTGCTCACTCCGACTGCTCCGCGAACCGTAGCCGAGCGCGACGTCATGGCTTGGGAGTCGGCCACCCGCGCCGAGGACGCTACCATCGAGCACTGGCAATCCTACATACTTGCGCTCATCGCCGACTCGCAGTACCAGAGGGCCAGAACCATGATCGAGCAGGTAGACGCCAACGGCGCGCTTGACCAGTCGCGGGGCGCGAACATGCTCTACTGCACCGGGGTTCTCTACACCGCGCAGGGCCGCTACGATGAAGCCCTCGACGCCTTTACCGAGGTAATGGAGTTGACCCGGGCGGCATACGAAGAAGAACTGCAGCGGGGCGACGCAGAGGGGCCGAACTGGGCGATGGCCTTCGGCATCCATGACAATTACTATTTCAGTGCGACTAGCAAGGCAGCTATATACCGGGAGCAGTCACGGTGGGCCGAGGGCATCGAGATGCTCGACGTCTATCTCGAGGACAATCCTCAGGCGGCTGGCATACTGGTAGACCGGGCGTATCTGAAGACTCAGATGGGCGATCTCGAAGGCGCCGAAGCGGACTACCGCGAAGCGCTTCGTTACGTGCCGGATTTCGAAGAGGCACGCGAAGGGCTACAAGAGATCGGAGCAGGTGAGTAGATGGCCGGGAGCACCTACGACGAGTTCGGGATCGAACTGCCCGACCGCGAGGAGCAGGAGTACGTCTCCAAGCGTGGGCGCAGGATACTCACGGCGCTCATCGTCATCCTCATCATCATCCTGCTGATCACCACTTTCCTCCTGACTCAGCTCATTCGACCTGCGGGAATCCCCAGTCAAGAAGATCTCGGAGGCGTGACTTGGGTGAGGTCGATCTACGGATACGGGCCCGATATCAGTCAGATGACGGAGCCCGCATCGGTGGCCGTAGATCCCGACGAGGGAGCGCTTTGGGTGTCGGACCAGATCAGGTTCCGGCTGGTGAAGTACGATGGCTCCGGCCGCTTCTTGCAGGAGTTCTCCGGTGATTCGGGAGACGGAGACACTTTCAACTTCCCGTCGAGCATCACCGTGGCACCCGACGGCTGGCTATACGTTGCCGAGTCCACCTACGACACGGTCAGGGTCTACGACGAGAACCTAACGCTGCAGCAGACGATCGCCATACCTGCACCGCTTTCCGTGGCCGCGAACAACGAAATGGCCGTCATCGGTGCCGAGGCCGGTTTTGCCGCCTACAGCCGCGACGGCGAACTCATCGGCGTGATCGGCACTCGCGGAAGGGACGAGGACCAGTTCGACAAGGTAAACGGCGTTGCACTCGATGAAGACAGCAACGCCTACATCGTCGACTCTTTCAACAACCGGATCAGCAAGTACGACGCGGAGGGTTTTCGCGTGTGGATGGTCGAGACCGGGCCTCCGGGCAACCAGGCCATGGGCGAGCCTGTGACCGCCGAGCAGCTCGAGGAGTATGCCGAACAGTATCCTGCGTTCATGCAGGTGCCGATGGGCGCCACTCTCGACGGAGCGGGACGCCTGGTCGTTATCGACCTGCTCGACTTCTCGATTGCCGCTTTCGACACCGAGGACGGTTCTTTCCTCGGTAAATGGGGCGAATATGGCAGGGAAGACGGCAAGTTCGCCTATCCGGCCGACATCGACTACGACGCGGAGTACGACTGGTTCGTCGTGGCGGACTCCGGCAACAGCCGGGCCCAGATAATCCGTCTACCGGATTCGGGGGAATCGCCGTTGGCTGCGGCCCGCCGTCTGCTTTCAGGTCCGCTGCGGGCGTGCTGCTTCCCGCTCGTCGTCCTGCTTATCATCCTGGTTCTTTGGGTAATCATGAGGCACAGGAACAGGAATCGCGAGACAGCATCGATTGAGGCGCAAGACGTGGAAAGCGGTGCCGGTCCCACGTGATTTGAGCAGGGGTTCCTAGTTGGCAAAGCATGGCTTAACGAACCTTGCCCCTGTCGCGTAGATGGCGTATTGTGTAGATTATGTGGGATCGTGATTCCTCGCACGAAAGCCAATGTCGGGAGGGAGGTGTGAGTATGAGAATGACATCGACTTTCGATCCTCCGAACAAAGGAGTCCGAAGAATGAAGAGAGTTCTTTTCGTCATGGCCCTCGCCACCGTCCTGGTGTTCGCTTTCAGCTCGGTCGCGATGGCAATGTACGCAGGTTGGGGTACCGAAGAAGGCGACTTCCCGGGTTACATGTCGTGGACTACCGCTAACGTCATCGCCGACCTCTATGCAGATGGCAACGAGACCGGTCCACACGGCGACTACACGGCGAGTACTACCAAGTGCGCCGTTTGCCACTCGGTACACCGCGCCTACTCCGCCCGCGACACTGCGGGTGTAGGAGATCACCTGTACTTGACTGCCGCTGGTGAGTCATGCGTCGCTTGCCATACGCCAGCCGGTGCCAATCCGACCGAACTGCTCGTCGAGTGGCCTTCCGTCTACGAGGATGGCGGACCGCACGCTGGGCAGAACTGCACTGGCGCATGCCATGCGGGCATTCACGGCGGTATCGCTTCTGACTACGCCGTGGCGGCAAGCTTCCTGCTCAATCCCGCCCTGGACGAGGGCATGAGTGCCGCTATCGCTGCGGGCAACCTCGGCGGCGGCGTGACCGAGGGCAACCTCGACACCTACTGGGGCGACCTGACCACAGCTGGCAAGCAGGGTACGCGAGCGATGGTGACAGGCTACCTTTGCGGTCAGTCCGGTTGCCATACCAGCTCGCAGTTCGCGGTCAACACGTGGGGCTATGCAGAGCCACGCGCCTCCGATCCAGAGGACCCCGATACACTCGATATGCTCTTTACCGGTCACAGGACTTCCATGACCCGGACGAGCACGTGCGGCGGTTCTACCTGCCACAGCTCGATCTTCACCCCCGGCGACAGCTGGTGTTCGCTTTGTCACGACATGATCGGCAAGGCCACCAACACCACTGCCTGGCCGCACGCGAACCGCAACATCACGGTGTGGGAGTGGGTACGTCCTGCTGGTATGCTCGAAACGACTGAGAAGGTCGCGTCCGCTGGCAATCTCTGGATGTATGCTGGTGACGGCACTTATCGCGATGCCTCTGGCGAGCCGACGTCGACCCTGATGTGGGACGGCTACGTGCCTGACACGACCGTGGTCAACAACTACCGCAACGATCGTATCAACACCCGGACGGTAATCGACAACGCTGTCGGGTTCGGAGACGTTCTCGGCAACATCAACGATGGCACCTGTCTGAAGTGTCACGGGTACGTCAGCTACTTCCACGGATGGCAGGGCTCCGAGCCTCCTACCAGAACTGGAGACCCAACAAGGTTCTTCTCCAACAAGTAGTGTCTGTGGCGCTACTGCACTACCCGCACGGCACGCGGGCCGACCCATCCAGGTCGGCCCGCTTCGCGTTGGCTGGATAGCAACCTCGGGCACAATGCACGGGCTGCGGCATGCGAAGGATTCTGGCCTGCGGAGGGCCTGCGGGACTGGCCACGTCTGTGATAAGATTCACATCAGGCGTCACATACAGCGGGCATCACACGTCGTCGGCTTCCCGCACCTCTCGAACGTCAAGACGCGACGGCACTGGGCTGATAGCTACGCGATCAGAGGTTTGAGGAGGTGCCAGGTACGATGGCGTTTGACGAGGCCGAACCCGGCATGAAGGTCTCTTCGGTCCGGCGCAGTCGGCTGATAGGCATCCTCCTAGGAGCGCTCCTTGTAGCCATGTTTCTGAGCGTGGCTACCGTAGGTGCACAGCTGGTTCTCGAGAACGAGGACTGCTGGGTGTGCCACGCGGGCCGCTACCACGTCGACGAGGGCACCGAACAGATCAACTGCTCCACACCTGGCTGCCACGCGCCGGGCGAGTATCCCGGGGCGACCTACAGCGATATCAGCATCGGAGACCACAGCCCGCCGGCTCCGGAAGAGCCCGGCAATTTCGACTGCGTCTGGTGTCACAACCCGGGCTATCCGGCAATGCCCCAGCACAGCGCCGACGATCTCGCTGCCGCTCACACGAGCACGATCGCCGGTACCCGTTGCGAGGCCTGCCACAGCAACTCCCTCGTGGTTGCGCCCCACGACGATTGTGCGGCCTGCCACTTCAGTACGGATCCTATCGTCATCGCTGCGATGAACGAGGGTGATACGGATTGCGCTTCCTGCCATCCCGACTACCACGGCTCGCCGCACGGCGGGTACAGCATGAACACCGATGTCTGTCTGCAATGTCACGACATCCACGAGGCTGCCGGAGACTACGTACTCATGCGTGAAGAGACGGTCACCGCAGTCTGCGCCACGTGCCACACGCTCTACCTCGCACCCCCAACGGGCGCTTTCATACCGCCCTACAGCGGTGCGAAGGCCGGAGAGGTACCGGACCTGGAGGCCTACAAGGTGCCGTTCGCTCAGGCGAGCACGCACTTTGGCCACCGTCTGGGGCTGGGTATCGATGATATCCCCGGCGGTTCGCAGGCGCTTACCGCCATCCAGTACCTCATGTACGACGCCACCGTGTCGACGCTCGAGTACACG
>PWVH01000113.1 GCA_003563465.1 Coriobacteriaceae bacterium | reverse complement strand
GCCGAGGACAGGAACCGTTTCGCAGCAAGTGGGCTCTGCCGGGTGGCTTCGTCGACGAAGGAGAGCGCCTTGTGGATGCAGCTCGGCGTGAATTGGCCGAAGAGACCGGGCTAACGTTCGACGGGCCACTGTTGCAGGTGGGAGCCTTCGGCGACCCAGGCCGCGATCCTCGCGGGTGGACGGTGAGCGTCGTCTACGCCGGGGATGCGGGGGAGGTCCCGCCTGAGGTCTATGGTGGCGACGATGCGGAAGAGGCGGCGTGGCACCGGCTGGACGCGCTGCCGGAGCTTGCGTTCGACCACGCCGAGATCGTCGCGACTGCGTTGGCGAGAGTCGATTCGTAAGGGCAGGGCTTGCACGCCCGACCGCTCGTTGACTCAGGCGCGCACCAGGCGTAAACTCCTCGGCAATCCCAAACAGAGCTTTTGATGGGGATGAGTACGCGGCCCCAGTAGGACCTCAGAGAGCCGGGGAAGCTGAGAACCGGCGTCCAAACAGCCGCGGAACATGGCCCCGGAGGCATCCGGAGGAACGGCGCGAGAGTCGGCGGCAACCGCCCGCAACGCCTAGTAATGCCGGACGGACGCCCCCGTTACCCAGGGCTTTAGAGCATCGGAGCTGGCGCGGTCGCACCTCCCGCCGCTGCGTGTATATCAGATCCCGTGCTCGAAGAGGCGGCACCTGCTCGATCCGAGCAAGAGCGGGGCCGCGAAGTCGGGTGGTACCGCGTGAAGCGAAGCGCTTCTCGCCCTGGCAGACGTCAGGCGGGAGCGCTTTTTTGTTGGAGGTGGCACGCGATGGCCAAGAGCTGGGAAGAGATCAACGCACGCATCGCTTCGGGAGAAGCGGTCGTGATGACCGCCGAGGAGTTCGGCGGCCTTGCTGCAGGTGAGGGCGTCACGGAAGCGGCGCGAGCCGTGGACGTGGTGACCACCGGTACCTTCGGTCCGATGTGCTCGAGCGGGGCATTCCTGAACTTCGGCCATTCGGACCCACCGATCAAGATGGGAGAGATAACCCTTAACGACGTGCCGGCGAGCGGCGGACTTGCGGCGGTCGACACCTTCATCGGGGCGACCGAACCGAGTAAGTCCCGCGGTATCGAGTACGGTGGAGCGCACGTCATCGAGGACCTTCTGCGGGGCCGTGCGGTGAGACTGCGCGCGATCGGGCCGGGTACGGACTGTTATCCGCGTACCGAGATCGACACGTGGGTCACACTCGAGGACCTCAATCAGGCCTACCTGTTCAACCCTCGCAACGCCTATCAGAACTACGCGGTGGCGGTGAACTCTGGGGACCGTGCGCTCTACACTTACCTCGGCACGCTCCTTCCGCATTTCGCCAACGCCACCTACTGCTCGGCAGGTGCTCTCTCTCCTCTGCTGAACGACCCGGCCTACCGGGCGATCGGGGTGGGGACGCGCTGCTTCGTGGCCGGCGCTCCAGGCTACGTCGTGTGGGAGGGCACTCAGCACAATCCGAATCAGGAGCGTGACGCCAACGGGGTACCTGTCGGGCCCGCAGGCACCCTGGCTGTCATCGCCGACCTGAAGCAGGCGAGCGCGGAGTTCTTCAGTGCGGCGACGTTTACGGCTTACGGGGTCAGCACTTTCGTCGGTATCGGCGTGCCGATTCCCGTGCTCGACGAAGACCTCGCCGCGACTTTGGCGCTCACGGACGCAGATATCACCGCCACCGTCTTCGACTACGGGGTCGCCAGGCGAAGCCGTCCGGCGCTCGCCCGCGTGACCTACGCGGAGTTGCGCAGCGGCTCGATAGTGGTGGACGGCAGGGAGGTACCGGTCGGACCGATCTCGTCGCTGCCCAAGGCCCGTGCCATTGCCGAGGAGCTCAAGCGCTGGATTGCCGAACGGCGTTTCACACTTGCGCCGCCGCTGCAGCGCCTACCGCTGCCGGGCACGCAAGGCGTGAATCCATTAGAGATCCGTACAGAGGAGGCGATCTGATCATGCCGAGCAAACGAATCGACCTGACCTTTCCTCCTCGGCAAGCGACCAAGGCCATCACTTACCACTTGGTCAAGGACTTCGACCTGGTGCCGAACATTTTGCGAGCGCAGATCCAACCCGAACAGGAAGGACGCATGCTCGTCGAGCTGACGGGCAGCAAAGAGGCTTTCGAAGCAGGAATCGCGTTTCTGGAAAGCGAGGGCGTGGCCGTTCGTGAGGCGGCTAGCGACATCTGTCTCGACGAGGAGCTCTGCGTGACTTGCGGGCTATGCACCGCGGTGTGTCGCCCGGGTGCGCTGTCGCTGGCCGAAACCGACGCTACGCTCGTGTTCGACAAAGACAAGTGCGTGTATTGTGAGGCGTGCGTGGTCGCATGTCCTCGGAGAGCCGTCGTACTGCGCTTCTAGGATGCGCTTCTACGATGCGGTTTCTCGGGCCCAGCTCCGGGACACGGCTCGGAAGAGATGGAGATCGATCAGGCATGGCCGGCATCGTGACACGTCTGGACAAGAAGGTTCTCGTCGTAGACGGGGCCTTCGGCACGATGCTGCAGCGTGCGGGCTTGACACGAGGGCCTTGCGCCGAAGAACTCAACGTGACCGATCCCGATGCGGTCGCGGGAATCCATCGCGCCTACGTTGAAGCCGGGGCGCAGTGCGTAATCACGAACTCGTTCGGAGGCACCCGGGCCAAGCTTGTTTCTCACGGTCTTGGGGACCGGGTTACCGAGATCAACCGGGCAGCCGTTCGCGTAGCGCGCGCCGCAAGTGCGGAGTTCGTGCTAGCCGACGTAGGTCCGACCGGACTCGTGCTCGAGCCGCTCGGTTCCGCGGACTTCGAGAACGTGTTCGAACTGTTCGCCGAGCAGGTCAGAGCGCTGGCAGCCGAAGCGCCCGACGCCATCATCGTCGAGACCATGACCGACATCGCCGAGGCCAGGTGTGCGGTGCTGGCCGCAAAGTCGGTCTGCGAACTACCGATTCTCGCGAGCGTGACGTTCGGGCTTTCGGGTCGCACGGACCTGTCCGGCACCGATCCTGCGACGGCCGCGGTGGTGCTCGAAGCAGCCGGAGCCGACGTCGTCGGCATGAACTGCGGGCTGGGCCCCGAGCAGATGCTTCCGCTGGTGGAATCCATGGCGGAGGCCACGGCACTGCCGATCCTCGTGCAGCCCAACGCCGGTCTGCCTCGGCTCGAAGAAGGCCGGACGGTCTTTCCGGGCACTGCCGAAGAGATGGGCGCCTATGCCGCACGCTTCGCTCGAGCCGGTGCATCGCTGGTCGGCTCGTGCTGCGGATCGACTCCGGAGTTCACCGCTGCGATCGCCGAGGCCGTAAGCGAGCTGCCGGTGGTCACCGGTCGCAGCGGGTTTGCCGGCACGGTGATCGCGGGGCCGCGAGGTCTTGCACGCATAGGTGCTGGAGCACCTCTCGCAATCATCGGCGAGCGCATCAATCCGACCGGCAAGCCGGTGCTGGCCGACTCGCTAAAGGCCGGTTCGATGGAGGTCGTGCGGGAGTATGCGGTCGAGCAGCAGCATGCCGGGGCGCATGCGCTCGACGTCAACGTGGGATCTCCCGGCGTCAACGCTGCCGAGGCGTTGCCGAAGGCGGTTCTGGCACTCGCAGGGCTAAGTGACCTGCCGCTCGTGCTCGACACGACCGATCCAGCGGCTCTGGAAGCTGCTCTGCGCATCTACCCGGGTCGCGCGCTCGTGAACTCCGTCAGCGGAGAGGCTGCCTCGATTAAGACCGTGCTGCCTCTCGTGGCGCGTTACGGCGCTGCGGTGGTGGTGCTGGCTCTCGATGACGACGGCATCCCGGCTACCGCCGAGGACCGCCTGGCGGTGGTGCGCCGGGTGTGCGAGGCGGCCTACGAGGCCGGGCTTGGCGATGACGACCTCGTGGTCGACACGCTGACGCTGACAGCGGCCACCGAACCGGGTGCGGTGCGCACCACGCTGGAGGCTCTTCGGGCGGTCTCGCACGAGCTGGGACTTGCGACCGTGCTGGGCGTCAGCAACGTCAGCCACGGCCTGCCCGGACGCCCCACACTCAACGCGACGTTTCTGGCGATGGCTGCAGCGGCAGGTCTGAACGCTGCGATAGCGAACCCTTCCGATCTCGAGACGGCGTATTCTGCCGCGGCGGCCGACGCGCTCCTGGGCCACGACGAGCAGTTCGCCCGGTGGGTGGCGCTTGTCGCTGCAGTGGAAGGGGGAGGCGCTCGGGCAGAAGAGTTGCAGACGGCCGGATCCTCGTCGGAGCCCGCAGCAGACGCTGCAGAGGCGCCGGCAGTAGGCCCTGTAGAGGCGCCCGAAACGGACGCTGCAGAGGCGCCCGAAGCCGCTCTTGCAGCCGCGATCGAGCGAGGAGATGCCGACGGCGCTCCCAGCCTGGTGGACGCGCTCGTCGAGAGGGGAATCGCCCCGGCTGCGGTTATCGCCGAGGTGTTGACGCCGGCGATCCAGAGTCTTGGTGACGCGTTCGGCCGAGGCGAGGTCTTCCTGCCTCAGTTGATGGTTGCCGCTCAGGCAATGAAGGCCGCTGTCGAACGCGCGAAGACGCATTTGCCCGCCGCCGAGGCGGCCGTGAACGAGGGCACTGTGGTGTTCGCCACCGTCAAGGGCGACATCCATTCGATCGGGAAGGATATCTGCGTGTCGCTCCTGGAGAGCCAGGGTTTTCGCGTTCACGATCTGGGCGTGGATGTGCCGGCGGAGCGAGTCGTAGGCCACGCTGTTGACAACGACGCCCAAGCCGTGTGCCTCTCGGCACTCATGACCACTACGTTGCCGGCGATGCAAGCGACCGTCGAGGCGGTACACTCCTCGGCAAGTGATGCTGCTGTCTTCGTGGGCGGCGCAGTGGTGACCGAAGAGTGGGCTCGCATGGTGGGAGCAGGATACTCCGACGATGCACCGGGTTGCGTGCGAGTCGTGAGGGCAGCGGTTTCGGCAGCCAAGGAGGCTTCGTCATGATCATCACCCGTCCGAGAGACTGGGCGCGCGTAGAAGCGAATCTGGAAGAGATCGGTGCGCGGAGAGTCTTCATCATGGGTTGCGGCCAGTGCGCCACGGTGGCCAAGACCGGTGGAGAGGAAGAAGTCCTGCAGGCCAAAGCGGCGATCGAGCAGAGCGGGCGCGAGGTCGCCGGCTGGACGATCGGCGAAGTCGCTTGTCATGAGGGAGACACCAAGCTTACAGCGCGCAAGCATCACGACGCGCTCGAAACCGCCGATGCGGTTCTAGTGCTGTCGTGCGGTGCGGGAGTGCAGACGGTCGCCGACGCCGTCGACAAGCCGGTGCTTCCGGGTTTGGAGTCGGTGTTCCTCGGCAATGTGGTTCGCCACGGGGTCTTCGAGGAGCGCTGTCAGATGTGTGGTGAATGCGTACTGGATCTCACCGCTGGGATATGTCCGGTGACCACGTGCCCCAAAGGGCTTCTGAATGGCCCTTGCGGAGGCATGTGGGAGGGCATGTGCGAGGTCTTGACCGATCGCGAGTGCATCCACGTGCTCATTCGGCGCCGTCTGAGCGCCCAGAGGCGGGTGGCGTCGGGCTCGCTAGCGCCCAAAGACTTCAGCAAGAAACTGAAGCCGGGTTCGGTGAATCTCAGGGCGGGGCGCAAGGAGACAGGCCGATGAGCCGTCTTCGCGATGCGCTGGAGCGCGGCGAGTTCGTGATCACCGGTGAGGTGGCCCCGCCTCTGGGCACGGACATGACTGGCCTGCGCGAGTCGATAGCGATTCTGGGTCCGCAGTGCCACGCGCTGAACGTGACGGACAATCAGGGGGCCACACTGCACCTGTCGAGCCTAGCCGCTTCGCGCACGGTGCTAGAAATGGGCTTCGAGCCGATATTCCAGCAGACATGCCGCGACCGGAACCGTCTTGCGCTCCAGTCCGACCTTCTTGCCGCGTGGACTTTCGGTCTGGAGAACCTTCTCGTGGTGACCGGGGACGATCCGCGCGGCGGCGATCATCCTGAGGCCAAGGGCGTGTTCGACCTGGATTCCACGCAGCTTCTCGCGGTAGCGGCGGGCATGAACGAAGGTCGCGACATGCACGAGCGAGAGCTTGCCGGCGGTACCGGTTTCTATCTTGGTGCAGCGGTCTTTCCCGAAGCCGAGCCCTGGGACGTCCAGCTCGACCGTGCGTTACGAAAGGTCGAGGCGGGTGCGATGTTCTTCCAGACGCAGGCCGTGTTCGATCTCGACAAGTTCGCCCGCGCCGCCGAGGAATTGCGGCCCTCCGGCGTGAAGCTCATCGCTGGAATACTGCTGCTGAAGAGCCCGAGAGTCGTGCGGTTCGTAAACGAGCGCCTTGCGGGGTTGATGATTCCCGAGGCGATAGCCGCCCGGATCGAGAGAGCGACCGACCCTCTCGAGGAGTCGATCGTGCTCGCCATCGAGCAGGCTCGCGAGCTGCTCGCCGTGGCCGACGGCGTGCACGTGATGCCGCTCGGGGTGGACGGTGCCGTGGAGCGCATCATCGCTGAAGCGGGAATCGGATGAGTTCGGCGAGGGCTTCCTGGACTTCTGGGAGAGGACCCTCGAG
>PWVH01000069.1 GCA_003563465.1 Coriobacteriaceae bacterium | reverse complement strand
CGCTCTGCGGCCTCATGCTCGATCGTGCCTACCTCGAAGTGAAAGCGCAGCTCGAGGGGGGTGCAACCGAATGAGCCTCCTCGTAGTCGCGACGTATCCGGTGAGCGGTGGCCCCGTGCTCGAGGGCGACGTGACTCTCGAGCCTGACGGCACGCTGCTGATAGAGGGGGTACGCGTACCCGCGTCTCAGGGCACCTCGGCCATGCTTGGCGCGGCCTGTCAGGTGGCCGGCCACCTGGGAGTCGAACCGCCCCGGGCGATTGTCGGAGGCGACATCGGTCGCGGCGACGGGACGCGAGCCGTGTTCGCGCGCCTAGCCGAGGCATGTGCCACGCACGGACCGACCGTGATCGCGTTCCACTACATGCAGCCGATCATGGCGCTCATGAAGCACGCGGTCGAGGAACTCGCAACCTGCGCCGCCGATGCTACGTTGGTCGCCGACGCTGGGGGCATGTACGCGGCGAAGGCCGTAGGTCTTGCGCCACGGTTCGAGCTCATGACGCCCGACGTTGGCGAGGTCGGCTTCCTGGCCGATCCGTGCGTAACCCATCCTGCCTACGTATCGCATTATCTGTTTGGGACCAATGGCTTCGACCCTGTCGAGCTTGCGCGCAAGGCTACGGAGACCGGCGGCTCCTCGCGCGTGCTGTTGATTAAGGGCGTGCGCGACCACATTGCCCAAGACGGCGAGGTCGTCGCGGTGGTAGAGGATCCGTGCGTGCCCGAACTCGAGGCTATAGGCGGTACCGGCGACACGATCACCGGTCTGGCCGCCGCGTTCCTAGCCGCTGGCTTCCCGACGGTGGATGCCGCCGTGTGCGCTTCGCGCTCCAACAGGGCCGCGGGAGTCGCAATGGGTGCCAGGCCGAATCATCACGCTTCTGACCTGGTGGCCCAGCTGCCGGAGGTATTCGCAGACAATCTGTGCGAGTGGGCAGGTGCTTGCGGGCTCGATGCCTGCGGGTAGTAACCGCCGGATGCCGCGAGACGTCTCGGTTGACGCTGCGCGCGCCAATCGCCACAATCCTCGGCGGAGGCGGATGGGGCCTGGTGGCCCCCGCGGTCTTCAAAACCGTAGTGGGGCGTGAAGAGCGTCCCGGGTGTGTTCGATTCGCACGCGCCTCCGCCACTTGAAGCTCCCGAGCAGCCCCGCTGATGCGTGGGCTGTCTCGTTTCGCGACCCGGGTTCAGCTCTTGATCGCTGCGTAAGCTGCCAGTGCGCGCTCCCGCGCCTCCTTGTGGTCGACGATAGGTTCGGGGTAGTCGGTCGCGATTCGCACCGCGGCTGCTTCGGCCTCGGCCGGAGGCATCCTCCAGGGCTCGGCGATCCAGCGAGAAGGCACCCTTTGGAGTTCTGGCACCCAGCGACGGATGTAGGCCCCTGAAGGATCGAATCGCTGCGCCTGCAGTGTCGGATTGAAGATTCGGAAGTACGGTGCTGCGTCCGCGCCCGACCCCGCAACCCATTGCCAGTTGAACGCGTTCTGCGCGAGGTCGTAGTCCACAAGTATGCGGCGAAAGTGCTCCTCGCCCTGCTGCCAAGGTATCAGCAGGTGTTTGGTCAGCAGCGACGCGGCCACGAGCCGCACGCGGTTGTGCATCCAGCCGGTCTGTGCCAGCTGCCGCATGCCGGCGTCTACGAGCGGATATCCGGTCTCACCGGCTTGCCAGCGCTTCAAGCCTTCGGCGTCGTCATCCCATGGCATCGCTTCGAACTCCGGACGAAGCGGACGCGTCGCGAGATCCGGGTATGCGTGCAGCACGTGTGCCGCGAACTCGCGCCAAGCCAGCTGCCGGAGGTATGGCCGGGCTGCATCCTGGCCCACTTCTGAGGATGTCACTGCGTCTGCGACTTGCCGAGGAGTGATCTCGCCTGCTGCCAGGTGCGGCGAGAGCTCCGAGGTCGCGTGCATGTCGGGCCGGTCGCGAAGCTCGTCGTAGGACTCGAGCCTGGTTGCGATGAAGTTCGCGAGCCGCTTCTGTGCGCCTTTTTCGCCAGGATGCCAGTGGCCATCACCGGAACGCGACAGCCTCGGCGCGGACGCAGTGGCAGAAGCCGCTACTGCAGATTCCGCCGAGCGGGGAAGCTTCTCAGGAAGGACGATCCTTTCCGGGGCCGGAAACGGCTTCTCTGGCAGAACGGTCTGCTCCCAGGCGCGGAAGAAGGGCGTGAACACTCTGTACGGCTTGCCTTCCGCAGTCGTAAGGTCGCCCGGAGGTGACAGGTAGGCAGACTCGCCGACATAGACCTCTACGCCTGCTGTGCGCAACGCCTCGGTCACCGCGTGCTCGCTGGCGAGTGAGGCTGGGTCCCAGACGCGGTTGGCGGCAAGTAGCGTCGCTCCGCTCTCGACCGCGAGGCCTGCGAGCAACGGAGCCGGATCGTTCGGGTCACCCGCAAGCTTTGCCAGCTCCGCTCCGCGCGAGCGAAGATCTGAATCGAGCGAGGCGAGTGAAGCAGTTCGCCAGGAAGAGGCAGCCGCATGCTGCCCCACGCTGTCGCCGCCGACCTTCTCGGGGGATTCGATCACAACGGGAAGGAGGGTGCGTGCATGATCGAGCGCGTATGCAAGCGCTGGATTGTCGGCAAGCCGCAAATCCTTTCGAAACCACACGATGGCGAGTTCGTGCACGGATTCCTCCTCGGCGGTTCATCTACACGAGTGTCTACTCGGGTATATCCCATCTGACCAAAGTTATTGTCGCACTGACGAGGGGAGGCCATCGTTGCCCGAACTCATCACCCGGAAGGTTCCCGTAGGTGTGAGCGCGTGCGTGTTCAGGTGTCCCGTTCGCTACAACGGCAAGTCCTTCGACGCGCTTGCCACTCTTGGCAGGGAACGATCGGATTTCGTCTTCACTCCGGTCTGCCCCGAATGCATGGCAGGTCTCGGGGTGCCGAGGATGCCGGTGCATCTCACGGGATCTGGCCAGGAGGTCCTCGCAGGGCAGGCTTCCGTGCGCGACCGGCGGGGTCGCGACGTCACCGACGTGCTCGTAGCAGCAAGCCATGCTTGCCTGGAGGCGCTTGAGCGCGCCGAAGTGCGAGCGGTGATCGTGAAGGAAGCATCGCCTTCTTGCGGTGTCTACCGGGCTAGGGTCGGCAAGAAGCGCGCCGAGCAAATCGAGGGCAGCGGCGTGTTCGGTGCGATGCTGCTCGAGACCGGGTGGTTCTTGATTCCCGACAGCGCACTTGCCAACCCTTTGCTTTGGTGGGATTGGCGCCGCCGCCTACATGCGTGGCTTTGGCTCGCAGACAGGGAGCTGACGCGATCTCGCGATATCTACGATGCCTGGCATGTCGTGAAGTTCGTGATTCAGGAGACATCACGTCCCTTCGCCGATGCTATGGGGCGCGAACTCGCTGCGCTGCCCAGAAACCCATCTCCTTCGGTCCTCGAGGAAATCCGCACTCGCATACTGGATGCTTTGCGTACTCCTTCGACTCGTCCTCGCATACGCCAAGCGCTCTGGAAGACCTACGTCAACGCTGTGAAGCGCGGTAAGCTTGACGGAGTGGAACTCTACGACCTCAAGGTCGACTCACCGGAGGTGACCGCCAATCTGATGACGATCGTCAAAGAACTCACCACGCTCGAGAGGATCGGTTTCGACAACGACCTTCTCTTCGGAACGAGTCCCGTGATCGCACGCGATGCCCGTCGCGTACGCGCACGAGACAACGCTAAGGAGGAGTGATGCATGGAGGCCCTCGAAGCGATCATGACGAGGCGTAGCATCCGACGCTTCACTGCAGAACCGGTCGCCGCAGAAGATGTTGAGACGGTTCTGCGCGCCGCACAGGCTGCCCCTTCGGCAGGCAATCAACAGCCGTGGAGATTCATCGTCTTGACCGAGCGCGACACGCTCGCCGCGGCTGCGCAAACGAGTCCGTATGCACGCATGCTCGCCGATGCGGCGGTAGGCATCGTCGTGTGCGGCGACACGGTCGATCTCAAGCACGCGCTCATGTGGCAACAGGACTGCTCTGCGGCGGTGCAGAATGCTCTGCTTGCCACCCACGCTCTTGGACTCGGCGCGGTCTGGCTCGGCTACTATCCCAAGATGGAACGCGTCGGGCCGCTGAAGCAGCGTCTCGACATCCCCGACGATGTCGAACCGCTTGCTGTGATCGCCATCGGTCATCCCGCCGAGGCGAAAGAACCCGTCGACCGCTACGACCCGTCCTTCGTTCACTACGAACGCTGGTAGTCAGGAGTGAGGCTTCTTTCCGCCAAAGAGGTGCGCTTCGTGGCGGAGGACGACACTGGCCCCCATGTGGTGTTGGACGGTATCGACTTCAGTCTCGAAGCAGGAGAGGTTGTCGATGTGGCGGGGCCTTCCGGTGTCGGCAAGACAACGCTTCTCAGAGCGCTCGCACGTCTGTTGCCAGGAGCTACGGGCTCGCTGGAACTGGCCGGTCTTCCGGCCGAAGAATACATACCTGCCGAGTGGCGCTCGCGCGTCACCTTGCTTCCGCAACGCTTTGCGCTCGTTCCAGGTACGGTGCGCGACAACCTCCTGCTGCCCTGGCGCCTCAAGGTCCGCCAAGAGCGCACGCCGCCGCCCGATGACTCCGCGCTTGCCGGAGCGCTCGATTCCGTCGGGCTGGCGTCGATCTCACTGGATCGTGATGTCGCGCGGCTGTCGGTGGGACAGGGTGCGCGCGTGGCACTGCTGAGGGTGCTTCTGACCGGACCCGACGTGCTCTTGCTCGACGAGCCCGATGCGAACCTCGACGATGTCTCCGCTGAGATGGTCGCCGAAGCGACTCGCACATTCGCGCAAGGCGGCGGCGGGGTGGTGCGGGTGCGCCACCAGCGCATCGACGGAGTGGCTGCACGTCGCCTCCACCTGGCTAAAGGACGTCTTTCGGAAGCGAGCACGCCATGAACGAGCTTCCTGGAGGAGTTATCGAGATAGGCTGGCCGCAGCTCTTGATGGCCACCGGATTCGTTCTCGTGGTCGGAGCGGTCTCGGTCCGTCTCGCACTAGGGCTCGAACGCGATCTGGCGATCGCCACAGTTCGAACTCACCTCCAGCTGATCGCCTTAGGACTCGTTCTGCGCTGGGTCTTCGGTGTCGAGAGCGCGTGGCTGGTGATCGCCATTCTGGTGCTGATGATGGCCGCTGCTGCGCAGGCGGTGGTGCGTCGAGCGCCGGAGGCTCCGCGGGGGATCCTCGGCAGCTCGATGGTCACCATGCTGCTCACCGGCTTCACGGTCACCTTTGCGGTGACAGGCCTGATCGTGCAGGTCCAGCCGTGGTATGAGGCGCGCTACGTGATTCCCATAGCGGGCATGGTCCTCGGAAACTCGATGAACGGTATCGCACTTGCGCTGGAAAGGACCTTTGCCGACATGGATTCACGCAGCGACGAGATCTTGGCGCTGACTGCCCTCGGGGCCACTCCATGGGAGGCGGCCGGCCCCAGCGTGCGAACCGCGGTGCGTGCGGGCCTCATACCCACCATCAATATGATGGCCGCTGCCGGAGTGGTCTTCATACCTGGGATGATGACGGGGCAGGTGCTCGCGGGAGCCGATCCCGTGGCCGCTTCGTACTATCAGATAGTGGTCATGCTCATGGTGTCGGCTGCCACTGCCATAGGCTCGTTGTTAGCCGTGATGCTCTCCTTCCGCCGAAGATTCGATGCTCAGGGCGTCTACCTCGAGAAGGGTTACCGGGCCGGCTAGGCGTGAGTCGAGGCTTCTTGCCGCGACAAGTGCGGCCCCGTAAGATGTGACCTGCCTGGCCTAGCCTGCGTGCCAATCCCGGAGCCTGGTTGCGGGTTGGATTCGGCTGTCCGGCATCAAGGAGATCCATGACGAGATTCGAACTCTATCTGAAGCGCCACTCCAAGAGGTTCGACGCATACCTCGCTACGTTCTTCGCGGACGGTTCGCACCCTGACATGCGCCGTTATCTTTACGGGCCTGTTTCCGAATTCACTGCCAATGCCGGCAAGCGCCATCGTCCTCTGATCTGCTTGCTCGCTTGCGAGGCGGTGGGAGGCGATCCCGAGCGCGCCAAGCCCTCGGCAGCTGCGATAGAGCACTTCCACACGGCTGCGCTCATCCACGACGACATCGAGGATTGCTCGCTCACACGGCGCGACGAGCCATGCATGCACGTTCGAGAAGGCGACGGCCTCGCAATCAACGCAGGCGATCTTGCGCTTTCTCTGGTTTGCGGCACCGTGGTCGACGACCCTGGACTCGACGACGAGACCAAGCTACGCGTGCTTTCCGAGCTGGTGCGAATGACCACAAGAACGATAGAGGGACAGGCCCTCGACATCGGTTGGGCTCGGGATGGGCGTTTCGACCTGACCGTCGACGACTATCTCCTGATGGCCGCGCACAAGACGGCTTTCTACTCCGGCGGCGTCCCGCTCGCCGTAGGGGCGATCGTCGGAGGCGGCACCGAAGAGCAGATCGAAGCGCTTCGGGCGTTCGGGATGGCCGCAGGACTCGCCTTCCAGATCCAAGACGACATCTTGAACCTGACCGGAAAGCAGGAGTCGACCAAGAAGGACTTCCGCTCCGACATCACCGAGGGCAAGCGCACGCTCGTCGCGGTGCACGCGCTCCAGCACTCGCCGCGCCGCGAGCGGCTGCTCGAGATCCTCTCGGCCCGCGCAAAAGACTCGGCGGTGCTCGCGGAGGCGGTCGACATCATGGACGAGGCGGGCTCGATCGAGTACGCGAACGAGTACGCCGAGCGCCTCATCGTCGAGGCGAAGTCGACGCTCGAGGGCGTGCTGCCCAAGAGCAAGGCGCGCGGACTCCT
>PWVH01000145.1 GCA_003563465.1 Coriobacteriaceae bacterium | reverse complement strand
TTCTCGGCCAATGCCGACTACAGTCCCGAAGTCGCCTACGAGATCGACAAGGAGGTCCGGCGCCTGATCGACGAGGCGTTCGATACCGCGCACCGTATTCTGACCGATCGCCGCGAGCAGCTCGATCTGATGGCCGACGTGATGATAGAGCGCGAGACGGTCGACAAGGATGAGCTCGAGGCGCTGCTCGAGGACCGCTGGGACGAGTATCTCGAGCAGGAAGCCGCAGCCGCAGAAGCAGGGTCGGATGAAGACGTCGAGGCCGCCGAAGAAGAGGTAGCAGGCGACGAGCGGGCAGCCGCCGAGGCGGACTCCGAAAGCTCCGAGGAGGTGCCCGGCGCCCCACCTGCCGTGACGGGCGCGTAAGGCCGCACCCCCGATCAGCCTGCGGGTCGATAGGGCGAGGGCAGTGATATCTTGAACGCCACGGTGCACTACGATCTCACGCTGCTCTGGGCGCTGGACGAGGGCTTCTCTGCCGAGGAAGCGCAGGCTATCGCTCGAGCCAATCTGGACGTCGACCGCGATCGCTCGGGTCCATACTTCAGGAACAGGGGCTGGCACTATGCTTGGCTGGGGGCACGTCGCCGGGCAAGGGCTCTGTTAGCGGAGGCGATCGAGCATCGAGACCTGTCGCTGCTCGGGCGCGCCCTCCATAGCGAGCAGGACGCCATCTCTCACGGCCATATCGGCCACATCGTCCACTATCCAGGTATCGACATATGGGAGCGGCGCAGCGCGCGGGTGCGAAGCCGCATCGAGGCTGCAAGCAAGGAGATGCTTGCTGCTTATCGCCGTGAGACATAGGGGGGCCGCACCGTGCGGCCAGGCGCGGGGAGGTGAGAAAGTGGGGGTATGTACTTGGTGAGGCTCGCCTGCGATTGCACAGGTCGTGGGCGAGTGCGATACCCTTGGGTGTCTCGAATAGTATGGGAGTGACGCGTGGGACCGAACCGTCGACCATCTATCGCCTCCTGCTTCCAATGAGCGATGCGACGACATGAACAAGCGTGCTGAAGTAGCTGCCGAGGGTCTAGGGCAGGCCGGTGCCGAGCGGGTTGCCGTCCCGGTCGAGCAAGACGTCGCGGACAGCTCCTCCCCATCGCCGGCAGCGCCCTCGACCGGGTCATCG
Organism: Coriobacteriaceae bacterium; assembly: GCA_003563465.1. GTDB lineage: Bacteria > Actinomycetota > Coriobacteriia > Anaerosomatales > SLCP01 > PWVH01. The sequence goes on along the minus strand of PWVH01000145.1, from coordinate 5,902 downwards.
CATCAAGCAGCGGATTTCGAGCAGGATGGCAGCGCTTCAAGGGCTGCAGGCGATGCCCATTGTGTCTCAAGTCACACTTGTGCGACGCCGATAGAAGGTCGTATGAAGACTTCGGCTATCCATGGGGATTCTACGGAGAGACCGCGCTCGGTCGCACGCTCACGCGCTCCCGGATGGGTGAGGCGGCTTTGTGCCCGGTTCACTTCACGAGCCGCGGCAGACGACCTGCTTGCTTCTTTGAACGATGTCGCCTCCGCGGTGTCGTCGACGCTTTCTGTCGACGACGTGCTGAGCACTATCGTGGAACGGGCCAAGAAGGTCACCGACACTCAGAAGGCGGTTCTGCTGCTCACCTCTGAGCAGTCGGAAACTTTGGACTTCGATACGCTGACCGTGCGTGGGAGCCGGCTGGAGCATCCTGAGGCCTGGTGGGGCGCGCGCCTTCAGGCTATCGCTTCCGATGTTCTCTCCAGCGGGCGTACCTATCTCTACCACGACAAACGCCAGGAAGCCTGGATGCTTTGCACTCCTATCAAAGTGCGCGAGCGGTCGATAGGCCTGCTTTGTGCGATGAACGAGGAGAGCCTTCCCTTCAGCGACTACCAGATCGAGTACCTAGCCATCCTCAGTTCGTTTGCGGCTGCGGCGGTAGAGAGCGCTCGTCTGGCCGAGGAGAACAGCTACGTCTTGCTAGCATCGGAGCGCGATCGCATCGCTCGCGAGATGCACGACGGCATCGCCCAGTCACTCTTCTCCATCTCTCTGGGACTGGAGGTCTGCAAGAAGCAACTCTTTCGCGACCCCAATGCGGTGGGCTGGCGTTTAGAAGAGCTGCAGGAAGAACTGAACGCAAGCATGGTCGAGCTGCGGCGCGTCATCTACGACCTTAGGCCGATCAAGCTTCAGAAGCTCGGTCTTCCCGCTGCAATAGAGCATTGGGTGAGCGAATCTGTAGATGGCCGGCATATCAGGGGGAGCTTCACGGTGACAGGCGAGCCGCAGTTCCTAACGGGAGCCTCGGAGGCCTGCCTCTACAGTGTGGTTAAAGAAGCGGTGAGCAATGTCATCAAACACGCTAATGCCCAGAGCTTCGAAGTCAGCCTCGACTATCGGAAGACGACCGTCGTATTGTGTGTTAGCGATGACGGGGAAGGGTTTGAGTTTGCCGAGGCGAAAGCCCGTCCTATCCAGGCCGGCTCTGTGGGACTGCACAGCATTGCCCATAGGGTTCGTGCGGAAGGCGGAACGCTCGATATCGCCAGCACGCCCGATGAAGGAACAAAGCTTCGCGTCGAGCTGCCGCTTGGAGAGGAGACTTCGTGGCGGACGTGAGGGTCTTCATAGCGGATGACCACGAACTTGTCCGCGTTGCGCTCAAGCAGCTCATCGAAGACGAGCCCGGGATGACGGTTGTCGGCGAGGCTGGCGACGGCGAACAGGCGATCGAGGCCGTTCCTGAGGTGTCGCCGGACGTGCTCTTGCTCGACATGCGCATGCCTGGGATGGACGGTGTGAAGATCTGCCAGCAGATTCGGGAGCTGTGCCCGGATACTCGTGTGCTGGTACTGACGAGTTTCGACGACGACGAAGAGATCTTCGGCGTGCTTGCTGCAGGGGCTTCCGGCTACCTGCTGAAGGACTCGCCTGCTGATAACGTGGTTCAGGCGGTGCGCTCTGTAGCCGAAGGGCAGGCGGTCTTCGACGATGTCATAGCCCGGCGGATAATCAACAGCAATTCCCCAAGCGTAAGCCACGATCAGGCGGAAGAACTCCGCAAGATGATCTCCGAGCGGGAGATGGATGTCTTGCGTCTCATGGCCAAGGGCATGAGCAACAAGGAGATCGGACGCGAGCTCTGGATAGGGGAGACCACGGTCAAGACCCACGTGAGCCATATCCTTCGCAAGCTCGGCCAGTCCGATCGAACACAGGCCGTGCTAGCTGCGGTAAGAATCGGTCTCGTCCCCATGTCCGAGGAGTAGACGCCCGTCTACCCCTTGCAGCATACTCATCGGCGGCGGGTAGGCGACAGCCTCTTCGGCGGTAAGGCATACTACTCTCGTAGACGCGCGTGCGCGTCTTGCCGTTCCTCGACTCCGGAGCAGCCCATGGACCGCGACAAGATCATCGAAGGCGTGCGCTTGATCCTTCAAGGCGTCGGGGAGGATCCCGATCGCGAGGGCCTTGCCGACACACCCGAGCGGGTGGCGGAGATGTTCGAGGAGGTATTCGCGGGCATCGGGCAGGATCCCGGCGAGCATCTGTGCGTCACCTTCAACGAGGGACATCAGGAGATGGTGCTCGTGCGCGACATCCCGCTCTATTCGATGTGCGAGCATCATCTGGTTCCGTTCATGGGCCGCGCGCATGTTGCCTACATCCCGGGCAAGAGCGGGCGCATCTGCGGGCTCTCCAAGCTTGCACGCGTGGTGGACACCTACGCGAAGAGGCTTCAGGTTCAGGAGCGCATGACCAGCCAGATCGCCGACACTATCGTCGAGCACCTCGAGCCCACCGGAGTGATGGTGGTGATCGAAGCCGAGCACCTGTGCATGTCGATGCGCGGAGTCCAGAAGCCCGGGGCGATCACGACCACCTCGGCGGTGCGCGGCGTTTTCGAGCGCAGCATGGCCACCCGTTCGGAGGCCATGGCGCTCATCAAGGGCCGATGAGCGAGCGCGTGTGGCGCTGTGGCGCCTGGCGGCTCGGACTCGCACGGCCGCTCGTGATGGGCGTACTCAACGTCACCCCCGACTCCTTCTCCGACGGCGGGCTGCACGTCGAGCCGCCAGCTGCGCTCGAGCACGCACGTGCGATGCTTGCCGCAGGCGCCGACGTCATCGATGTGGGCGGCGAGTCGACTCGGCCTGGTGCAGCGCCGGTGAGCGAGGCCGAGGAGCTGGCTCGAGTGAGAACCATCGTCGGAGAGCTGGCCGATGAGGGCGCGGCTCCCATCTCGATCGACACTCGTCACGCCGTGGTCGCGCGTGCTTGCGTGGATGCCGGTGCTTCGGTCGTAAACGACATCTCGGGGTTTCGGGATCCTGACATGATCGACGTCGCGACATCTTGCGAGTGCGGGCTCGTGGTCATGCACATGCTTGGCGACGATCCGGCCACGATGCAGGAAGATCCTCGCTACGGAGATGTGGTGGCCGAGGTGAGGGCTTTCTGCGGCAGGCAGGCCGAGGCGCTTCAGGAAGCCGGTGTGTCCCGTGACCGTATCGCGGTCGATCCTGGAATCGGCTTCGGCAAGACTCTCGAGCACAACCTCGAGCTTCTGAGACGGCTTCCCGAGATGGCCTCCCTCGGCTATCCCTTGCTCGTGGGAGTGTCGCGAAAGCGCTTCATCGGGCAGATACTGGATGAGGACGATCCTTCGCGCCGGATCTCCGGCAGCGTGGGCGCTGCAGTGTATGCGGCCGTGCACGGGGCCGATATCCTGCGCGTGCACGACGTGGCAGATACGGTTCAGGCGCTGGGGGTCGTGGCGGCCATCGGGAGGTGAGCATGATGACGCGCGCATACGTCGCACTCGGCGGAAACGTCGGCGACCGAGTGCACATGCTTGCCGAGGCTTTGCGGGCGATCGACGAGTCTCCCGGCGTCCGGGTGCTGGCTGTCTCGCGAGTCTACGAGAGCGAATCGTGGCCGGACCTTAGTGAGTCTCCCTACGCCAACGCCGTGACGCTCGTGGAGACCTCACTTCAGGCCGATGCGTTCTTGCGCTTGTTGAAAGAGCTCGAGAGCAGGCTCGGCCGGGAGCCCGGACCGCCAAACGCCGCCCGGGTGATCGACTTGGACATCGTGCTCTTCGGAAGAGAGGAGTGGGCGAGCCCTGCGCTCACGATTCCGCATCCTCGACTGCTAGAGCGTGAGTTCGTGGTGGTTCCGCTCCTCGAGGTCGATCCGGACGCAAGATTGCCAGACGGCAAACGCATCACTTCGGAGGGTGCTAGCGAGGGGCGCATAACCGGGGTGCTCGGCGTCTTGCCGTGTTTCGAGGAAGTGACTCGCGCCTCGGTGGCACACTGGGGCGAACACGAGGGCGAGGAATGGGTTGAGATCGCGCACGGGGGCGGGCTCATGGGAAGGGTACGCGCTCCGGACGCCGATCTGATCTTCAAGCGCACCGTGCTCGAGCAGGAGGGCATTCCGTACGCTTGGGACCCCTATCCGCCGGAAAGAGCCAGCAACCCCTACGGGTTCAACCCCGTCTATCGCCTGCTGGTACCGGCGTCTCTAGCCGAGCGCGCGCGCCGGGTGCTCAGGGAGGTCCAAGAGGCCATACCGCGCGGGCCCGATGAGGACTCAGACCGGTCGTGACGCGGTGTCGCCCGGTGGGTAGTCTGCTTCGCGAGGCGCGTGTCGCTTCGACGCGACGCGTGCCTCACCGCCCGAGCCGGGGTATACTCTCACTCCCCACCCGTACGGGGCCGCTTGGACCTCGGAGAAGCCGGGGCTGAGACGGCAGACCGGGAAGGAGCGTGCCATGAGTGCAATGGTACCCATCGATCCCACGCGCACGGTCAAGACCACCACGCTGCGCGCGTGCAAGGCCGCCGCCCGACCCATAGTGGCTATCACCGCCTACGACACCCCTTCGGCGCGTATCGTGGACGAGGCCGGCGTGGATGTGATCCTCGTAGGGGATTCTCTCGGCATGACCGTGCTGGGATTCGATTCTACGCTGCCCGTGACCCTTGAGGACATGGTGCGGCACACCGCCGCGGTCGTGCGCGGGACGAAGCGCGCGCTCGTAGTGGCCGACATGCCGTTCATGTCGTTCCAGGTGACTGCCGAAGACGCCTTGCGGGCAGCAGGACGGCTGCTTGCCGAGGGAGGTGCGGCCGCGGTCAAGCTCGAAGGCGGCACGCATGTCGCGCCGACCGTGAGCAAGCTCGTGCAGTCGGGTATCCCGGTGATGGGACACGCAGGCCTCACCCCTCAATCGGTGCATCAGCTTGGCGGATACAAGACGCAGGCAAGAGACGCGGAGGCTGCAACGGTGCTTCTCGATGACTGCGCGGCTCTGGAAGAGGCAGGCGCCTTCGCCCTCGTTCTCGAATGCATTCCGGCGGAGTTGGCGGAAATGGCCAGCGAGCAGCTGGCGATTCCGACCATCGGAATCGGTGCGGGCGCAGGTTGTGACGGGCAAGTACAGGTGCTGCACGACCTCTTGGGCCTGGGAGGGGAGTTCATGCCTGGGCATGCCAAGCGCTACGCGGATGTTGGGGCGCTGATCCACGAAGCCGTCGCCGCATACTCCGATGAAGTGCGAGACGGCGGCTTTCCGGCCGAGGAGCAGACCACGCACATGGACCCGAGCGAGCTGGAATCCGTGCGGAGCCGCCAAGCTCGCCGCTTGGGCTCGCTTGGCCACATCGGCCGGACGAACAGGAAGGCTTAAGCGTGGAGAGAGTGGCCTCCAAGGCCGAAGCGCGCAGTGCGGCCGCCGAGGCGCTGGCAGAAGGCAAGACCGTCGCCCTCGTGCCCACGATGGGGGCGTTGCACAAGGGCCATCTCTCACTGGTGAGGGCGGCCTGCGCACGAGCGGATTACGTGGTTGTCTCGGTGTTCGTGAACCCTACGCAGTTTGGGCCTAGCGAGGACTTCGAGACGTACCCGCGCGACCCGGACCACGATCTCGAGCTACTCGCTGCCGAAGGAGTGGACCTTGTCTTTGCGCCCAGTGCAGGCGTGATGTACGAACCCGGAGCTTCGGTGACGGTCGACCCCGGATCTCTCGCCGAACGCTGGGAGGGCCAAGCTCGGCCCGGGCACTTCCGTGGCGTGGCGACTGTGGTCACCAAGCTGCTGAGTATCGTCCGGCCGCACCTGGCCTTCTTCGGCGAGAAGGACTACCAGCAGCTACAGGTCGTACGGCGTCTGGCGATCGATC
>PWVH01000062.1 GCA_003563465.1 Coriobacteriaceae bacterium | reverse complement strand
GTGTCGGTGACGAAGGAGCTCGAGCTCGATCCCAAGCGTTTCCCGGCAAACGCGATCGCGTCACGGATATCCTCGGCCAAGAACGAACTCATAGGGCCGGAGGAGTTCGCGTCGACTGCCGTGAGCCCACTGGACAAGGCGGCGGCCAAGGTCTTTCCTCTCTACGTTCGAAGAGTTCGAGAAGCCAATGCGCTCGACTTCGACGATCTTCTGGTCGAGGCGCACAGGCTGCTTTCCGGACATCCCGACGTGCTCGATGTCTATCAGGATCGGTTTCGCTATCTGCACGTCGACGAGTATCAGGACACGAATCATGCTCAGTACAGGATTGTGAATCTCCTGGCGGCCAAGCATCGCAATCTCATGGTGGTAGGAGATGACGACCAGTCCATCTACGCGTGGCGTGGCGCCGACATCCGCAACATCCTCGAGTTCGAGCGGGACTATCCGGATGCGACGGTTGTCACGCTCGAGCAGAACTACCGCTCGACCGCAACCATCCTAGCCGCCGCCAACGCGGTGGTCGCGAACAATGCCGGTCGCAAGGCCAAGACACTTTGGACGGCCAATGCCGGAGGAGAGGCGATCAGCAGGTACTACGCTTCCGACGAGCGCGACGAGTCGCGCTTCGTGGCCGGCGAGGTGGAGAGGTTGCTGCGTGAGGAGGGCCGCTCCTATGCGGACATGGCTGTCTTCTACCGGACGAACGCCCAGTCGCGTGTGATAGAGGACGTCTTCCTGCGGGCCGGGGTGCCCTATCAGATAGTGGGCGGGACGCGATTCTTCGACCGCGCCGAGATCCGCGACGTGATGGCCTACATCAAGATCGTGGTCAATCCCGCCGATGAGATCGCTCTCAAGCGCATAATCAACAGGCCGAGACGCGGCATCGGCGACGGGACCGTCTCCAAGGTCGAGTTCGAGGCCGTCAAGCGGGGTGCGGGTTTCGAGGAGGCGCTGCGTGCCGGGGCGGCCGAGGAGTGGCTTGCCACCGCGCCTCGGACACGAGTGTTGTCTTTCTTGGATGACCTCGACGAGATGCGCAAGCTACATACGCAGAGCAAGGATCTGCGAGAGTCGGTAGAGGATATCGTGGCTTATTCGGGTCTGATCTCGGCGCTCGAGGCAGAGAGGACTATCGAGGCCGAAGGACGCATCGAGAACATCAAGGAGTTCTTCGGAGTGGTGGGGGAGTTCTCGGAGACGCACGAAGAGGCGGATCTGCCTTCATTCGCTGAGTGGGTGGCACTGCGCACGGACGTGGATGACCTTGCCGACGGCGAACGAGCGGTGACCTTGATGACCGTGCACACGGCAAAAGGTCTCGAGTTCGATGTGGTGTTCATCGTGGGGTTGGAGGACTCGATATTCCCGCACGCGAATTCGATGTTCGATGAATCCGGCCTCGAAGAGGAGCGCCGCCTGGCTTACGTCGGTATCACCCGGGCGCGCGAACGCCTTTACCTCACGCATGCGCAATCGAGAAGTCTGTTCGGTGCGATGCAGCACAACCCGCCCAGCCGTTTCCTCGGCGAGATACCTGAAGAGCACATGGTGGCTGCCGGACTTGGATCGGCGGGCGTGCGGGCGAGCATGCGAGCAGGGTTCGGCGGCTCAAGGCTCGGGATGCCGCAAGGCGCGGCCACAGGAGACGGGCGCGTGTTCGGCTCCGGGCGGTCCCGAAAGCCCCGCTCCTCGGACGAGGTCGAGTATTTCGAAGCGGGCGACACGGTCGAGCACAAAGTCTTCGGCATCGGGACGGTCACGGTTGTTGACGGCGACAAGGTCACGGTCTCGTTCCGCAGCGGGAGCACCAAGAGACTGCTGACGGGTTTCGCCCCGCTTAGGAAAGTGCGAGACTGAGGAAGCCAGATTCGCTTCGCCGAGGAGGTGGGATGCCCGGTATGGGTCCTGTTCTGGTTCTGGGTCACAGAAGTCCCGACAACGATTCGATCTGCTCGGCGGTCGCCTACGCACACCTCAAGAACGTGACCGATTCGGAGAACGTGTACGTTCCGGTGCGACTCGGTCCTGTGCCCACCGAGACCTCATGGGTGTTTGAGCGTTTCGGTGTGCAATTGCCCGAGGAGGTGCCTCACGTACACACGCGCGTGCGCGACGTGATGACCGCCGATGTCGTGAGTGTTTCGGCGGAACAGACCATGCTCGATGCGGGCAGGATCATGCGTGAGCATGGCGTGCGGTCGCTACCGGTTCTCGAAGACGGCGTCGTGAGAGGTCTTGTCAACCAGCGCATCCTGGCCGAGGCGTACCTCGATGAGATCCAGATCAGGGGCTTTGCCGATGTGCCCGTTACCGTTGAGAGACTCGTAGCGGTACTCGACGGAGAGCTTCTGACCGGCGACCCGGATACCGTCCTTTCCGGCAACGTGCTTATCGGCGCGATGGAGCCCGCCACCATGATCGGCTACATCCGGCCAGGGGATACCCTCATACTCGGCGATCGCAAGCGCACTCAGCCCATGGCGATAGATGCCGGCGTCGCATGCCTTATCGTCACAGGAGACGCCGCGCCGGAAGACGAGGTCCTCAAGGCCGCGCAAGGCAAGAACGCGGCGGTGATCTCCACGCGTCACGATACCTTCGCAGCGGCAAGGCTGGTAGACCTCTCGCACAGGGCTTCGGACGTCATGGAAACGGACGTGCTGTTGTTCGAGCCCGACATGCTTTTGTCCGAGGCTCTCGAAGACCTCCTAGGATCGACCCATCGCGAGGCCGTCGTCGTCGATTCTGAGAAGCGTCCCCTCGGCATGATCACCCGCTCGAATATCGCACGCGGCACTCGTCGGAAAGTCATCTTGGTCGACCACAACGAGACCGCGCAGTCCGCACCAGGAATCGAGGAGGCGACAGTCGTCGAGGTCGTAGACCATCACCGCATCGGGGACGTGCAGACACACGGGCCCATCTTGTTCTTGAACATCCCCGTAGGATCGACCTCCACGATAGTCGCGATGCGCTACGAGGAACTCGATACCCGGATTCCCGATGCGATGGCGGGCATACTCCTTTCGGCGGTACTGTCCGACACGATGTTGCTCAAGTCACCCACGACGACCGACACGGACCGCCGCATCGCCGAGCGTCTCGGCAAGCAGCTCGGGGAGGACCCCCTAGATTTCGGCATGGAGATGTTTCGAGCCCGTAGTGCTGGTGAGACCTTCTCGGCCGAGCGCGCGGTCAAGGCAGATCTCAAGGAGTACAGGGCGGGTGAGACCAAGGTCGCCATCGGGCAGATCGAGACAGTCGATGTGGCCGAGGTCATGGAGCATGCCGAGGAGGTCCTGGCCGTCATGGAATCGCTGCGCGAGTCTCGCGGTTACGATCTCGTGATGCTCATGGTCACCGATGTGGTTCGTGAAGGTAGTGAGATCCTAGCCGCGGGCAAGGTCCGTCTGGCAGAGCGTGCCCTCGGTGTCGAATTGGCTGGGGGGCCTGCCTGGATGCCGGGCGTGCTCTCGCGCAAGAAGCAGGTTGCCGCGAAGCTCGTTGAAGCGGCGGGCGCATAAGGGAGGTCAAGTGCGTCGCAAGAAGCAGGCTCAGCCTTGGAGCCGCGACCCGACCCCTGGTGTGGCCGTGTTGGTAGCCAGCATAGCCGCTATCGGGTTTGTGCTGCTCACGGCTGCCGTGTTGTTCTTCCCAGCGTTCCAGCAGATCGATGCGCGTCTCTCTGGGTTCATCAGGTCCATCGATATACCAGGGCTCGAATCACTCGCGCTCGGACTCACCTTCATCGGTCAGGGCAGAGTCATGGCGGTTCTGACAGTGATCGTGGCGATCTGGCTGCTGTTTCGGAGCATGCGGGCTGAGGCGGTGCTGCTTTGCGCGACCATGGCGCTGGGGACTGCAGCCGGAAGCCTTCTGAAAGAGGTCGTGGATCGCGCTAGGCCTGGCTTCGAGTATGCTCGCGTTCCGGTTCCAGACAACTACAGCTTCCCATCAGGTCATGCGCTTGCAGTCTTTCTGTTCTTCGGAGTCTTCGCGTTCCTCTCTCTTCTAAGGGCTCGAAGCGTACAGGTTAAGTTCTGGGCCTGGTTCGCGTTTACGGTCATGGCTTTGGGCGTGGCCCTCTCGCGCGTCTATCTGGGCGTGCACTATCTCGGTGATATCATTGCCTCTTGGATGCTGGGGACCGCCTTCTTGATGCTTTCTTTCGGTGCTTACGTGTTGTGGGAAACGCGCATGCGGGAGGGTTAGGGCCGCAGGGCCACAGCGCCGTAGGGCCGCAAGGTCTCAAGACACGGCAAGGTGTCTCGCACAGGGGCGTTTCTTCTTGCGGCGAGGGCCTACGCGCGCGGCAAAGTGATCGTAAAGGTGCTGCCCTCGCCCGGCTCCGACGAGACCTCAACCGAGCCGCTGGATCGCTCGACCATGTGGCGGACGAGCGAAAGGCCCAGACCGGTTCCGCCGCTGCGCCGAGAGCGCGCCCTGTCGACACGGTAGAATCGCTCGAAGATCCTCGGCAGATCTGCCGCGGGAATGCCGATGCCGGTATCGGCCACCGAGATTCTGACCACATCCTCCTCGGCCTCGGTCCGCACCGTGACCGAGCCTGATTCCGTATACGTGATGGCGTTGTCGAGCAGGTTGTCGAGCGCTATGGCCACGTCTGTCGGGTCGGCCACGACGAAGACGTCGACATCGGCCACCTCGCTCTCATCGGCCACGAGTTCCAGACCGCGTTGCGCTGCAGCGGTCCGGTGACCGACAAGGGCGTTGGAAACGGCATCGCGCACGCTGGTAAGGGTCCCAGGTGCGGGGGTGGCCTCCAAGCGCGAGAGATCGAGAAGGTCTTGGACGAGCCGGCCAAGACGCGCGGACTCCTCTTCGATGAGTCGGGCGAAGGCTAGCGACTGCTCGGCGTCGCCGTCTTCGGCGGCACGCGCCGCCGATTCCGCCAGAAGGTGGATCGCAGACGTTGGCGTCTTGAGTTCGTGACTCGCGTTCGCCACGAAATCGCGGCGGACGCTGTCAAGACGGGTGCGCTCGGTGGTGTCGCTGATCACGACGAGCGTACGCCGGAACCGGTCGGTAGCGTTGAGCGGCAGTACACTTATGCGAAGCGTGCGCCCTGAAGGATCGGGGCCGTACTCCGCCACAGACTGCTCGTCGGAATCGAGACGGTCGAGGATGGCGGAGCGGACGGAGGCCGGAAGCTCGGTCTCGCCGAGCCTTCTCTCCCGCCAACCGGAGCTGGGCGGGCGAAAGAGGCGGCTGGTAGCGCTGTTGGCGAAGATGACCTTGTCGTCGTGAAGAAGGAAGACGGCGTCGGTGAGTCCGTCGAGTACGGCGCGGAGGTTTCGCTGCTCGGCATCGAGTTCATCAAGGCGCTGGCGCATCTGCTCCCTAAGATCTGTTAGCGCAGTCGACATCGCCGCTAGCTCACCTGTTTCGGAAGGGACAGCAGTGCGGAGGTCTCCAGCAGCCATAGCTTGAGCAGCTTCGGAAAGACGTTCCACCGGTTTGGCGGTCACGGCAGCCAGCCGAATCGCCAGCGCGCTCGCTACTAGAAGTGAGGCAGCAAGCAGGCCCAGTCCCGTGCGCCGCGAGCGAGCCACGAGTTGACCTATCTCTTCCAGCGGTTGGCTTACACGCAGTGCCGCGCTTTCTCCTCGGAGGGTCATGGGCACGGCCATATAGATCTGCTCGATGCCTTGCGTTCCGCTCACTCTGCGATCGCTGCCCACTTCGCCTGCGAGCGCATCTGCGATCTCGGGCCTGTCGCTGTGGTTCTCCATCGCCGACGCGTCGTCTTGCGTGTCGGCGAGCACGGTGCCGTCGGCAGCGACAAGCGTCATTCGAAGGTCCGTTCTGCCCACGAGCTCTCTTAGAGTCGACTCCTCGTCGGTGTCTTGAACCCCGTCGAGCACGATGACTCCTGCCTGGGCAACGGCCAAGAGGTGCTCTTTCTGCTGTTCGATGACCGCTGTGGTGAGCGGCCCGTAAAGGCTCCATGTCCAGGCGCCGGCTATGGTCGCGACAACGAGCAGGAACCCGAGGGTGAGGCGTAGTCTGTACGAGCCGGCCAGTCGCCGAGCTCCTTGGGTCACGAGATCCCTCCCGCCTCGTCGGCTTCTTCCTTGGGCACCGGAGTGAACCGGTAGCCCATCCCGTGGACGGTATGGATGTAGTAGTAGTCGCTGGGGTCCTCTATCGCCTGGCGCAATCGCCGGATGTGAACGTCGATCGTGCGGGACGAGGGAAGAAACTCATATCCCCACACTTGTTGCGCCAGCTTCTGGCGCGTCTGCAGCGCGTCTTCGTTGCTTGCCAAGGCAACCAGCAGCTGAAACTCCTTCAGTCGCAGCTTGGCCGGCTCGCCCGCCACGCTTACCCGCAACTCGCTCGGCTCGATCACGAGATCGCCCGTCTCGATGGGCTCGTTGTTGGACAGCACTTCGCGTTCGCGCACGCGACGCAGGTTCGCTCTCACGCGAGCGAGGAGCTCCTCCATAGAAAAGGGCTTGGTGATGTAGTCGTCAGCGCCGGCGTCGAGGCCCCGTACCTTGTCCCTTTCCTGGTCGAGAGCTGTGACCATGATGATGGCGGTCTCCTTGTCCAGCCTGCGGAACTGCTCTGCGAAGCTATAGCCGTCCATGCCGGGCAGCATGATGTCGAGCAGGATGAGGTCGGGCAAAGTCTCGCGGGCCGCCTCAAGTGCCGCGGAGCCGTTCTGGTAGACATCTGTCTCGAACCCTGCACGGCGAAGAGCGTAGTCCACAGTCTGGCCGATGATGGGATCGTCCTCGACGATCAGGATGCGTGCCATCTGAAATGTCCTTCCCACGACGTGTGCCCGTACATGATGGCACGGTTTCGCGGAGCCTCGGCCTAGTTTTACAACTATTTAACACTGATGTGCGCGAAGTTAACAGCAGTGCAACCAATGCTGGCCGGTCTCGCCATAGCATGGCTACTGTCACTGGCCGGATGCCGGTGGCCTGAACGTATGCCGTGACGATTAAGGAGAGGGATTCAGTGAAGCTGAGAGACATGCTCGCGCTCACTCTGGTGGCTGTCCTTGCCCTTGGCACGCTCGGATTGGCCGGGTGCGGTACTGCCGAGGTCGATGACGAAGAGACCACCGAGGAGGTGGATGAGGCTGTCGAGGAACTGACCGGCACGGTGAACATCGAGGGTTCGGACACCATGGTCAACCTCGGTCAGGCTTGGGCCGAGGCGTTCATGGATGAGTATCCCGGCGTCGACATCTCGGTGACCGGCGGTGGATCCGGAACGGGTATCGCGTCCCTGATAAACGGCACCGTGGATTTCGCAAACGCCTCTCGCAGCATCAAGGAAGAGGAGATAGATGAGGCCGAGGCAAACGCTGTCACTCCGGGTGAGTACACCGTGGCCTACGACGGAATCGCGATCGTTGTGAATCCGGATCTCGGAGTCGAGGACCTGACCTTTGCCGAGCTCGGTGCGATCTACCGCGGCGAGATCACCAACTGGAACGAAGTCGGCGGCCCGGATAAGGATATCGTGCTGCTCTCTCGCGACACATCCTCTGGCACGTATGTCTTCTTCCTCGAGCATGTCGTTCAGGACGAAGATAAGGACGCCGTCTACTCGGCCGACGCCAGGCTTCTGCCTTCGACCCAGGCCATCGTAGACGAGACGATCGCCAACGACGCTGCAATCGGGTACGTAGGCCTCGGATACGTGGTTCCCGAGATCTCAGTCGTCAAGATCGACGGGGTTGCGTCTTCGGTCGAGGGAGTTCAGGACGGTTCCTACAACGTGGCTCGTCCGCTCTTCATGTACTCGGCCGGCGAGCCAACCGGTGCCGCAAAGGCCTACATCGACTGGATTCTCGGAGCTGGCGGTCAGGCCATCGTCGAGGAGCTCGGTTTCGTTCCCACCAGCTAGCAGATGACCGCTCCTGCCATCAGGAGGCAGCGCGTCGGCCGCTCGGTGACCAGCCGGGCGGCCGACAGCATTGTCCGCAGGCTGATAAGTCTGAACGGATGGGCCGCCATCGTGATTCTGGCCGCCATCTTCCTGTTCCTGGCGGTCAATGCCCGGCGGGCTCTTGAAGAGGTCGGCTTCTGGGTGATGAGCCTGGGCACGGAGTGGTATCCGACCATCCCCACGCCTCGCTTCGGCTTCCTTCCACTTCTTTCGGGCTCCGTGCTCGTCACGGCGACCGCACTCGTGTTATGCGTGCCGGTCTCACTCGCTGCAGCCATATTCATATCGGAATTCGCTGGCGGGAGAGTCAAGGAAGTGACGAAGTCGATAATCGAGTTCATGGCGGCGATACCTTCTGTGGTCTACGGACTGATCGGAATCGCCGTCGTAGTCCCGTGGGTTCGGGCGACGTTCGATACGGACAGCGGTCTTACGGCGCTTTCCGGAGCTATCGTCCTCGCATTCATGATCGCTCCTACTATCGTCTCCATTTCCGAAGACGCTCTGCATGCCGTCCCTAACTCCCTTAGGCAGGGTTCTCTGGCACTAGGTAACACGCGCTGGGAGACGACGTACAAAGTGGTCGTCCCATCGGCGTCCTCTGGCATCCTGGCGGCGGTGATGCTCGGCATGGGCCGCGCCATCGGAGAGACGATGGCGGTACTGATGCTGACTGGCAACGCCGCAGTCATACCGGATTCGCTCTTCGACTCGGTGCGCACCATCACGGGAACCATAGCCGCCGAGATGGGCAACGTCGTCCAAGGCGGGCTGCACCAGTCGGTGCTGTTCACGCTCGGACTGGTTCTCTTCTCGATCACCTTCCTGATCAACCTCGTCGCTGATCTCGTGCTGGAGAAGCAGCGCAGGAGGTGGCAGAGGTGAGCCGGCGGATCAGGCAGGCGCGTCTGACCCAGACACTGGCGGTCGCCATCACGGGCGCAGCAGCCGCGTTCATCGTGACTGCGGCGCTGTTCCTGCTCGGCTACATTCTGGTGCGTGGTCTGCCAGCTATGAGCTGGGAGTTCATCTCGCAGCCGCCACGAGGGCAGATGAAGGCGGGAGGGATTCTGCCATCTATCATCGGCACACTCGCCCTTACCTCGGGAACGGCCGCGTTCGCGCTGCCGGTCGGCGTGGCGGCCGGCATCTACCTTTCCGAATACGCCCCCAGAGGCAGGATGACGCGTATCATCCGTCTGGCGATAAGCAACATGGCGGGCGTTCCATCCATCGTCTACGGTCTGTTCGGTCTAGCCCTTTTCGTCATACTCTTCAGCTTCGGCACTTCCATCCTTGCCGGTGCCCTGACCCTGGCATGTCTGACTCTGCCGGTGATAATCACGGCTACCGAGGAAGCCCTTAGGCAGATACCATCCGACCTTCGGCAGGCTTCACTGGCGCTCGGCGCCACCAGGTGGCGCACCATCTATCGCGTGGTGCTTCCGGCGGCGGCGCCTGGAATCGTCACGGGCTCCATACTCGGTCTCGCTCGCGCTGCGGGCGAGACCGCACCGATCCTGTTCACTGCGGCTGTCTACTACAAGCGCCAGTTGCCCACATCCATCTTCGACGACGTCATGGTGCTCCCGTATCACATCTACATCCTGGCCACGCAGGTAACGGGCCGGCCTGATGACATCATTTGGGGCACGGCCCTCATTCTCGTGGGCGGAGTGACCGCGGGCAGCGTGATAGCGGCCACATGGCGCTCGCTCCAACGAAAAAAGGTGAGATGGTGACCGAGTCCCGCGAACAGAACGTCACTGGCGTATTCGAACTCGAGAACGTCTCTGTGACGTACGGCTCGGAGGTTGCCATAGCCGGTGTCTCGATGCACATTCCTCCCAGGGCGGTCACCGCTCTCATAGGACCTTCCGGCTGCGGGAAGTCCACACTTCTGCGATGCCTAAACCGCATGAACGACGAGATCGGCAGCGCGAAGGTGCGAGGCAGGATAACCCTTGACGGAGCCGACATCTATGCCAAAGAGATGGATCCTGTCGAGCTGCGCACCAGGGTGGGCCAGGTGTTTCAGAAACCCAACCCGTTTCCGATGACCATCTATGACAACGTAGCTTACGGCCCCAGGACTCAAGGCACACGCAGGCGCTCTGAGCTCGATGAAGTGGTCGAACGCTCTCTCAAGCGCGCTGCGCTCTGGGGCGAGGTGAAAAAGGACCTCAAGAAGCACGCCTTCGAACTGTCGGGTGGCCAACAGCAGCGGCTGTGCATAGCCCGTGCGCTGGCCACACAGCCCGAGGTGGTGCTGATGGACGAACCCGCCTCCTCGCTCGACCCGATTTCCACGCAGCAGGTCGAGGACACGATCGCCGAGCTCAAGGAGTACGTCACCATAGTGATAGTCACCCACAATATGCAGCAGGCGGCGCGCATCTCCGACCTGACCGCCTTCATGTTGCGTGAGAGCATGGAGGAGCCTGCCCAGCTCGTGGAGGTAGGAGAGACCAGAGTGATGTTCACGAATCCTGGCGACAAACGTACCGAAGCCTACATTACCGGCCGTTTCGGCTAGCGACCCTCACCTCGAACTCGCGGGAGCTGTTACTGCGATATCGGTGATTATCGTACGTCGAGCTCCTGCACCGGCACTTGCTCCACGGGCCTCGCCAGACTTTCGGACACACAACCAACAGGACGCGCCGAGGGGTGCGCGTCCTGCCTAGTTCAGAGCGGCGTTACCGTCCGTGAGGGGGAGGAGAGGACGGTCGCCAAGCTCCACCCACCACATCAGCAACGGCCATGCCATAGCCGTGCCATAGCCGTACCGTAGCCGTGCCACAGCCATGCCATAGCCGTACCGTAGGGTGATATCCTCATGGCGGAGGAAACCCCATGGCTCACCTGAAGTTCGATCCTTCGAAACTCGAGAAACTCAACGACCCCGGGCGTCTGGACACTCTCAAGCCGGACGTGATGTGGGAAGCTCTTGCGGTTGCGCGGCCCCGTGTGCTGATCGAGATCGGTGCCGGCACGGGTCTGTTCGCCGCCGAGTTCGCAAGGCGCGCACCTGAGGCGCGGGTATACGCGGTCGACACTTCCGAGAAGATGCTCTCTTGGATGCGAGATAACCGTCCAGAGGTTGCCGAGGGGCGCATCGTAGTGGTGGCGTCGTCGGAAGAGCGCGTACCGCTCGAGGACGGGTGGGGCGACGCCGTCTACATGATCAATCTGCACCATGAGCTCGCGGCCCCAGAAGGCATATACGCCGAGGCTTATCGGGTCTTGCGGCCGCAAGGAAGGGTGCTCGTAGCCGACTGGGCACCCCTCGAGACACCTAAGGGCCCACCGCTGCACGTGCGCGCGAGCGCCGAGGTGCTGGGCGAGCACCTGAAGAACGCAGGGTTCGCGCGAGTGCGCGAGCATCCGGGCCTGCCGTGGCACTCACTTCTCACCGCGACCCGTCCGGAAGGTGCGTGATGGAAGTCAGAATCAGAGATGCCGCCGCAAACGATGCTGCGGCGATAGCCGACATCTACAACCCCTACATAGTCGACTCCTCGGTCACTTTCGAGACCGAGCCTATCGACGCCGAGGAGCGCAAGGCCTGGCTTGCCGAACACGACGAGCGCCACCCCGTGCTGGTTGCTGTCGGCGATGAAGGAGAGGTGTTGGGCTGGGGAGCGCTCAGTCCCTGGGCCAGCCGGTGTGCGTGGCATCGAACGGTGGAGGTGTCCGTATACGTCCACCAGGGATGCGTCGGGAGGGGCGTTGGCATGAGCCTGATGGAAGCCCTTCTGAAGCGTGCCGAGCAGGCAGGGCATCACGTTGTGATCAGCCAGATCGTAGCCGGTAACGACCCCAGCATCAGACTGGCCGAAGAAGCGGGCTTCGAGCATGTGGGGGTGTTGCGCGAGGTCGGAGAGAAGTTCGGGCAGTGGCACGACATAGTGTTGATGCAGAAGATACTGCCTTGAGAGGATTTCCTCATCAGAATCGGTTCCGTGCCGCGTTCGTCAGGACTTCTGCCTCCCGCGCGCAATCAGGCAAGCCATCTTCTGATGGCGCTCTCGACGCCCTCACGGCCTGCATCGACCACTTCAGCGAAACGCACTTCGGCATCATCCAGCTCGGCGAGCGAGCGCGGTACGCACGCGGCTCGCGGGGCCAGCTTCTGCACCTCGGCCAGCAGTTCGACGTCTGAGAGTGTTGCGACCTCCTCTGGCAGCTCGTCGGCATGCCGGATGCGCTTGAGCGACCTGTAGACGTCGGTGCCGAACTTCGCCCAGTGAGCGGTCGAGACGACCAGCAAGGGGTTCTCGCCGCGGAGCCGCTCGGCGACCTCCCATGCCACTGCGGTGTGCGGGTCGAGCAGGTAGCCGTGATCGTCCCAGACACGGCGTATGCAGCCCAGCGACTCGTCGTTGGTCACCGAGTCGGCTGCGAAGTGCTCGCGGAGCGACCCGAAAGTCTCGCGGTCCACTTGGAATCGGCCCGTCTCACGCAGCGTGGTCATCCACTCGCCCGTGCGGACCGCATCGCGCGTGAGTTCGTAGAGCTGGCGTTCGAGATTGCTGGAGATGAGGATGTCCATACTTGGGCTCGGAGTCGTGACGAATTCACGTTCTGTGATGTCGTAGACGCCGGTGGCGATGAAATCGGCGAGCACCTTATTCTCGTTGCTCGCACATATCAGACGCTCGATAGGCACACCGATGCGCTTGGCGTAGTACGCGCCCAGGATGTTGCCGAAGTTACCCGTGGGGACGCACACGTCCATCGGTTCACCAGGGCGTACCCCGCCGCTTGCCACCATGTCGGCATACGCGCTCAAGTAATAGACGATCTGCGGGAGCAGCCGGCCCCAGTTTATCGAGTTGGCCGAGGAAAGACGGAGGCGGTGTTCTGTTGCGAGCCAGGAGTTGAAAGCCTCGTGGGCGAACGCGGCCTTGACGGCGTTCTGGCAGTCGTCGAAGTTGCCGCGCACTCCGAAGACCCCGACATTGTGGCCTTGCTGGGTAACCATCTGTTTGAGCTGGATGTCGCTTACTCCCTCGGCGGGGTAGAAGACGACGATTCGCGTGTGCGGCCGGTCGGCGAATCCTTCCAGCGCGGCCTTGCCCGTGTCACCGGAGGTGGCCACCAGGATGAGGAAGTCCTCGGACACGATGCCGCGCTCTTGCTTCATCGAGACCGCTTCGGAGAAGAAGAGCGGCATGCACTGGAGCGCCATGTCCTTGAACGCTCTCGTGGGTCCGTGCCAGAGTTCCAAGACGTGTGTTCCGGGCACGACTTCGGTAACCGGTGCGATCCGGGGATCGGACCACTGCCGGCCATAGGCTTCGCGCATCAGCATCTCTGTGCGTTCGGCGGAGACATCGACGCCGAAGCGCGAGAAGACGTTGGCCGCTCGGCGAGGGTACGGCCACTCGGTGAACGCCAGAATCTCGTTCACGTCGAATGAGGGGAACTCATCGGGGACGTATAGACCTCCACCCGTCGCGATACCACGTATGACTACGTCGGTGAAGGTCGGACGCGAGATGTCGGCGCCCCGAGTGTCGTGGTAGGTGGTGATGCGTCTCATGGGGGCATGATACCCGAGAGCAGTCGTGACTGCCCCTTTCAGACCAGGTCTCTACTCCATGAGCTCGTCGGCCAGCAGATCCATGAGCAGACCGTCACGCCACTCGCCATCTGGACCACGTTCGTAGCGGCGCATGATGCCGACGGGCCGGAATCCCACCTTCTCGTAAGCACGGATCGCACGATGGTTCTTGGCTGTCGGATCGATCACGATCCGATGATGTCCTCGCTCGTTGAAGAGGTAACGGGCGAGAGTACGAAGCGCGTCCGGGCCAAGGCCACGTCCGGAGTAAGGTGCAAGCACCCCGATATCGATGCCTGCGAACTTGTAGTCGGGGTCGGCCTCCTCGTAGAAAGTGATTACGCCCACGACCGTATCGCCGGCCTGTATGGCGAACGGGTGCGCGCGCTCCTCGGTCAGCCACTTCTTGACCTTCTCGGCGTCATCGCCCCACCACGGTGAGGTGGTCTCGTCTTCGGCTATGGCCTGGGCGAGCGGATCGATTTCCGAAGGAGCCAGCGGGTGCAGAGTGACCCGCTTGCCTTGAAGTGTCCCGGTATTGTCGACGTGAAGCTTGACCATGGGATCCTCCATGCCGGACGCGGATGTCCGTGCCATAGTGTACGCTTCTTGTGTACCCGTCTGCTTGGCCCCGTCCGCCTCCAACCGCCCGCCTCGAACCTTCTGCTTGGCCCCGTCCGTCTCGACCCGCCCGCCTCCAACCGCCCGCCTCGAACCGCCCGACTGGAGGGCTGCGTTGCGATACTGCGTGATCATCCTCGACGGTGCAGCTGGGTGGCCGTTGCCCGAGTTGGGCGGCCGGACCACACTCCAGGCTTCCTCCACCCCCAACCTAGACGTGCTGGTCCGGAACGGCACTGTCGGCTTGGCCCAGACAGTGCCCTACGGTTCCGAGCCGTCCTCCTCAGCCGCCTGCACTTCGATCCTAGGCTACGATCCGATAGAGGACTACGTAGGCCGGGGGGCTATCGAAGCCGCCAGCATGGGAATCCATCTGGCCGCCGATGAGGTGGCGATGCGGCTGAATCTGGTGACGATCACTGACGGTGTAATGACGAGCTACTCGGCAGGACATATCCCGACCGAGGATTCACACAAGCTGGTCGACGATCTCGCCGAGGCTCTCGATGACGATACCTTCCGTCTGTATCCGGGCATCGCATACAGGCACATACTCGTCGCAAAGGATCACAAGGAGCTGCTGGAAGGGAGCTTCGCGCCTCCGCACGACATTTCCGACAAGCCGGTCGCAGACTACATGCCGAGCGGCCCGGGCACGGAGATTCTTCTGGACTACATGAATCGGGCACGGCCGCTTGTAGCCTCACATGCCGTGACCGCCGCTCGTGCTGCGAGAGGGATCGCGCCTACGGACGTGTGGCCTTTCTGGCCCGGAGAAGCACCCAGCAGACTGGCTCCCTTCTCCGACCGATGGGGCGTCAGCGCGGCGATGACATCGGGGGTCGATCTTCTGAACGGCCTTGCGACGCTTCTCGGTATCGAACGTCTGGATATCCCCGGCGTGACCGACGGACCGGACACGGACTACGCCGCTCAGGCCGAAGGCGCCCTGGCTGCGCTCGAGCATAGCGAGTTGGTGATCGTTCACGTGGAGTCCCCTGACGAAGCGGGGCACGCGGGCGATGTCGAAGGAAAGATCGCGGCCATCGAGGCCATCGATCGCGAGATTGTAGGGCGTATCGCGGACGGCACCGAAGACCTTCGCATACTGGCGATGCCGGATCACCCCACGCCCATAGAGATCAAGACACACGTGGGCGAGGCGGTACCGTTCGTCTTGCACGGTCCGGGCATTGCGTCCAACGGCGCCGAGACCTTCGACGAGTCGGCAGCCGGTGGTACCGGTCTCGTGATCGATCCTGGCCGAGGAGTGATGGCTCTGCTTCTGGGTCCGGCGCGCCCGGCGCGGTAGAGACTAGCGTCAAAGGGCCTCTCGTTCGTCCAGGCTGTCCAAGAAACGGAATAGCTCTGTGCTGAATCGGTCGGGCTGCTCCTCGTGAGGCAGGTGCCCTGTGTCCGGGAACGTGACCAGAGTGGCATCGAGTTCCCGGGCGATGCGTACGCTGTCTTCGTAAGGAACGAACCTATCGCTGTCACCAGCTATCACGACCACGGGGCACTCGACACCTGCCAGTGCATCGGCCGGGTCGTCCGGCCTGGGCGCGAGCATGAACTCCCAGAGCGCGCGGTCCCAATCGCGGACCATCTGGGGCTGCCGGTAGCCTTCGACGGTCTCGGAAGTGACGGCCGAAGGCTCTGCCCATGCGTCGCGTAGAATCTGCTCGCCTCTCGGACCGCTGAGCAGCCTTCGGACGAGCAAGGGCCCGACCCGGCGTGCCTGAGGAGTACGGAGCAAGGGTTGTATCCAGCCAGGCGGGCCGCCTTGCGCATAGATGGCTGGGGCCTCGAGGATGAGACCGTCGATTCGGCTGGGATGCCTTGCAGCCGTCAGCACGGCCACAGACCCCCCTGCGGAGTGCCCCACCAAGACCGCACTTTCGATGGAGAGCGCGTCCATCATGGCGATGACGTGGTCGGCCTGCGTGGTGAGTCCGTAAGGATTCGGACCTTGCCAGTCGCCTTGCAGCGGTCTTTCGGTCAGGCCGAAGCCGGGACGGTCGTATGCGATCGCGGTGCAGCGGGCGGCCGCATCCGGGAGGATGTCACGCCACGAGAAGGTTGAGGCCGCGAATCCGTGCAAGAAGATCACCGCGCAATCAGCCTCGCCGAGAATCTCGTAGTGGTACCTCAGACCCTCTATCTCCGCGAAGCGCGAATCGGGCCTCGCCAACACCTCCGGTTCTACGGCGTCGGGTACATCTGGGACCGGCCACACGAGCGGTACCAGCAAGAACATGCCTACACAGACCAGCACAGCCCAAGCTATGTAGCGCCATGCTCGTCTGCGTCCGGAGGGTGTTTGCGACTCCGAGGGTGTTTGCGGTTCGGAAGCTTGCATGGGCTATATCTTCCCAGCGAGTATCCGTCCTAGCGAACAGGCCTTCTCGTGTTCCCATCCACGGATCTCCGGATAGCGCCAGGTGTCGGTGACTGCGAGCGAGCCGATGGTCCGTATACCGCCGCTGCCGAGCGCCGATCTCAGATGACGCACCGGTCCGGTCGTGAACCCGAAGAAAGTCGCCAAGGGCTCAGGTGTGGCGCATGCCGTGATGACGATCGCTCTCTTGGTGTCGCGTGCGACCGAGGTCCGCGGCACGTCGTGCGGACCGAATCCCGGAAGATGCAACTGCCCACATCTGGCGAAGTAGCCGCCGATCCGGTCGAGCAGTGCTGAAGTGGCTTCATCGGGCTTACGGAAGTAGGAGGGCGTGCCCACGATGACGCCGTCTGATTCGGCGATACGTTCGACGAGGGCGGGAAGATCGTCGTCTATCTTGCAGTAGCCCGTGACCTTGCACATGCCGCATCCGGTGCACGAGCGCACATCCAGGTCGTAGAGCTTCACGCGCTCTACCGTCGCACCAGCGGCCTCTGCGGCAGCGGCCGCCGTCTCGACAGAGTGACTTATGACTCCGTGACGACGGGTCGCATCGATCGCGATGATATTCATCGCTCTTGCCCTCCCTTTTCGCCGAGTGGCGGCAACGGTCGGCTGTCTCCGCTGCGAGAGAAACTGTCAGGCTCGCGGCGCGACAGGAGTGTTTCGGTGCAATCGTCCAGCCAGTCGATACTCGAGCGCGCGTGCGCGATCGCGGCATCGAGCGTGAGGCGCTCCAGAATCGCACTGAGCTGCGCATCCGCAGGTAGGGGACGTGCAGTCTGGGTCCGCAGAGACTCTAACCGAGCCTGCATCTCCTGGCGGCGCTCGCCGAGAAGGCCGAGGAGTTCGTCATCTGACACGCCCTCGGCGAAGCGTAATCGTATGAGGAAAGGATCTCGCAGGGGGGGAGCGGGTCCACCGGATGTTATCCACCTATGGAGTTCGGAAATACCCGCCGGTGTCGCCGAATACACTTTGCGATCGGGGCGCGAATGCTGACGCTCGAGACGCGGTCTTACGAACTTGCGGTTCTCCAGGCGTTCTAAGGTGCGGTAGACCTGTGCTTGATCGGCGGTCCAGAAGTGAGACGCGGTCTCGTCGAAACAGCGTGTCTTCAAGTCGTAGCCCGTTATAGGCTTCTCGCTCAGGAATCCAAGGATGGCGTGGTCCAAAGACATCGGAGCGTCCCGCCCTTGAGCATATATGACAAGACCAGTATATGCGAAAACATATATAACTACAAGAATCGATATGTGGTTGAGTGTTCACAGGGAAAGCCCTGCTAAAAGGTTACGCAAGACTCTCTACCAAAGATGGAGGGTGGGAATAGGGAGCTGTTCGCACATCGTACAGTGCGGGAGCTGCTCGCACGGCGCGCAGTGGGGGAGCTGCTCGCAAATTGCGGGGCCAGCCCGCGCAAAGGAGTCCGCAACGGAGTCACTCAGCCGGCGAACTGGCTCCTGTGCAATTTGGCGAACACGCCATCGAGGCGAAGAAGGGCGTCATAAGTGCCATCTTCGACGATGCGGCCGCCTTCTATAACCACTATGCGGTCGGCGTCGCGGACGGTCGACAGGCGATGGGCGATGATCAGCGAAGTACGATCGACCAGCAACTCGCGCAGCGCACGCTGAATGAGCACTTCGGTACGTGTATCGACCGATGAGGTAGCCTCGTCAAGTATGAGGATCGCGGGGTCGGCCAGTATCGCACGCGCGAAGGCGACGAGCTGTCGTTGTCCCGTGGACAGCGTGGCACCGCGTTCGCCGACGACGGTGTCGTAACCATCGGGAAGGCGCTCGATGAACTCCTCGGCGTTGGCCGTCTCGGCTGCCGTCCGCACTTCAAGAGCCGTTGCATCTTGACGTCCGTAACGGATGTTGTCGGCGATTGTTCCAGTGAACAGGAACGGGTCTTGGAGCACCACACCGAGGTTGCGGCGCAGCGAGCGCATCGTCACGTGGCGAAGATCGTGCCCGTCTAACAGCACGGAACCGCTTGTGGGGTCGTAGAAGCGCGCGACTAGGTTTACCAGCGTGGTCTTTCCTGCTCCGGTCGGCCCGACGATAGCCAGTGTGGCTCCTGCTTCGATAGCGAGCTGGATTTCGTGCAGCACCTCGGGTCCTTCGCCGTAGCCGAAACAGACGTCACGGAATTCGATATGGCCCTTTACCCGGTCGAGTTCGATAGCGTCCGGAGCGTCGGCCACCTCGGCCGGAGTGTCTAACAGTTCGAACACTCGCTCGCTACCAGCGAGTGCCGACTGGGTCTCGGCGTACAGGCTGGATAGCTGGCTTATGGAGTTGAAGAAGGAGCGGGTGAACCCGAAGAAGGCCACCACCACTCCGATGGTCACGAGACCTCTGATCGCCAGCCAACCGCCGAATGCGGCTACTAGCGCAGTGGCCATCGCCGAGATCAGCGCCAGCGTTGGGGAGAAGGCCGAAGAGACCGCCGAAGCGACGATGTTGGCGTCCCTGTTGGCTGCGTTGCGCTCGGCGAAGGCGCTTCGTTCTGCTTCGGTGCGGTTGAAGGCCTGGGCGACTTTGATGCCGGCGAGCTCTTCGGCGAGCGTGGCCGAGACATCGCCGATGGCTTCCTGGCGGCGACGGAACGCGCGGCGCGCGATCAAACCGAACAGTCGCGTGGCCACGAGCATGACCGGTACCACCACAAGCGTGGCGATCGCCAGTCGCCAGTCGACGATGAGCATTCCTGCCAAGGTGGCTGTCATGCCGAGAGCGGCGCCGAGGACTCTTCGGAATCCTTGCGAAAGGAACGAGTTCAGGGTCTCGATGTCGTTGATGAGCCGGCTCATCAGGTCGCCCGATTCGACCCTTTCGAAGAAGGCCACCGACAGCCGCTGCACGGCCTCGAACACCTGCTCTCGAAGGTCG
This sequence comes from Coriobacteriaceae bacterium, assembly GCA_003563465.1. Taxonomy (GTDB): domain Bacteria; phylum Actinomycetota; class Coriobacteriia; order Anaerosomatales; family SLCP01; genus PWVH01. Next base: position 3,726 of record PWVH01000062.1, on the reverse strand, counting down.
AAGAGCGCTCTTTGTCCCGCTTGGCCGAGGAGAAGTATCTGCGTACGTTGCGACCACCAGCCAACCACAGCTGCCGCAAGAAGCAAGGCGCTGGGAAGCACGAGGACTCGTGCGCTGGCACCAGCCTCGGCCGCATCGACTGCCGTGTCTATCACCAGCCCTGTAAGCGCGGGCTGGGCGGCGTTGGCGGCAGACGTGACCAGCAACCAGAAGACAGCCACCGCCGCCTCACGCCTGTAGGGCCAGAGGTACCCTAGCAGCCTTCGGATTGCGTAACGTGTGGCTGCAGGCCTGTCGCTCTTGGCCAAAGAGGTGAGCGAGGTCCCGCGGGGCATCACTCCTCACCGCCTTCGGCAGAGCATATCTCGGGGATGTCCAGCTGCTCGCCGCCGGCAAGCTGACTGGCTGCGATGTCCGCGTATACACAACTCGTGGCGAGGAGTTCGTCATGAGCACCGGTGGCGGTCACTCGACCTTCGTCCAGCACGACGATGAGGTCGGCGCGGCGGACGGTTGAGAGCCTTTGCGCTACGACGAACGTGGTACGGCCCTCCATAAGCGTTGCCAGATTGGCTCTTAGGGCGGCTTCGGTCTCTGCGTCAACGCTCGATGTCGAGTCGTCCATGATCAGGATGCGGGGATCTATGAGCAGCGCGCGGGCTATCGCGATACGTTGTCTCTGGCCTCCAGAGAGTTTGACGCCGCGCTCACCCACGCGCGTGTCGTAGCCGCGGGGTAGCCGGGTGATGAAGTCGTGGGCCTGGGCTGCGCGGGCTGCGGCTTCGACTTCGTCCTCGGCCGCTTCTGGGCGTCCGTAGGCTATGTTGTCGCGAACGGACCCGGAGAAGAGCACGGAGTCTTGCATCACCACGCCGATTCGGCTGCGCAGGCTCGAAAGAGTCAGGTCGCGGACGTCGTGCCCGTCGATCAAGACCGCGCCGTCCGTCACGTCGTAGAAGCGGGGAATGAGGTTGACCAGGCTTGTCTTGCCCGAGCCGGTTGCGCCTACGACTGCGATGACCGTGTCAGACTCTGCCGAGATGTTCACGCCGGCAAGCGTCTCTTGAGTGTCACCCGGATAGCGCAGATGCACGTCGCGGAGTTCAATCCGGCCCTCGGGCTCACCGAGATCGGTCGCTTCGGGACTCTCGGCCACCTCCACGGGAGCGTCGAACACTTCGAAGAGGCGCTCTGCGCTCGCACTCGCACGGGCGATGGATTGAGCGCCGAAGCCGATGATGAACAGTGGCTGCAGCAACAAGAAAAGGTAGGCGGTGAACGCAACCAGCTCACCGACGGTGAGCGTGCCGGCGAGCACCTGGCCCGCGCCGACCACCGTGACTAGTCCGACGCCAATCGTGCCTACCGAGAACAGCAGCGGAAAGGCGTTGGCAACGGTTCGGCGTACGCTTAAACCCTGTTCGAGCAATGCTGCATCGGCGTCTCTGTAACGCGCGGTCTCTGTCTCTTCCTGTGCGAAGGCGCGGACGACGCGCACTCCGGCGATGTTCTCTTGGAGAACGCTGTTCAAGGCGCCGAGGCGCGCCTGGAATCCTCTGAACATCGGGCCGAGGCGGCGCACGAAGAGAAGAAGCACCAGGATAGTGGCGGGAATCACCGTGAACGAGACGAGTGCGAGAGTGACGTTCATCGCCAGAAGCAGCACGGCGGCGCCCGCGAGCAGCAGTACGGCCGAGATCGCCTGAACAAGCCCACCTCCGACGAACTCGCGGACCAGATCCACGTCACTGGTGACACGCGTGATCAGCTGCCCGGTGCTGGCACGGTCATGATAGGAGAACGACAGCCGCTGCAGTTTGTCGAAGATCGTGTTGCGCATGTCGAAGGCTGCGCCATGACTGGCTTTGGCCGAGAGGTAACCCTGAAGGAAGCTCGCCAAGCCGCCGAAGGCCGAGATGCCGACCAGGCTCGCCGCGCCGCGCCATATGAGCGGCATGTCGCTCTCGCCGATGCCGCGATCGATGACCGCACGGAGTATCTGAGGGAACACGAGATCGGCTGCGGACGCCACCAAGACAGCGAAGACTGCGGCGGCTGCAGTGAATCGATAAGAGCGCATGAAGCGCAAGGCGCGGAATAGGGCTCGGGACACGGTGTTCCTCGGCAGTCGAGACTTTAGGGCCTGGACTCACAGATTCTACCCGAATGCGGAGTGCTCTTCGGCGAGAAGAAATGCCCATAACGAGAACGAGCCCCCGAAGTGGGAGCCCGTTCTCGCTGGAAAGGGGGAAGGAGGTACTAGCCGCGCTGACTACGGCTTTGGACCCTTGGTTGTCATCCGCTCAGCACCGAGCGGATACGCCTGTAATCGGTCATGTCGATCTCGCCACGCGCAAGTTGCTGGCGTGCGACCCGGAGCGCGCCTTCGACTGCGCATGAGGCTGGCTGTATCGTGACGTTGGCGGCAGTGAGTGTGCGTGTGTGATAGACAGCGTAGGCGGCAAGTACCGCAAGTGCTGCTACCAGTAGTGTCCCCAGCATCGTCGCCCTCCTCATCGGCTATCGAAGTGACTTCAGTATCCCCCGCGTACGCGCAGAGCCGATGAATCGGATGTGTAGATAGTATGGAGTGCAAGATGGGATGCAATGCAGTCGAAACAGAAGGGTTGCTTATGTTTAACCAATGCCGAGCACGTTTAGGTTAGCTTCTGTGTCGGAGCCGCAGCCATGCCTGAAAGCCGCGGGTCTCCTCCCTCCCGGCCCGGGCGCCACACCCCGGGCCGACCCCTATGGAACACATCTTGCTAGCAGGGTGACACCACCCGTCAGGGGGCTGTTTTTGCCACGCCGAGGAAGGAGCCCGGCCGCGTGAGATCGCGCCGCAAACTGAACTGCTGGGAGTATCAGGGTTGCGAGCGAGGTCCTGGTGGTCGCAAGTCTGCCAATGGCGGCCAATGCCCGGCGTCGACCGTCGAGGGGCTGGATGGCCGTAACAGCGGCAACAACGGCGGACGTGCGTGCTGGGTGGTTCCGGGAACCATGTGTGACGGCTCGGTATCGGGGCCTTTCGAGGAGAAGTACCACGAGTGCCGGAAGTGCTCGTTCCATGCGCGTGTCCAGATCGAAGAAGGCCTTGCGCTAGAAACCAACACCGACTTGCTCGGTTTCGTCGAAGAGGCTCCCTGAGTGTCCGGACGACCCAATCTCGGACGACCTATAATCTCTGTCGATCGAAGCATCCTCGGCTGTCTTCGCACGCGGTACACTCAGTACATGGCTCCTACGTACGAATTCCCGAGGCCGGCCCTTTCGACCGACGTCGTGCTGCTCTCCGGCATGGCCGAGTCTCGTGCGGTGCTCCTTGTTCGCCGAGGACAGGAACCGTTTCGCGGCAAGTGGGCTTTGCCGGGTGGCTTCGTCGACGAAGGAGAGCGCCTTGTGGATGCAGCTCGGCGTGAATTGGCCGAAGAGACCGGGCTGGCGTTCGACGGGCCACTGTTGCAGGTGGGAGCCTTCGGCGATCCGGGTCGCGATCCTCGCGGGTGGACGGTGAGTGTCGTCTACGCCGGGGATGCGGGGGAAGTCCCGTCTGAGGTCTATGGTGGCGACGATGCGGAAGAGGCGGCGTGGCACCGGCTCGACGCGCTGCCCGCGCTTGCGTTCGACCACGCCGAGATCGTCGCGACTGCGTTGGCGAGAGTCGATTCGTAAGGGCGGGGCTTGCACGCCCGACCGGAGTGTTTTGGGGTGCTTTTGGGGTGCATC
>PWVH01000134.1 GCA_003563465.1 Coriobacteriaceae bacterium | reverse complement strand
CGGATCTGGCAGGAACTCGGTACCGAGACACCTGTTGTGGCCACAGGCGGGCTTGCCGAGCAGATGGCGCCGCTCTGCGAGACGATCACGGCCGTGGAGCCCGATCTCACGCTCGCAGGCCTGATGACTGTGTATCGCCGAAACGCGTGATACCTGGATGGAGGTAGCAGGTGAGGTTCTTCCGCATCGGTGAGAAGGTGGTGAGCCAGGAGAAGCTCTTCGATGCGCTCACCGACATCCTCAGCGACCGTGAAGCCGGCGCCACTCAGGAGGAGACGGCGCGCGCCCACGGCGTGCAGCGTTCGTTCGTCTCCTTCCTCGAGTCGCTCGGTGAGATACGTCGGGGTGCCCGCATCGCGCTCGTGGGCTTTCCGGTAGCCAACGCCGATGAGGTCAAGCGGCTTGCCGAGGAGCACGCAGTGGACTTCGTGCTGGTCTTCAGTCAGGCAGAGCGGGAGAGCATCGAGAGCGGATCGGCCGGTGAGGTCTTCAACCGCCTGCTCGAGACGCTCGCCACGTTGCGCGAATACGACGTGATCATCCTGATGGCAAGTGACTGGCGCATCGAACTCATCGAAAGGATCCTCGGCAGAGAGATAGTGGGCATACCGCTCGGGCACACGCCCTTGCGTGAGGACGTGACCGTCGACATCGCCGAACTCGAGCAAGTGATCTCCGGAGTGCGCTCGGCGCGTGCATCTCGACGGAGGACCGGACGTGTGAGCAAGGCGTTTCGCGAGGCCGCCGAGTTGGCTGGAAGGTGGACGCCATCAAAGAAGTAGTGAGCGTCTCGCTGGGTTCTTCGTCGCGCGACCATGAAGTCGAGATCGACCTGCTCGGCGAGCGGTTCCGGTTGCGCCGGGAGGGATTCGACGGAGATTCTGCACGCGCGGCGGCGCGCCTCGTCGATCTCGACGGCAAGGTCGACGCGCTAAGCCTCGGCGGAATCGATCTGTATCTGCGTGCCGCGGGCCGAGACTACCCCTTCCGCGTCACCAAGCGCCTCGCTGCCAGCGTCAAGCAGACCCCGCTGGTGTGCGGGGCGGCTCTCAAGGGTCCGCTGGAGTACGAGACGGTGCGCTTCATGGCGAATGAGCTAGGCCTCGAACTGTCTGGCAAGCGCGTGTTGATCACCTCCGCGGTGGATCGCTACGGTCTTGCGGAAGGCTTTTTCGAGGCCGGTTGCGACATGCGATACGGGGACCTGCTCTACGTGCTTGGCGTGCCCGTGCTTATCCGGAACAAGAGAAACCTGGACCGGCTCATCCACTTGCTCACCCCGATCGTGGCGCAGCTCCCGTTCTCCTGGCTCTATCCGACGGGTTCAGCCCAGGACAAACCGCCGTCGGGATCTCGCAAGGAGCTCTACCGGCACTTCGACATCATCGCGGGCGACTACCAGTTCGTACGAAAGTTCATGCCGGACGACATGCATGAGAAGTGGGTCGTCACCAACACGACAACGCCTTCAGACGTTGAGGAGATGCGCTGCCGAGGAGTCGAGCTTCTGGTCACCACCACGCCTCGCCTGGGGGGCCGCTCGTTCGGGGCAAACGTCATCGAAGCCGCACTCGTCGTACTTGCCGGTTCGCGGACCGAGCTGACCCCCGAGGAGTATCGTAGATGGCTTGCCGAAGTAGGCTTCAGGCCGGATGCGCTCAGGCTGCAAGAGGCTACAGCCGATCGGGATGAGATCGCCACCCCCGCGCTCGCCTCTCCGTAGGCACCATGTTTGCTCTCAAGGGGTCTGAAACGGATCCTCACGAGATTGTGAGTCCTGCGATGAAATGGTAGTATTCAACCGTTCAGGCAGGCAGGCGTCTCGGAGCGGCATCCTCCGCATTCAGCCGAACGCAGATTGAGGCCTTGTGGCTGAGATGCGTGATGCCCCGTGGTGCCTCTCCCGATGAAGGAGTGGGTGTGGTGAACAAGCGGGCGAAGATGCGCCTCGCAGGCGTGACCGCCATCATTCTCATATCGGTAATAGCCATCGTCGCCGGAGTGGGGGCAAGCGATGGTTCTTACTCTCGTACGGTAAGCGACGTCACGGAGAACCCCGATCTGGTCGGCGAGCGCGTTCGCGTGACCGGAACGGTCATCCCTGGCTCGTGGAACAGGAAGTCGAATCCTATGATGTTCGACATTCGGGATGAGGGCGCAAGTGACGGACCGCAGATCTCGGTCGTCTACAACGGCTCGGTACCGAGCACCTTCGGTGACGAGATCACAGCGATCATCACCGGTGTCGTCAACGAAGAGGGCGTGCTCGAATCCGACGACATGATCACCAAGTGCCCGTCGAAGTACGAGTCGGCCACGGGCGCTCTCACGGTAGCCGAGCTGCTCGCAGAAGGTGAGAGTGTCATCGGGAAGTCTGTCAAGGTGACCGGCTCTGTAGTGGAAGGCACGATAGCGCCTCCTGGCGGGCTCGTGCGCTTTACGATAGCGGACGAGGGCGGCTCTCCGAGTGTGGATGTCTTCTATGACGGGGCGCTTCCTGAGGGCATGTTCGACGGTTCTCAGGTGGTGCTAGGGGGTCTCTTGGACGAGAACGGCGTGTTCGATGCCGTGAACGTCGCGCTATCGGATACCGAGTAGCCGAATCGATGGCGGGCGGACCTGTCCGAAAGCACGCATCATCCCCGGTAGCGGGCGCTGCGGGCGTGTTCTCGTCCGATAGCCCTGCGGAAGTGGAGTAACGACGAATGGCCAGCCTTGGCAATCTGTTCATGGGCCTCGCCCTGGTGGCGGCACTCGTATCCATCGGCTCCCTGGTGTGGGGACGCAAGCTCGGAGTCAAGGAGGGTGAAGGACTCACGAACATCGGCTATCTCGCCACGTTCGGCATCCTTATCGGAACGACTCTAAGCATCACGATCCTCACCTCAGCTTTTCTGCAAGAAGACTTCACTTTCCAGTACGTGGCGCAACATCACTCGACGGACGTCTCGCCTCTTGCGTGGCTATACAAGTTTGCCGCCGTGTGGGCTGGTCGCGAAGGCTCGTTGCTGTTCTGGGCATGGTTGCTGGCGATGTTCGCGGCCTTCGTCGCCTACCGGCGCATGTCGGTGACGGATGACGTGTCGAACATGTCGCTCGCGGTACTGAACTTCGTTCAGATCTTCTTTCTGACCGCGCTTTTCATCCCTCTCAACAACCCCTTCAAGCTCTCGCCGGACGCTTGGCTCGGCCCAGGGGGTGAGCTCCTCATTCGAGGTGGCATGAACCCGCTGCTCCAGCACTGGGCCATGACACTGCACCCCCCGACTCTCTTCGTGGGCTATGCGGGGCTTGCGGTGCCGTTCGCTTTTGCAATCGGAGCGCTCATCGTCAACGACCCGTCCGAGCGTTGGGTCGAGATCATCAATCGTATCGCGGTGTTCTCTTGGCTGTTTCTCGCCATCGGTATCGGTCTCGGTGCGATATGGGCCTATGTTGTTCTTGGCTGGGGCGGTTACTGGGCCTGGGATCCGGTCGAGAACGCTTCACTGCTGCCATGGCTGACCGGCGTGGGGATGCTTCACTCGTTCACCGTCTATCGGCGACGGGGCGGGTTCAAGAAGTGGTCCGTCATGATGGCTGTGGTAACGTTCGTGTTCGTCATATTGGGCACGTTCATCACTCGCTCGGGAGTCGTGCAGTCGGTGCACGCGTTCCAGGAAGATCCTCTTTCGTTGTGGTGGTTCCTGGGCATGATGGTCGGCTGCTTGCTGGCGGGAATCATCGGGGTGATGATTCGAAGCGAGTCCTTCAAAGGCGCAGATGAGTTCGAGAGTCTGACCTCGAAGGATGCCGCATACTACTTCAACAACGTCTTGATGCTTGTGGCTGCGGTCGCCATCGCCGCACTCACCCTCTTGCCGGCGTTCGGGGGCAGGACTTATGGCCCCGCGACCTACGATGCCATCGCTCGACCGGTGGGCATCCTCTACGTGTTCATCATGGCCGTCTGTCCACTGCTCGGTTGGCGCAGGACCGAAGGATCCGCCTTCTTCGCCAAACTGAAGTGGCCGCTGGTGTCCACAGCTGTGCTCTCGGTAGGACTGATCGCACTATGGTGGACGGTCATGTGGCCACATCGGCTCTACGACAACCCCGAAGCCAACCCGTTTACCTCCATCGTCTACACCTACGAGGCCATCGCTGGTCTGGTCGTGGGAGCGCTGGCGATCTCGGTAGCGGTATACCTGTTCGTAGTGGGAGCGAGAAATCGAGCAGCGGCGAAAGGGGAGGGCTTCGCCACGGCGCTGGCCAGAATCGTCACCAAAGCACGTACGCAGTCTGGAGGCTACATCACCCATCTCGGGATGGGAATCATTATCATCGGTCTGGTGGGCTCGGGGATGTTCGTGAAGGACGTGACCCTGAGCATAGAGAACGAGCCCGGCTCGGAGTTCGAGATCGGAGGCTATGAATTCCGGTTCCTAGGTTTCGAAGAAGAGACGTTACCTAACAACGACCACGTCACGAGGCTCCTCTTCGACGTCTATCGTGACGGGCGCAAGACCGGGACCGCGCAGCCAAGCCAGGTACGTTACTTCCTGCAGGACCAGACCCGTCTTCTCGTCAGTGTGATCGTCGAGCCGCTGCGAGACGTGTTCGTCGTGTTCGAGGGCATCGACCAGGCAGGCAACATCCAGATGAACGTCAAGATCAATCCTCTGATCAGTTGGGTGTGGGTCGGTTTCGGTGTCACCGTAGTCGGCACGTCGTTGGCGGCGTGGCCTCGGCGTCGCCGAGATGCAGCTTGATCGGCCTTCTGGATGAGCGAGTCCAAGGAGAGCCCTGGCACCAACGCCGTCGAAGTCCGGAGCCTCACGCGGACCTTCGGCATAAGAAAGGCTCTCAACGACGTAACCTTCGACCTGCCTGCTGGCGCTTTCCTTTCGGTCTTCGGCCCGAACGGAGCCGGCAAGACGACTCTCGTCAAGGTGCTCACCACGCTTATGGCGCCATCGAAGGGGACGGCGAGAGTTGCGGGTATGGATGTGGTGGCGGACGCTGTCGAACTGCGCAGCCACATCGGGCTTATCAGCCATAACCCGCTTCTCTACCCCGATCTTTCTGCGGCTGAGAACCTGGAGTTCTTTGCGGAGATGTACGGTGTGCCGGACGCATCGACGCGCGTGCGAGAGCTGCTCGAGGCGGTCGAACTCGATCACCGAAGGCTCGACCTGGTGCGCACCTTCTCGCGTGGCATGCTGCAGCGGCTGTCCATAGCACGAGCGCTCCTGCACAGACCCGAAGTGCTCTTCTTAGACGAACCCTACTCCGGTCTCGATCCGCATGCGGTAGACATCCTGGACAATCTCATCGCTCAGATTCGAGCCGACCACACCTTCGTGATGATCAGTCACGATCTCGCCAAGGGATTGTCGCTTTGCACTCATACTCTCATCATGGCGCGAGGCAGAGTCGTGTTGGCCGAGGAGATCTCTGCCGTCAAGCGAGACGAGTTTGCGCAGCTCTACCGCTCGACCGTCGGAATGGGGGTGGCGTGACACCTGTGGCTGGCACGCACGCGAATCCCCGGGGCCTCTCCGTCCGCCAGTTCAAGGCGATTCTTAAGAAAGACATCGTCATGGAGTTGCGGACCAAGGAGATGATCACGTCTATGGGCATCTATGCCCTGCTCACGATGGTCATCTATCAAATCGCGCTCTCGCAGGCGGGCACGGCTTTCGATCCGCGCAACATCGCAGCGGGCTTGCTCTGGCTCGCATTCGTGTTCACCTCGATGCTCGGTCTCAACCGCTCGTTGGTCCACGAGAAAGACCAGGGCTGCCTAGAGGCGCTTCTGCTGTCACCCGTAGACCGTCCGGTGATCTTCTTCGCCAAAGCGACCGGCAACCTGATCTTCCTTCTGATAGTGCAGGCATTGACGATTCCGGTGTTCGCGTTCCTGTTCCTCCAACAGGGTACCTACGCGGGCGACCTGTGGATGATCCCCTTGGTGCTGACGATGGGGTCGATAGGCATCGCGGGAGTCGGCACGCTGCTTGCGACGATGTCGGTGAACACGAAAGGTAAGGACTTCGTGCTTGCCGTACTGTTCGTCCCCATCATGTATCCCCTACTGCTGGCAGCGGTGTCGGCTACGACCGCAGCCGTGCTCGGCGGAGACGGCTACGTGCAGCAGTTCTGGTCCGGGATGGGACTGATGGCTGCGTTCGATGCGATAATGCTGCTTGCGGCGTTCGCTCTCTACGAGTTCATCGTTGGAGCGTGACGGACACGCATATGACGACCGTTGGAAGGAGTACGACCCGATGAGCGTGGGAGAAAAGCGATTCCTCGGCCTGGGTTTGTACACGTGGATCTACATCACACTCGGATTGGCTGCGGTGCTTACCACAGCGGCTTTGACCATGACGTTCTTCTTCACGCCGGTCGTCCTGGCCGACACGGTGGTCGACGAGTTGCGCGTGATCGGAGGAGTGCCGATCCAGAACCAACTTCTGTTCAGTCAGAAGATCTTCTACTTCCACGTGCCGGTGGCGATGTCTTCGTTTCTGGTCTTCATCTTCACCGCGCTGAACGGAGTACGTTTCTTGATCAAGAAGGAGAAGATCTACGACACCAAGGCACGTATCGCTACCGAGGTGACGCTGCTCTTCGTGCTGCTGACCATGGCCACAGGCATACTCTGGACCCGCTACGAGTGGGGCACGTGGTGGGTGTGGGAGCCTCGGCTCACTACATACTTCATCCTGACGCTGATGGTCATCGGCTACTTCGTGTTGCGCAACTCGATCGATGACGAGGAGCGCCGGGCGACATATGCTGCGGCCTTCGGCATCATCGCCTTCATAAACGCGCCGATTTCGTTCGCGATAACCCGTCTCGTCCCGTCGTCGGCACACCCGGTCGTATTTCGCGCCGGGGGAGGGCTGATAAGCTCGCAGTTGATCGCGTTTTTCCTGGGCATGGCGGGGATGCTGCTCTTCGCATGGTCCGTGTATCAGATACGCTTGCGCGAGCAGGACATAACAGACCGCGTCGAGGTTGCGAAAGCGGCTCTCGAGGAATAGACGGAAGGGTTGATCGACATGGATCCCGTACTTCAGGAGATCTACCGCACGGTACTAGATGGCGCTCCGTTCGTACTAGGCGCCTATTTCCTGCTGTGGCTGGGCTTGTTCGGATACGCTTTCATGATCACCAAGCGGCTGAAAGGCGTCGAGAAGGAGCTAGCCGTTATCGAGGAGTCCGTGTCGCGCCGAGGCGCGCCCAACTCGTAGGACCCAGCTGCGGATGCGTATACAATCACTTGCATAGATTGCGGAGGGGAGGATCGAAGTGGAACAAGCGGCACTTGTGAACTACTGGTTCGGCATGGCTTTATACATGGTTGCGACCGTGCTCTACGCGTACCACTTCGTGGCTAAGAGACCTCTCTTCTCCTGGTACGCATCGTTTGCTACCGGCGCGGGATTCATCGCCCATACCGCTTCGATCGTCCTTCACGGGCTGGCCACAAGTGAGATTCCCATCACGGGAGCCTTCAACTCGCTTTCGCTGACGGCTTGGGCGCTCGTGCTGATCTACTTCGTGGTCGAGCACCTGGTGAAGCTGAAGCTCTACGGTGTCGTGTTGGTTCCGGCCGCGCTCATATCGATGGCCGCCGGTCAGATCTCGCTGCGTGCGACCGGTGTCGAGTTGCCGGCTGAGGCACTCGCCCAGCTCGACAGCTGGCGGGTCACCATGCACGTCGTGCTCATCATGGTGGCCAACGCTGGCTTCGCGGTGGGGGCCGCGGCTTCGGCCGTCTACCTGATTCAGGGCGTTCAGCTCAAGCGTCACAAGAGCTCGGGACTGATGAAGCGGCTTCCTTCACTGACCCAGACTCAGGTGCTTGCCAGGCGTGCGATCATGCTCGCCCTTCCCGTATACACGGCGGGGATCCTGCTCGGCATCATCCGGGCGATCGAGTTCAGGCTCGATTACTGGTGGCTCGACCCGCGTGTGATGATGTCGGGCGTGGTTTGGGCTATCTTCGCCAGCTACCTGCTGCTCCACTACCGCCGAGGGGCTTCCGGACGTCTGCTGGCGCGTCTCGCGCTGGCGGGACTTGTGGCCGTCGTGATCCTGGCTGTCTTCGCGAGGACGCTGCCGACCGGCTTCCACATCTTCGGTCTGTGAGGCGCCGATGAGCGAACCATATTCCGTTCCGTACTATCCCGTATTTCTCGATCTGCGCGGCCGGTCGGCCGTGGTGGTCGGTGGTGGCTCGGTGGCCGAGCGCAAGATCTCGACGCTGCTCGAGTATGGCGCCGATGTGACCTGCATCGCGCCCACGATCACTCCTCGTATCGATGCGCTGGTAGCCGACGGACGCGTCGTGCATGAGGAGCGAGGCTACGTTCGCGGAGACTTAGGGGGGGCCTTCATCGTCGTCTGTGCGACCGACTCAACCGAGGTGAATCGTGCTGTATACCAGGAGGCCGAGGGGCGGGGCTGCCTGGTGAACGTCGTCGACTCCCCTGAGTTGTGCAACTTCATCGTTCCCTCGATCGTGAAGCGAGGACCTTTGCAGATCGCAATCTCGACGAGCGGAGCCGCGCCTGCCGTCGCCAAACAGTTGCGGTGCGAGCTGGAGCAGCTATACGGTCCCGAGTGGGAGGATTACGTGGCTTTCCTTGGCCGCATGAGGCGGATCGTGATGGAGCGTGTCGTAGGGGGAGAAGCCGAACGCAAGCCGATCTTCGAGGCCATCGCCCGGTCCAACCTGTTCGAGCGTCTCGCGTGTGGCGAGGAGTGCGACGTCGAGGAGGTCTTTGTCGAGTTCGCTTCCGGTTGCGACGCGGACTCAAACACGGACGCATCCGACGAGCACGCTTGCGAGGGATAGGGGTGTTCGTCGGCGCACATGCACTGGTGACCGGGGGCAGTAGTGGCATCGGCCTGGCGTGCGCTCGCGCCTTCGCCGATCAAGGCGCACATGTCGCGCTTGTGGCCAGAGACTCGGCCAAGCTCGAACGCGCCGCGGAGTCCGTCCGAACGGCTTGTCGAGAACACTCCCAACGGGTGCTCACGTCAAGCGCAGACCTTTCCGACTTCGACTCGGCAAGCGGAGTGCTGGGCGCGCTCGCAGCCGAGGGATTCGTTCCGGACATCTTACTTAACAGCGCCGGCGTCATATTGCCGGGGGAATTCTCGGCCATGCCCATGGCGCATCTTGAGGCCAACATGGATTGCGGGTACTGGAGCGTCGTCAACTGTTGCAAGGCAGTCGTACCCGGGATGATCGAGCGAGGTAGCGGCTACATCGTGAACGTGTCTTCTGTGGCGGGATTCCTCGGCGTATACGGCTACACGGGATATGCGGCCGCGAAATACGCCGTTCTCGGGTTCAGCGAGGCGCTTCGTTTCGAGATGCGCCCTCATGGGGTCAAAGTCTCCGTAGTTCTTCCGCCCGATACCGAGACGCCGGCTCTGAAGACAGAGCGCACGATGCGTCCACCCGAGACCGAAGCGGTGGTTGCAGGTAATAGCAAAGCCATATCGCCGGAGCGGGTGGCCGAGGCGGTGATAAAGGGCATGAAGCGTGGACGCTTCCACATCATCCCCGACGCCAGGAGCCGTCTTCACTTCAGGCTCAAGGGGCTTCTGCCCGAACTGTTCTTATACGTCGTGGACGCGGACATCGCCAAGGCACGGCGAGACCGCTGAAAGTGAGGGCTTGCCAGGGGAGTTCGCATTGCTTACAGGGATGCCCGGGTGGTAGAATGGCCGATGTTCAGGCAAGATGCAGAAGGTGTGTGATGTCGCGTGGAGTGTTATTTCATCGCCCTCGCCGGGCCTGCTTGCCTGAACACCACGCACTGCTCCGGCGAGGGCGTACCCCTGCCCCCGAGACCGTGAGGCGAGCAGCGATCCTATGCACCTGACCCTCGTGGGATTGAGTCACAAGACGGCGCCGGTCGAGATACGCGAGAAGCTCACCTTCCCGGCACATCGGCAAGAAGAGGCGCTCTCGCTTCTTCTGGCGACTCCGGATGTCGCCGAGGCAGTGCTTCTCTCGACCTGCAATCGGACGGAGATCTACGCCGTGACGGCTGCTGAGGTCGACGGTCCGGGTGCGATCATCGACTTCCTTGTCGACTATCACGATCTGGATCGTCACGAACTCGTTCGTTACCTGTACTTCTCCCAGGGCGAGGCGGTGATTCGCCGTCTCTTCCGGGTGGTCTCCTCGCTTGACTCCATGGTCATCGGTGAGGCGCAGATCCTCGGTCAGGTCAAGGAAGCCTACGAGCACGCCTTTGCGAACGACGCCTCCGGCCGGATCTTCAACAAGCTTTTCAGGCAGAGCTTCGAGGTGGGCAAGAGGGTGCGCAGTGAGACCGACATCGGCGAGAACGCGGTGTCGATCTCTTATGCGGCGGTCGAGCTGGCTAAGAAGGTCTTCGACACGCTCGAAGGCCGTACGATCCTGATCCTCGGCGCGGGAAAGATGAGCGAACTGACCGCCAAGCATCTCGTGGGAAACGGTGTGAGAAGCGTCTTGGTCGCCAACCGCACGTTCGAGCGTGCCGAAGAGCTCGCCGCCCGCTTCTGCGGCTCTGCGATCCGCTACGACGAACTGTTCGAGTGGATACGCGATGCCGACATCGTCATCTCCTCGACGGCCGCAACACGCTACGTGGTCACCAAGGATAAGCTTGCCAGGGCCATGCGGGGCCGGAAGGGAAGTCCGCTCTTTATGATAGACATCGCCGTGCCGCGCGACATCGACCCCGATGTCAACGAACTCGACGACGTCTTCCTCTACGACATCGACGATCTCAACGGTGTGGTCGAGACGAACCTCGAAGAGCGAATGCGCGAGGCACGTCGCGCCGAGGAGATCATCGCCGAGGAGATAGTGGCCTTCGAGCGCTGGCTCGAATCCATGGAGGTAGTACCGACGGTCGCGGCCATGCGCGCCAAGGCCGAGCAGATTCGCTCGAACGAGTTGGAGAAGGCGATCAAGCGCCTCGGCGGGCTATCGGAAAAAGAACTGAAGACGGTGGATGCGCTTACGGCGTCGATTGTCAACAAGATGCTACACGGCCCGACTGCACGACTGAAGCAGACCGCAGGAGAAAAGGAGGGCTACGCCTACGTCGAGGCGGCACGTTTCCTCTACGGCCTGGATGCCAACCCCGAAGGCAAGAGTCCGCACACCGGACTGATCAAGTCCTTGCTCGGCAAGGCGGAGAAGGCCGCCGAGCGCGCAGCCGAGAAGGCCAGCAAGAAGGAGATGGGGGACACGATTGGCTGCTAGCCGCAACCACCTTACCATCGGGACGCGGGGCAGCAAGCTCGCCTTATGGCAGAGCAACTTCATCAAGTCGCGCGTCGAAGAGACATGCGGGCTTTCGGTCGACCTGAAGGTCATCAAGACCACGGGCGACAAGATACTCGATGTCCCTCTGGCCAAGGTCGGAGGAAAGGGACTGTTCACCAAAGAGATCGAGGTCGAGCTTCTCGCGGGCAATGTGGATCTCGCCGTGCACTCGATGAAGGACGTTCCGACCGAGCTACCTGAAGGCTGCGTCATAGCTGCCACCCCTAAGCGGGTCGATCCTCGGGACGTGGTGGTGAGCGGCGCCGGTTACGACCTCGACACCCTGCCGCACGGCGCCACGCTCGGCACGGGCAGCCTGCGCCGCCGCAGCCAGGTCCTCGCGCTTCGGCCCGACCTCGAGATCGTCGACGTCCGCGGCAATCTCGACACGAGGATGCGTAAGGCCGAGGAGGGTGAGGTCGGAGCGGTCATCTTGGCGAGCGCAGGCATCACCCGTATGGGATGGAGCGATCGGATCACCCACTACATTGAGCCCGACCGGATGATCTCGGCGGTCGGCCAGGGTGCGATCGCAGTGGAGATACGGGATGACGACACTTTCATGGCCGGGATATGCGCAAAGCTCAACCACTCCGAGACGATGCGATGCGTCACGGCCGAACGTGTAGTGATGCGCATGCTCGAAGGCGGTTGTCAGGTGCCGATCGGGGCGTATGCGCGTATCGAGAACGGCATTCTCGTGATGGATGCCTTTGTTGGAAGCCTAGACGGACAGACGATTCTCCGCGACAAGGTCTCCGGCTCGCCCGACGAGCCCGAGGCTCTCGGAGCGAGAATGGTCGAGCGGTTGCTCGCGGCGGGCGCCGCGAGAATACTCGAGGAGGTCAGATGGCCGACCCCATCGTCTACCTGATCGGGGCAGGTCCAGGTGATCCGGGGCTGATGACCGTCAAGGGGTTGGAATGCCTCGCGAAGGCCGAGGTTGTCGTTTACGACTATCTCGCGAACCCTCGCTTTCTTTCGGCAGCGGGCCCCGATGCCGAGCTCATATACGTGGGCAAGAAGGGCTTTTCCAAGCACGTCACCCAAGACGAGATCAACTCGATACTGGTCGAGAAGGCTCGCGAAGGCGGCGGCAGAGTGGTCGCACGTCTCAAAGGCGGGGATCCGTTCATATTCGGCCGAGGAGGCGAGGAGGCACTTGCGCTCCACGAAGCTGGCATCCGGTTCGAGGTCGTGCCGGGTATCAGCAGCGGATATGCGGCTCCGGCCTATGCGGGCATCCCCGTGACCCACAGAGGCATCACCACCGACATGGCTTTCGTCACCGGTCACGAGGATCCCACCAAGGAGACTAGCGATGTCGACTGGGCCGGTCTTGCCACTGCGGTGGGCACTGTCTGTTTCTTCATGGGGGTGAAGAACCTGCCGGAGATCACCTCTAAGCTAATGGAGTTCGGTCGTTCGCCCGACACTCCGGTGGCGCTGGTGCGCTGGGGGACGACTCCTCGGCAGGAGACGCTTACCGGAACGCTCGCAGACATCGCCGACAAGGCTGCGGCGGCCGGGTTCAAGGCTCCTGCGATAACCGTCGTCGGAGAGGTGGTCCGCTTGCGCGAGCAGCTCGCGTGGTTCGAGGACAGGCCGCTCTTCGGCAAGACGGTGGTCGTCACGCGTTCGCGCGCACAAGCGTCCGAGCTCTCCGAGAGGCTTTCTGACCTCGGTGCCGAAGTGCTGGAGTTCCCGACCATCAAGATCGCCGATCCGGAAGAGTGGGAGCCTGTCGAAGAGGCCATCCGCAACTTGGGCGTCTACGATTGGGTGGTCTTCACCTCGGTGAACGGGGTCGACTACTTCTTCGACCGCATGTCGAAGATGGACGCCGATGCACGGCAGTTCGCCGGATGCAGGGTAGCCGCCATCGGTCCGGCGACCGCTGCACGCTGTACGGAGCGAGGCATACGGCCGGACTACGTTCCCGACGAGTATCGGGCCGAAGGTGTGTTGGAGGGCTTCTGCGAACGGGGTGTGGGCGAGGGTACTCGCGTGCTGTTGCCGCGAGCGCTCGAAGCACGCGAGGTGCTGCCCGAGACGCTGAGAGAGCATGGTGCGCTGGTCGACGTGGTGCCGGTCTATCGCACGGTCCTCGGCGCGGGGGACGACAACGTCCTCGAACGTCTGGCCGAGGGCACCGTCGATATCATCACGTTCACCTCGTCATCCACGGTCAGGAACTTCATGAAGCTTGCCGAGGGCACGGATATTGCTCCTACACTGCGCAAGGCGCTCGTCGCGTCGATCGGCCCGATCACCTCGGACACCGCACGCGAGCTCGGCCTGAAAGTGGGCGTGCAGGCCGAGGAGTACACGATCTCTGGGCTCATCGCGGCTATCGCCGAAGAGAGGAAAGAACAGACATGATAGGGATTTCCAAACTCTACTGCGGCGCCGTCGAGCCTGGTGACGTGTTGCGATACGATCGCGACTCCTCGAAGCTGCCTAGCGAGCTGCTGCAGTTCGCGCGAGACAAGAAGCCGGTCGTGGTGTGGAACTGCACGCAGCGGTGCAACCTGAAGTGCGTCCACTGCTACGCGCAATCCGAGGACAGGGACTACGCGGGCGAGATGAGCACCGCCGAGGCAAAGACGATGATCGACGACCTCGCCGCATTCGGCGCCCCGGTGCTGCTGTTCTCCGGAGGCGAGCCGACGATACGCAAGGACCTCGTCGAACTCATGCACTACGCGAAATCCAAGGGAATGCGGGTGGTCATCTCCACCAATGGCACGCTCATCACGTCCGAGCGTGCGAAACGATATGCCGAGGTCGGCCTCTCTTACGTGGGCGTCTCGCTCGATGGAGGCCGCGAAACGCACGATGATTTCCGGGGTATCGCAGGCTCGTTCGATCAGGCGATAGAAGGTATCCGGAACTCACGTGAGGCGGGCATCAAGGTAGGCCTCCGCATGACGATCAACAAGCGCAACTGGCAAGACATCCCGGAGATCTTCAAGGTGATGGAGGAAGAGAACATACCCAGGGCCTGCTTCTACCATCTGGTATACACCGGTCGAGGCTCCGAACTGATGAAGGAGGACCTCGACCACGCAGAGACGCGCCGAGCGGTACGACTGATCATGGATCACACCAAGGCGATGTTCGAGAAGGGACTGGCGCCCGAGATACTCACCGTCGACAACCACGCCGACGGACCCTTCGTCTACATGGAGCTGTTGAAAGAGGACCCCGAACGGGCCGAGCAGGTTTTGCAGCTGCTCCAGTGGAACCAGGGCAACTCGTCGGGAAACGGAATCGCTTGCGTATCGTGGAACGGAGAGGTCTACCCGGATCAGTTCTGGCGCCACTTCTCGCTGGGCAACGTGCGCGAACGTCCTTTCAGCGAGATCTGGACGGACACTTCTGGCGAGACGGAGCAGAGCGAGCTGATGGCCAAGCTCAAAGACAAGAGACCGCACGTCAAGGGGCGCTGTGCCGAGTGCCGATGGCTTGCGATCTGCGGCGGCAACTTCCGCGTGCGGGCCGAGGCCGCCACCGGGGATCTGTGGGAGCCCGATCCAGCGTGCTATCTCACCGACGAAGAGATCGGTTTGGGCGAACTGGCCGACATGGCCGACGTGACCGAGGCGGAAATCGCAGCGGAGACCGGAACTCCTGTCGGTGGGGAGATAGACTGAAGGGGCACGTCAGGCCCTTCGGAAGGTGTTTGACAACCAAGGTTTCGCTCGGCATCCTATTGTGTGCTTTCGCCCGAACGGGTGATGCGACATGTGGGGACGTGGCTCAGTTGGGAGAGCGCTGCCTTCGCACGGCAGAGGTCGGCGGTTCGAATCCGCTCGTCTCCACCAAGGTAGTGGTGTCGGGGCGGTCCGCTGAGAGGCGGGTCGCCTCGGCTGTTTGATGTGTGAAACCGGATCGAGTTCGGCACAGAAGGCCGACACCACGAGGAGAGGTCGGACCAATGCCTATCGGTGTCCAGTCAGACTTCGAATTGGCGTTCCAAGAGTTCGTGTTCTACGCGGGTCCGATCGTCCAGCTGCTCTATTGGATCGTGATGATCGTCGCCGTGCTATGGGCGGTTAAGCTGCTGAAGCGCTGGGTGGACTTTCGGACGAGCGATGTCTCGGCAAGAAGCGATGCGCAAGCCAAGTCCGAGCCCGAAGAGCCGATCTCCATAGAGGAGTTCGTGGAGTAGCGTCTGCGACGAAGCCGCTCGGCGATGTCCGCAGTCCAGAGAGGGGTACCGAGGATGGAGTTCCCTGCATACCGACCGCGTAGGCTGCGTCGCACGGACACTCTGCGGGCCATGGTTCGCGAGACGTCGCTCGATGCCAGCGACCTCATATACCCGCTGTTCGTGAAGGTCGGCAGCGGTCTGCGTGACGAGGTCGCATCTATGCCGGGCGTCTTCCAGCTTTCGGCCGATGAGCTTCCGGCCGAGGTCGACGAGCTGAAGTCTCTCGGCATACCAGCCGTCATCCTCTTCGGCCTGCCCGAGTCCAAGGACGAGGCGGGAAGCGGGGCGTATGCCGAGGACGGCATAGTCCAGCAGGCCATCCGCGCGATCAAGGCACACGATTCCGATTACCACGTCATCACCGATGTCTGCATGTGTGAGTACACGTCGCACGGCCACTGCGGGATCTTAGACGAGCAGGGGTGCGTGATGAACGATGTCACGCTCGAGATGCTCGCGCAGACCGCTCTCAGTCACGCCGACGCAGGAGCCGACATGGTCGGGCCGAGCGACATGATGGACGGGCGCGTGGCCGCGATCCGCACCGCACTCGACGCCGAGGGCTACACCGAGGTCCCGATCATGTCGTATGCGGCCAAGTACGCTTCGGCGTACTATGGTCCCTTCCGCGATGCCGCCGATTCTGCGCCGGCGTTCGGCGACCGTCGTGCCTACCAGATGGATCCTGCCAATGCCGATGAAGCGCTGCGCGAGGTCTGGCTAGACATAGCCGAGGGCGCGGACATCGTGATGGTCAAGCCGGCGCTGGCGTACATGGACGTGATCCGCCGGGTCAAGGACGAGTTCGGTTACCCGACCGCAGCCTACAACGTGAGCGGCGAGTACGCGATGGTGAAGGCTGCCGCCGAGCAAGGCTGGATCGACG
Organism: Coriobacteriaceae bacterium; assembly: GCA_003563465.1. GTDB lineage: Bacteria > Actinomycetota > Coriobacteriia > Anaerosomatales > SLCP01 > PWVH01. The sequence continues at coordinate 7,150 of PWVH01000134.1, read as the reverse complement.
AGCGGCGTGTGGTGCTCGAGACGCTTACCGCAATCAGGCGCGCAGGCGCCGATCTGGTCCTCACCTATCATGCAAAGGACGCAGCTCGCTGGCTGAGGCAGGACGGACTGCAGACCTAGCGGAGAGTGCTTTGGCTCAGGAGTTTCGCTCCGACGCCTCGGCAGCGGCTACGATGCGCGCTTCGGCCTCGAGCGAGAAGGCTAGTTCGGCAGCGGCGTCGAACGTTCGGGCCAGCGAGATGCTCCTCCTGATAGAGCGCAGTGCGTCTTCGTACTCGTCTTCGGCCTCATGCACGGCCGCTTTGATCTGCAACGCCTGGATTCGCGGCAGATGCTCTCCCAGGCGAACCGGTTCGGCGAGTACTTGTTCGCACAGGGCCAGGGCCTCGTCATGCCTTTCCTGTAGGCGCGCGACATCTGCCTGCTGCACTGTCGCCTCCGCACTCAGACCGCGCACTCCGGACCGCGATAGCACGGAGACGGCAACATCGACGCACTCACGTGCGCGTGCGAGGTCGCCCAGTCCCACATATGCGCGGGAGAGGTTGGTGAGCACGAAGCCGCCGAACGCGTCCGGCCCCCCAGCGTCCCTGAGTGCCCCGGACAGGTGCTCGACCGCTGCTTTGAAATCACCCATGAGAGCCATGATCTCGCCGATGTTGGCGCGTGTCATCGCGGCGCCGTCGGCTGAGGCGATCCGTTCCTCGATCTCCAGCGCGCGCTGGTTGTACTCGAGTGCCTCCGTGAGGTTTCCCATCCGCATGTGGGAGTTGGCGAGGTTGCCGTAGACGCCGGCTAGCCGGCGCAGGTTCCCGATCTCTTCGGCCGTCCTAAGCGAGCGGGCTTGCAGCTCCAAGGCTTGAGTGAACTCACCGATCTCTGAGTAGCACGCGCCCTGAAGGGTCAGAGCGTATGCCAACTCGGCGCGATCGTCCGCACGCTCCGCGTGCGATGCGGCATGCTTGCCCCAAGCGATGGCCTCCTCGTAACGGCCCTGCCGCATACAGGAGAAGCCCTGTGTCGTGCATATGCTTGCGCGCAGGGAATCGAAACCCGGCGGCATGCTCTCGAGGGCCTTGGCGATCCATCGGTCCGCCAGATCGTAGCGGCGGCTCTCACGCTCGTAGCAGACCGCGATCTTGTGGCAGAGCGTGGCGTGGCGGGCCTCGGGGGGCATCTCCTCAAGCCCCGTGTCCTCGGGTGGCGCCGCCTTCGCCGATAGCCTTTCCTCGACGCGCCTCCAGCGTTGTAGAGCGTCGCGGTAGGAGGCGATCGCAAGCGCATGGTCACCCATGAGTTGGTAGCTGTCGCCGATTCGCTCGGCGAGGCAGCTCCGGGCCGATACTGCCTTAGGCGTGCGCCCAGTCGCGGATTCGAGTGCGATGCGGTAGTAGTCTACTGCTTCGCGGTGAGCGTACACGCCCTCGGCTCGCTGAGCAGCGCGTACCGAGAACTCAAGTGTCTTGGGCTTGTCGCCGCTGCGCCTGTAGTGCAGGGCGATCTCGTCTAGGTGTGCGCCTGATCGAAGGCCCCATCGTCTCTCGAGATACGCTGCCAGAACGTGATGCAACTCGCGACGGCGGCTGAATCTTAAGCTGCTGTACGCGATCTCCTGGACGAGCGGATGGGAGAAGCGATACGTCTCCGCCATGTCCCGGGTGGGCGAGATGAGATCGGAGCGCACCGCGAGTTCGACCGCTTCCTCAAGGTCAGGAGTAGGCTCTACGCAAGATTTCACCAGCATGTGGAGGGAGTCTAGGTCGAAGAACTGCCCTACGACTGCGGCGATCCGCAAGACCTCCCGAGCGGGAGGATCCACGTCGTCGATACGCGACATCAGGAGCGTCTCGACCCGGTCGGGGAAGTCGAGCTCCGCCAGCTCCTCGACGGCAGCGACGCTCGAGGAATCGGCCAATCGCTGGATCGCTCCAGACCTGTCGAAAGAGCGTGCGATCTCTTCGATGAAGAGCGGATTTCCGATCGCCCGGCTTACAAGCAGTTCAGCAAGGTGGGCAGGTACCGCTTCCGTGCCGGTCAGCTGCTCGATCATCCGTACCGCAGCCTGGTGCGGGAGGCCCTCGAGTGTGATCACAGAAGTCCACTCGCCTGGCAGTTCGGGCAAGGCGGCACCATCGGGCCTCGCGGACATCACGAGCATTAGGGGCACTCGGCCGAGCGTTTCTTCGGACAACGACTCGAGGAGTTCGATGGAGCTGTCGTCTGCCCAGTGGAGATCTTCGACCGCAACCAACAGGGGTTTCTCATCTGTGGACTTGCGAAGCAGCCTGCCGATCAGGCGAAAGAGGGATTCCCGGCGCGTTCGCGCGTCCAGTTCCCTCGTGACATCGGTGTCGGGCAGCGAAAGACCGAGTAGGTGGTTGAGCAGTGGCAGGTAGGGGCTGAGTTCCGGCGCCAGGGCGAGCGATCGCTTCTCGACGAGGCTTCCTCGCCGGGCATCGTCCGTGCATCCTTCTAATGCGAAGAAATGCTCGAGCATCGGAATCCACGGTCCGAACGGTGTGGCCATCGCGTGCTCGTAAGACGTTCCCCACAGAACCGTCCAGTCGCGAGAGCTTGCGTTCGAGACAGCCTCGGCAACGAGCTGAGACTTGCCGATGCCCGCTTCGCCGACGAAGAAGACCGCGCGGCCTGACCCGCCTTCGGTCTGGGTGATCGCTTCCTCGATCACCGCCAGCTCAGCCTCGCGGCCTAACGTCTGTCTGCGGTCGGCATCATGCGATCCGGCAGCGGCTGCATACCGCTCCGCGGCCAGGATACTCGTCGGAACGGGTTCGGACTTGCCCTTCACCGTGACGGCGTCGAGCTTCTCGCAGACGAAAGGGTTACCGAGAGTGCGAGCGAACTCGTCGGACACGATGGCCGTGCCCCACTGCGCGCGGGACATGAGGCGTGCGGCGAGGTTCACCGCATCACCCATGACGGTGTACTGGCGCCGCCGCTCCGAGCCTACATCGCTCGCGTACACGTTGCCGCGGTGGACGCCTATACGGTGAGTGAGCGCATCGTCCGCGCAAGACGCGTGGTCCTGCAGTCCGAGCACGAAACGCGCGGCGTTCTCGGCATCGTGTTCCCGGACTAAGGGGGCGCCGAAAGCGACGATCAGTTTGAACCCTTCGATCGCGATATCGTTGCTGACTAGATAGCCGCCGCACGACTCGAGCAGCTCGAGCATCCCACCGATGTAGGCCTGCAACGCGGTCAGCAGCGGTTGGCGATCGGGCTGGGCCAGAAGCGCATCGAACCCGGCCACGTTGATGAAGACCACCGTGACCTTTCGATGATCACCGTCGAGAACGGGTGGGGTCTCACCTGCTCGTACGATATCGCTTACCAGAGGTGGTAGATATGGCGCCAAGGAGAGCAGAGTAAGGTCGGCTGTGCCATCGCGCCACGCGCTCTGTGCCTTAGACGACGCGAGCGTTCTTAAGACCCACTTTCCCGCCTCACGCTCGTCGACAGTCGCGTCTTCACCGAGCTTAGCGAGCAACTCATCGGTGACGACCAGCTCACCCGAGCGCGCGGCGGCCTCCGCTGATGCGGTCAGTGAGGCGTCCGGGCCCAGGGCAAGAAACTGTGCTCGGGCGTGAGTGCCTGTGGCGACGAACACGAAACTGGCGGTGTGTGCACCCATGGACATGCCGAGCTCGATCGTATCGCCACCGACCCGGTAGGGAGGAAGCGAGTCTACTGTCCGAAGCATAGCCAAGGATGCAGCTACGGCCCGCGTGGCGTGCTCGGCACCCGTGAAGAAGAGAAGGATCGCATCACCGCCAAAGGTGAGCGTGTCCCCGCCCTGGTTCCCGGCGATTTCGAGCATTGTCGAGAAGAACGCGTTGATCATGTCGGTGAGTTGCTCGGCGCCTTCCCTGCCGGCCGCAGCAAGCTGCTCGGACATAGCGGTGAAGCCCGATACATCCGCCATCACCATCGTGCCCTCGATCTCGGCAAGCCATGGAAGGTGACAGTCTGACCTTGCCGATAACTCATCGAGCAGAGTCTGAGACAGGTAGGGCAGTGTGGCATCTATCGCCGCAGCATCCGACGCAGACAGGTTCGACTGCGCATCTGCTGCCGTTGGGCCTCTATGGGTCTCGGGAGTCACTCGTTCATCACTCCTGGTAGCTGCAGGAGTAGACCATGCCTTAGGCGGCTCATGAATGCAATCGCTCGTGTCATTGAACCATGTAGGCGTATGAGATCGCCGTTCTGTACGAAGCTGCAACCTGGGTACGTCCCCGCAACACGCGCTATACTGCATCGGCATAGCTGTTATCTGCGGCTGCGCCCTTTTCGGCGTGGCTCTTGCAGGCCTGTTCGCGGTAAGCCCCAGTCTTGAAAGGTCTGACGCATGGCCGACAACGTAGGAAACGCCGACGCACGCCCGGATCTGGAACTCGAGGAGTCCCTGGCCGAGGAAACGCCGGAAGGCACGGTCGACGAGCAGGAGCTCGCCGAGGCAGAGGCTCCGTGCGGGCACAAGGGCGTCGGGATCCCGGCCGCTGGCCAGCGGCACGGCGGTGCGCGGTCTGTTGGCTTCCGGCCCGGTGGCGGCGAGGCGGCCCATGCCTACGAGGACCGCACCGGGATCAAGGCACCGCGCATCATCGCTTGGGAGATCACGCGTTCATGCAACCTGTCGTGCGCCCACTGCCGCGCGGCTGCCGAGTTCGGCCACTACGCGGGCGAACTCACGCTCGACCAGATAAAAGCGACCGTCGACGACATCGTCACCATCACCAACCCGATCTTCATCCTCACCGGCGGCGAGCCGCTGATGCGTCCCGACATCTGGGAGATAGTCGACTACGTGCACGAAAAGGGCGGCATGCCGGTCATCGGCACGAACGCCACGCTCATCACCGACGAGATCGCCGCGCAAATGGCCGAGCACCGCATTCCTCGCATCAGCGTGTCCATCGACTTCCCGACTGCCGAGGAGCACGATGGGTTCCGCGGTCAGTCGGGTTGCTTCGACGCCACGCTCGAGGGCATCGGAATCGCCAAGCGCCACGGGGTTGGCGTGCAGGTGAACATGACCGTCACTACCATGAACGCGGACAAGGTCGAGGCGGTTCACGACCTAGCCGAGCAGCTCGGCGTGGACGCGTTCCACATATTCATGCTCGTGCCGACCGGCCGAGGCGAGGATCTGCTGGACAAAGAGCTTCCTCCGGAGGAGTACGAGGCCGTGCTCGAGTGGGCCTACGAGCGCCAGAAGACCTCGCCGCTGCATTTCAAGCCCACCGATGCGCCACACTACTACCGCATCATCCGCCAAAAGGCGAGAGCCGAGGGCAAGAAGGTCACCCGCGAGGAATACGGGCTCGACGCGATGACGCGCGGGTGCCTTGGCGGGATAACGTTCGGCTTCATCAGCCACGTGGGCGACGTGCAGCCGTGCGGGTACTTCGATATGCAGCTCGGCAACGTCAAGGAAGAACCGTTCTCCAAGATATGGACCGACTCGCGTGTGTTCAACGAGCTTCGGGACTACTCGCTGCTGAAGGGCAAGTGCGGGGCTTGCGAGTACAGGGCGGTCTGCGGGGGATGCCGAGCGCGAGCCTTGAGCGTCACGGGTGATTACCTGGCCGAGGAGCCGTACTGCGTTTACGTGCCCGCTTCGATGAGAGGCGAGTGCGAGACATGAGTGCTGCGGAGCTGACCGAACTCGACAGATCGGTGCTGAGCGAGATTCAGGCGGCGTTTCCGGTGACCGCGACGCCGTATGCCTCGATCGGCGAGCGCATAGGGGCTAGCGAGCAGGCGGTCTACGACTCCGTTTTCGGTCTCAAGGACGCGGGAGTGATCAGGCGGATAGGCGCCATCTTCGACTCGCACCGGCTCGGTTACCACTCAACCCTCTGTGCGATCGCGGTTCCGCCCCATCAGGCCGAACAGATCGCTGCCCTCATCAACTGCTATCCGAACGTCACTCACAACTATCTGCGTGAAGACCGCTACAACATCTGGTTCACGTTGATAGCCCAGAGTCGCGAGCGCATACAGGAGATCTTGCGCGAGATCGCAGCTACCACCGGCATCTCGGACATCCTCGATCTGCCGGCGATCCGGCTCTTCAAGATCCGCGTGGACTTCGATCTGACCGGCTCGCGAGATGCCCGAGGAGAGGCGCCGCCGACGGTCAAGCCGGCCGAGACGCCTGCGGTCACTTTGAGTGCCGAAGAGAAGGCGCTTGCTCGATTCTTGCAAGGCGACTTGCCCGAAGGGCCGACGCCCTTCGCCGAAATCGCAGATCGCCTGCAGGGCCAAGGTATTGATGCCGGTGAGGCCTGGGTGCTCGAGCGAATACAGGCGTGGGTGGACGCTGGCGTGATTCGCCGGCTCGGTGCGGCTATCAAGCATCACAAGACCGGTTTTGCCGCCAACGCCATGGGCGTGTGGGATTGCCCCGAAGAGCGCGTGGAGGAAGTCGGGCCGATCATGGCTTCGTTCAAGGAAGTAAGCCACTGCTACCAGCGCCCGAGCGCGTCCACTTGGCCGGCGAATCTCTACACGATGATCCACGGTCGGAGCCGCGAGGAGTGCGAGGATGTCGTGTGCCGCATCCGCGAGGCGACCGGCCTGCCCGAGCCTCGGCTGCTCTATTCGGTGCGTGAGTTCAAGAAGACCTCGATGAGGTATTTCGGGGATTAGGGCACGCTGCTTCTGGCGGGGCGGGGCGCCGCTGTTTGGCCGAGCATGGGGCTCGGTGGGCCGAGGGGGTGTAGCGGTGTATCGAGTTAGTGGGTGCGATCGTTCCCACTAACTCGAGCAGGTCCAAGTGGGCTCGGAAGGAATGGGCCCGGCGAGGGCAGGCTCGGAAAGAATGGGCCCGGTATAGAGGGGCGGGTCCGGCATATCTACGGATTCTTTTCGGGTTGCGATTCTTTTTGGGTAACTGTAAGGTACGGACTATGCAGAGTAAGGGGGGTGAGGGGCTGCGCTGTAGACAAAGGGGGTCGTGGTTTCTCGTGGTTCCCACCCAACACAGTGCAGGTGCTACAGGTGCTATGAAGGCGCCTGTGCTGTAAGTTGGTGTCCTTTCGACAGTTGGAAGGGGGAGTTGATTCAGCTATGGCAGACATGCCTGCCCAAATGCGATGGCGCAGGACAGGCTTGATTGCGTTGAT
>PWVH01000101.1 GCA_003563465.1 Coriobacteriaceae bacterium | reverse complement strand
GTTCGACGAAATCGTAGCCGAGGCACGCAAGTACGGACTGGCCCTTACGCTCGCAAACCAGCACTTGCACCAGCTGCCGGATCACCTCCGCACGGCGCTCTTCGGAAACGTCGGAGCACTGTGCGTGTTTCGCCTCTCCATGACAGACGCGAAGCTCATAGGCGACGAGTTCGTCGAGTACGGGGAGCGCGAGTTCACGCGTCTCGAGAACTATCGCTGCGTCGTGCGCACTTCTGTCGACGGTCGAGTGCAGGCTCCTTTCGACGTTCGCACGCTGCCGCTCGAAGACCCGGAATGGGACGCTGCCGCGTGGCGCGCTGCTCTGGAGGAACGCTCTCGCAAAGCGCACGGTACGCCCGCTAAGGTCGCCGAGGAAGAGGCGCTTCGCATGTTCCGCAAGACCGACGACGCTGATGAGCTACCGGTTTGATGCTCAACCGCGGACACTGTCTCGAGCGCTTGTCGGCCAGCAGCATAGGCCCGTCTCGCCCCGGAACGCGCTCCGTCGGAGCGACGGACGAGGCGGTGCGACGATGAGCGTACGTTCGGCGGCTCTGTGGCTGTTCGTGCTTCTGCCGTGGGTGCTTTCTTTGCATGAATACGGACATGCCAAGCTGGCCGACATGAGCGGCGACGACCTTCCCCTCAGGCAGGGCCGCGTCACATTGAATCCCTTGCGGCACACACATCCGGTCTGGACGGTTGCGCTTCCGGGATTGACGCTACTGGCGACTGGAGGGGGAATCGTTCTTGCCGCAGCTCGTCCGGTGCTGTTTCGTCCCGAAGCCTGCCGCAAACCCCGGGTTGCGCTTGCGCTGGTCTCTGCGGCTGGCCCTCTGATGAACCTGCTGACTGGCTGGGCGGCGGCACTGGCATGGCGCCTCCTTTGGGTGCCACCGGTGATTCGGGATGGTCTGCTGGTGTTCGCGGTAGCGTCCGTCGGCGTGGCCTTCCTCAATCTCTTTCCTCTACCCCCGCTCGATGGCTCTCGGGTAGTTGCTGCTATGCTGCCGGAGTCCGCGGCTGAGTGGTACCTTGAGATGGGGGTGTGGGGCTCGCTCGCTGCCGTCGCCATCGGACTGGGAACATGGCTTTCGCTCAAGCTCAACCTGGTAGGTGCACTCAATAGGGAAAGCTCCCTTCCTTTGCTCGACCGCATCTTGGCTTCTTGAAACACGGAGGCAACAAAGTGGACCTGAGCACTGAGATACGACAGCTACGTCGCTCGGAGTGGGCAGAGGCTACCAGGCGGATTCGCAGCGCCAGACGTGACTTAGCCGACGTTCCTGGAGGTCTGGCCGCGCTCGAGGTCGAGCGCGCATGGCTACTTCTTGCACAATGCAGGTTCGAGGATGCTGTGGCCGCTGCAGACAGCGCAGCCATCACCTCACGCACGCATTCGTTGCCGAGCGCTACTCACCTCGAAGCGCTCCTCGTTCGCGGCATGGCCGAGCTTAGGGCCGGAAGCACCGAAGCCGCCGTCTCGACGCTACAAGAAGCGCGAAGCATCGCGTCGGACGGTGTTAGGACGCCGCTCGGACTGGTGTTCAGGGCGCACCATGAACTCAGTCGAGCGCTGACGGCATACGGTGACCATTCGGCAGCCTTGAACGCCTTGGCCGACGCCGTGAGAGTCGTCCCTGCGCATAGGGAAGCTCCGAGAGCGCTGGGGGTCGCCCTGGCCGCCGAAGCTGAAACTATTGCGATGCGTGCCGGTATGAGCGAGTCGGCTGCGGTCGTGCTGAAGAGAACGGTCGAGGTCGCGTGCCTTGGGATTGAGCCCGTCGATGCTTCCGTTATCGCAGGCTTCTTGGGACGACTTGCGGAGCTCGACCAAGTTGAGTGCGAGAGCACGGGCGACAAGACGGAGAAGGCGGGCTCAGCTACCGGAGACCGTGAGCAGGTAGCTGATCTGAGTCTGGTAGGAGAGATGGAGTCCGTGCATAAGCTCCAGGCCTTCGAGCAGCTCCTAGAAGGGGGCGACGCCACCCTTCCTGAGCACCGGGTTCTCGACGAACTCGCAGACGCGTTCGATGTCGCCTCACAGAACTTGAAGGACCACTCGGACCTCTCCATGTGGGCTCGTCGTGTCCAGGCCTTGCTGTGGGACAGAGGACTTTTGGATGCAGGGGACTGGCTCTTTCAACAGGCTATCTCTTGGACAGACTTAGTCTACGGACCCTGGAGCTACGAGACCCGTTGCACACTGCGTTGGGCTTCTACTCACATGGAATGGTCCGGCAGACTGAGGGCCGCCGAGCGGTGTGCACGCAGGGTAATCGAGATCTCCCATTCGAAGGATGACCTAGCCTATGACACCTACAAGCTGGGGCGGATCCTCTACTGGCTCGCACGGTACCAAGAGGCACTGAAATGCTTCGAGGATGCAGCAGTCTACGCAAGCGAGTCCGAACACGAGACATACCTGATAGCCAGCACGCTTAGGTGGCAAGCGCGCAGTCTGGCTCGTCTCGGTTCGCACGAGGAGGCAAAGAGCCATTACCGGAAGGCTGCGGGGGTTCGCAAGGAGAGGTACCCTGGCGATCCAAGCTGGTGGTCCGACATCCTGCTCGAACTGGGGCTCCTCTGCGTCGAGATAGGGGACGTGAGTGAGGCCAAGGCGGCCTACGAAGAGACGGAGTGGCTGCACGGGCGGTTAGCCGAACGCGGGGACCCCCTCAAGAGAAAGGATGCGGCCGAGGAGCTCGAGGGCCTTGCTGAAGACCTGGGGCAGCGCGCCCGGTTGGGGCATGCGTTGGGGCTGACAACAGAGGCGGAGGACATGGCGGCAGAAGCGCTCTCGGCGATGACGGCCTGTGTCGAGCCCGGGCTGCGCGACGAACGTATCGCCGGACTGCTGGAGGTCCTTGCAGACATCGAAGCGGAGAAAGGCAACACCACCGGGGCGACTCGGTCAGTCGAACAAGCGCTCATGATCTATAGACGCTTCAGTCGCGACAATCACCCTAGGGTGAGGCGGCTGCTGTGGAAGCTAGCGGAGATGCGCTCCGGATGTCCTTTCCCGAATAGCGTGGGCTCCTTCGACACACTCGGGCAATAGCATCATGTGCTGCACGCATCGTCACGGCTGACCGAGAGGGCGCGTGCACGTGGATTCGTTCGCCGCTGAATTGCTTGAACAACTCAGTTCAGACAGCTTGTGTGCGGTCAAAGACGCGGCTAGTAGTATCGGCAGGACTATCCTCACCGGGTAGATTGACACTCATGAAACCGTCAGGGCCTTGGATAACGCCTTCGACGTGCCTATACCCTGTTCTCTGGTGACTTCGGGAGCCATAGGGACGAAGTCTAAGCTCACGGAACTCGAAGCTCGTGAATGAACTGCCGGTAATCAGGCCGCGATCGCGTCGCAGGCAAAGCCGAGCGAGTCCACGAGCCGGTGCGTGTCGTAGCCTGAAGGCTCCGCCTCGTAGGCGACGCGGGTGACTGTCGGGTCGTGGCGACGCAGCAGGCGTCTTAACGCCTCAGGGGTGTCGGGGATCACCCGCTCGTCGACTTCTGCGGTGTCAGGCCGAAGCACCGCCACCGCGATCGTGTCCTTGTGCACGTCGAGCCCGATGTGAGTACACTCGTTCATGGCCGGTCCCTCCGTCTGTCGGCGCCGCGGGGCGGATTCCTCGCGGACGATCCACGTATACACCGGATCGGGCCGGCCATCTCATAGTGACTAGAACCACTACTCTTGTGGAGGGGCTGCAAGCGTGAATCAGCGACGCAAGCAGCAAGAACAATGGAAGCTCGTCGAGCACGTCGTGGCATCGCTATTCGACGATTCCGACGTCGATGTCCAGAGCAATGTAAGGCTGCCTGCCATTCGTCGAGTTGGCTCGACCAGTGGTCGTCGAGAGATTGACGTGCTGGTGACCGGGCGAGTAGCGGGTCAACGCATTTATGTGCCAATCGAGTGCAAACACCTGCGGAAGAAGGTTGGATCTCCCGAGATCGACGCCTTCATTGGCAAGCTTCTGGATGTCGGCTTGCCGACACAGACCAGCATCTTCGTTTCCACCTCTGGCTTCACCAAGAGTGGGATAGCGCGTGCAGAGAAAGTCGGAATGCGGACCTTGGCACTCTCCGGGGCGAACCTCGACAAGACCAGGGAGCTGATACTCGAGGCCATCCAGTCACATGTCTACGTCGCGTGTCATCTCGCGAAGCTGCAATTCGAATCGCTAGGCGAACTTGACGATCAAGGGCTGCTTTTCTTCGGCCGTGACGGTCAGTACAAAGGCACTTTGGCGGACTTCCTTTGGCAGGCTTGGGTGAGCGGCACGCCTCCGCTACGTTGTGGCAAGTACGCCTATCGTGTCGAGATTCCGGAAGAATGGCTATTCTCGCTCGACGGTTCTCCTAAGCAGATTCGGGACATTCGCGTCGAATATGAAGTCTTCGCACTCGTGAGGGAGTATCAGGGCCAGGTGTCGTGGCACCGCCTGATTGACGCAAGTTCTGGAGCGCTGGAACGGCAGACGGTGCAGTTCACTTTTTCTGGATCGCGAGGCGTACAGGTTCCCCGGCAGTTTGATTCTGAGTCTGAGCTCCGGAGCTACCTGTCCTCACGGGAAGTGAGTGCGCGCTTGTCCATTGGGCGACTGCGATTGCCCAAACTCGCGATGCATCAAGGTCTACTATGGCCGGTTCCTGGTGAGGTTGTTGAACGGTTCGGTGATCTCGCACCAGATGTACGAAGTGCCGAACTGGAGCAGTTTCGCGAGAGTGCTGCAAACAGCTTCTGGGACTTCGATGACGCCTACGCATCGGTACTCAGAGAGGCGCAGGCTGGCTCTTGGATTCGACTCCAAGAAATCGAGTAGGGTTCTAACCCGCGTATCCGCGACAAACCGCGGCAGGGAGCGGTAACCTGAACCGAAGGCGCACGGGCCGCGATTCGCGGGTGATGCGCTAAGACGTTAGACGTAGGCCAATCGTTGGGAGATCCTTGCCGCTAGACTCTCGCCGCATCGCCCTTGGTGAAGAGGTGTACGTCGCAGTTCGCCTCATCAAGTCTGGTCTCGCCGAATTGCAGGAGATCGGTGGCGCCAACGACTTCCGAGATCCAGCCTTCATGTTGTTGTCGAGCGGACTCGAACGTCTCATGAAGTGTGTCCTGTGTTTTCGTCAGCTTGAAGACGTGGGCTCCCTGTCATCGTTGCAGGAAATCAAGGCATACGGTCACGATCTGGAGAAGCTACTCGACGCCGTGGTGCGCAGCTGTTTCGATGAGGACTACTGCCGCCGTCCTGCCGCCAGCGATGACGCAGCCTATCTGGTCTCGAACGAGCAGCTGCTTCAAGTGCTGGCCGCGCTCTCCAGATTCGCCAAGTCGGCCAGGTACTACAACTTGGACGTCGTAGGGGGACAGGACCCAGAAACGGACTCTCCACACCAGGAATGGGACAGGCTCGAATTGAGCCTTCTATTGGATCGGCCGGACCTCATGAAGATGGTGGGTTCACCAGATGACTTCCCTGCCATGGATGAGGAGATAACCCGGCATTTCGTTATCATCTTCGAGCGGCTCACTCGGGCGTTGACTCGCCTCTTCACACTTGGGCCACTCGGTGACGAAGCGCGCCGTTACCTGGGCTACGTGAAGCTCTTCCTGTTCCTCAAGGATGAAGACCTGGGAACCCGCACGTATCGGCAAGAGTTGCTCTAGTGCGAAACATGGCCACGTCTAACCTCGGCGTCCGAAAAACGTTAGCCACAGGAGGCCCTCATGGACTTCGCTTCGATTGACGGACTGCTCGCGGCGGGCTTCCGCGGCTTCGAGACCGTCGCCTCATTGCGTGAATCGTCAGGCGTGGGGGTGCCGGAACAACGCGGCGTCTACCTGGTTCTCCGTACTGAGGTTGGGCCACCAACCTTCCTCGACGTGAGTGCGGCGGGGCGCCTTAAGGGTAAGGATCCTACCGTCCCCCTTGATTCTCTGGCAGAAAACTGGGTCGATGGCGCACTCGTGCTGTATATCGGGCAAGCGGGTGGCGGCGAATCCGTTCAGACCCTGCGACAGCGCATTCGATCACTTCTCATGTTCGGCGCAGGTAGCGCCGTTGGTCATTGGGGCGGCCGGCTGCTTTGGCAGGTTGCCGGGAGCGATGACTTCGCGGTGTGTTGGCGACCAGAGGGCTGCACGGACCCCGAAGAACAGGAGGGACGGCTCATTCGCGAGTTCAAGGAAGACCACGGAGGGATGCGCCCCTTCGCGAATCTGTCCGATTGACCGTGTGGCTAACACGCGCGTCATTAGTGTCGCTCTGCTCCCATGGGATGCCTGGCGCGAGTCGGGTAGCCTCGGTCTTCGCGGCGGAGTGACCCACCCGGTGCCGTGGAGCACCTCGGCCAGTATGTGTGCTTGTACGTGAACCCGCACAACGACAGGCCGTTCTACGTCCGTAAGGACAGGGGAGAGCGCATACCCACGCACCTCGGCGACGAGCGCGGCTCCGACAAGACGCGGACTTTCGCTGAACTGTCGGTGGAGTCGCAGGAACAGGTGCGGAGTGTCGCGCTTCGGCAACCCGCCGAGCCAGGAACCACACTTCGGCTCGAACAGCAACCCATGACTCACGCAAGCCTCCGTGGTTAGATCCTGGTAAGGGTCCAGTAAGGCAGTCCGGTTACGATGAGATCGTCCCTTCTCCTCGGGGACCGCGCGAACCCCGCCTTCTCCCATGATCGGGCGGGGTTCGCCGTGTGCGTGCGAGGTGCGGCAGGTGGTACGGCAGACACGGTCGCCGGCACTCACCGAGGAGGACTCATCATGGGGGATGTGACGGTATGGGGCATTCACGCGGGCAGGTATGCTGAGGCCGACAGCCAGTTCAAGCGGGACGATCTCGTCGCCGTAGGCTGGTCTAGGATCGGTGACCTGTCGCAACTGCCTGCCGATCGCGAGGCCTTCAAGTCCGCAGTGCAGGCCGCCTATCCGGCGACCAAAGCAGGAGCCGTGCCCGTCTACGGAGGTCTCCTGTACCGCTTCGTGCACGAGGTCAAAGAGGGCGATCTCTTCGTCTTTCCCTCGAAGGTCGACCGCGAGGTGCATATCGGCGAGGTGGTGGGCGGTTATCGCTACCTGCCTGCACGTCGTCTCGCCCACGCCTGCGACAGTTCGACCGAACGATCGCCACGCGGCGAATCATGGAGGCGCCCGGGCGCCCACCGGAGTTCGACGACAACCGGCGTTCGCCTAAGGGGTGAGCGAGGAGATGTCGCGGTTCCTAATCGCTGTCGGTGCCGACGGGATTGCTTGGTTTGCGATCCGGTGCGACCTCGGCAAGCTCCTGTTAAGCCTACGGGG
>PWVH01000042.1 GCA_003563465.1 Coriobacteriaceae bacterium | reverse complement strand
GTGTCGCGCGTACTGATGTGTTGGAGCCTCCCAAGATGAGGATGGCGCCCCATCAGCACGTACTCGCGCGCCGTGAAAGCGAACGCCGCGCTCACCTGTTGGGGAACGACTCCTACCAGGCGCGCGCGGGAACGAGGCGTGAGCGAATCGAGCTTCTCGCCGGCAACGAGCACTCGGCCTGCGAAGACTTGGGCCGAGCCCACGACGGCCCGCAGGAGCGTTGACTTGCCCGCTCCGTTAGGGCCGATCAGCCCTACGATCTCGCCCGAAGCCACTGCAAGTTCGACATCGTTTACGACCTTTACTCCCGGGTATCCGACAGTCGCGCCTTCGTATGCGAGCCGGGCGCTCATCGGTGGCCGTTCCTGCGAACGAGCAGCCACACGAAGAACGGTCCGCCAACGAAGGCGGTGACGATTCCCACCGGTATCTCGACGGGAGCCAGTACGACGCGCGCGACGAGGTCGGCAACCACCATGACGATTCCGCCTCCGATGGCCGAAGCGGGCAGCAGCAGCCGGTGATCGGGTCCGAGCGCGAGCCTTACCATGTGCGGGGTCATCAGCCCGACGAATCCGATGAGCCCGGAGACCGAAACGGCTCCCGCGACGAGGAGGGCGCCGCACCCAAGCAGCACCTTCTTGAAGAGCTCGACGTCGACGCCGAGTTCGGACGCTCGCTCCTCGCCCAGCAGCATGAGATTCAGTTCGCGGGTGGCTAGCATCGGAACCGCAAGCCCTATGACCAGCATCGGCGTGATCATCCAAACGTACGGCCACGACGCCCCGCCCAAGCCGCCCATCATCCAGAACACGACCGAGGCCATCGATTCGCGAAAGAACACCATGACGAATGCAGTGACCGCCGATAGCGCGTAGGAGATCGCCACCCCCGCCAGCAAGAGTGAGGTGACGTCCAGCACGCCACGAAGCGAAGCCAGCCTGACGACGAGAGCGATGGTGGCGATCGCGCCGACGAACGCACCTGCGGGCACGACTCCGAAGCGCGCCGCGGTTGCAGAAGCCGTCAGCGTGAGTGCGATCACCGCACCCAGACCCGCTCCTGCGGACATACCGAGTATGTAAGGGTCGGCGAGCGGGTTGCGAAAGAGTGCCTGATAGAGCACTCCTGCCGAGGCGAGGCAGGAGCCTACGAGCGCCGCGAGCACGACACGCGGCAGGCGGATATCGACGATCACCGCATCGCCGGCCATGCGCGACTCCCCGGTCACCGCCCTAACGAGCGCGCGAACGATCTCGGCGGGACTCACGCCCACGGCACCGAGACCGACCCCCGCCAGCATCGCGATCGCAAGCGCCGCGAAAAGCACGGCTAATACGGCGAAGCGTCGCGGGCGAGCGGGAATCGGCATCGGCTGCACTCCTATCAGGCGGGTCAGAACGCGTCAGGATGAAGGGCCTGCGCGATCAGCCGAACGCCCTCGACGACACGAGGGCCGGGGCGGCTCACCAGGTTGTCATCGAGCACGTAGACCCGGCCGGTCTTGACAGCCTCGATCTCGCCGTAGCCGGGACGGGAGTCGAGCTCGGCTGGATCGGACATAGAACCCAAGGTGGCCATGTAGACTGCAGGGTCGTCCGCGACGAGTTGTTCCACCGAATAGCCGACGTAGCCTTCCTGCGTCACCACGTTGGCGCCACCGGCGGCTGTGATGAGATCGTGAAGGAGTGTCCCTGGACCGGCGGTGAAGAGCGGATCCTGTGCGATCTCGAGGAAGCATCGCACCGGCTCGGCTTCGCCGATGGCCGCATCTATCGCGTCAAGCTCGGAACGCATCGAAGATACCAGCGTGTCCGCGGATTCGCGTGTGCCGATCACAGTACCGACCATCTCGATAGAGACGAAAAGCGATTCGAGGTCGACCGGATCGACCGCGACCACCACAGTGCCGAGATTCTCGAGCTGAACGATGACGTCTGCCTGCACTCCCGCAGTGGCGAGTACGAGGTCGGGCTTGGCGGCTGCCACCGCCTCGAGGTTTGGGTTCGCGAAGTCGCCCACGACGTCGACGGAGGCGACCTCCGGCGGGTAGTCGCAGAACGACGTCACCCCCACCAGGCGGTCCATCAGACCGATCGCGGCGACTATCTCTGTGTTGGAAGGCGCTAGGCTGACGATACGCATCGGCTCCGCCTCGACGGTAACCTCGCGGCCGGCGTCGTCAGTCACGGTCACCGGGAAGGCGGGCGCCGCCTCAGACGGAGTCTCGACAAGCGATTCGGCCTCTGGAGTGCCGTCGCAGCCGACGATGGGGAGCGTGGCTGCCACAAGAGCGAGCGCCAGCAGGGCCCCGCGGAACCGGCGGGTACGGTGGAAAGTACGTTTCATGGGTCCTCCTATGTCGGTCTTGCAGGCATGACCTGCGTCTGGTCGTTTCCGTCCTCTGAGCCTGTTCGACGGCACGCCTCCTCTCTTGCAAGCGGCCACCGAAACGCAAAAGACCCGCCACTCGTGGGTGAGTGCGGGTCTTCGGGGTGCGAGCGGATGAGTCGTGCGCTGGGTCGTGCGATTCCGTAGTGTGCCTACGGTCGGTGCCCCCGGCGTCGCGATCAAGCCTCGTTACCTCGAAGGCCGCGTCGCGCGTCCTCTGGCAGGTCTCCTGACTTCGGGGGCTGCTTACCAGCCCCGCTTCACAGTGGCGGGTCCGTGCCGGCTTCTCACCGGCTTCCCTATTCTCCCGCGATACGCGGGCACCTGAGGACGCATCTATGCGATTGTCTCCAGCATCGTAGCGCAGCCGAGCGCGGCGCGGAAGAGTCCCGGACCTATCTGAGGAGTGAACGCGGTTAAGTCTCCGGCTACTGTCCGCGCTGCGAGCCTTACTCCTCGGCAGGAATCATAGAAGAGATGATAGCCGTAGCAAGAAGCGCCGACACCGAAAGAGCTCCGACTATGCCGAAGAACGGCAGCTGGATCTCCGGACCCGAGTTCATGACGGGGTTATCCGGGTGCAAGTAGTCACGCACGCCGAGGATAAGCGTCCACAGAACGCCCGCCATGACGACGTCAGCCGCAGCCGTCCAGGGCCGCCTGCCGAAGCCGAAGTCGACAGCGAGGACGAGCCCCGCCGCGAGCATGATCCAGAAGGTCGCCTGCAGCCTCGGCTCTGCGAGGTCGATGCTGTTCCACGCAAGGCGCGAGGACACCAGCCCGAGGCCGGTGTTGACGACCCACCATGGCACCGCGAGATAGCGGAAAGCGCTTCCCGCCCGATAGAGCGCATCGCGGCGCAAAAGCAAGTAACCGATGCCAGCAAGGCCGGCGAGCGTGAACGCACCCATGTTCACCCACGTCGAGGCGCCGTGGAAGATCACGAGCCGTACCAGCTCGCCGAGCTGCAGCACGGGCGGCATCGTCCAGGCAAGCCATCCGGCTACCGCCAGCAACACGACGATGCAGCCCAGCATGATCTGGCGCGCGCGAAGCGAGAGCGTCATCGGTGACTCCGTCCTTGCGGCGAGAATGCTCGACACGCTGAATACTCGACACGCCGAACAATTCTAGCAGGCATCACAAGCTCGCGAGAGAACATGGTCTTCTACGCTGTCCTGTCGATGCACTTCTCGCCCGAAGCATGCCGAAGGGCCCCGTGCGGGGCCCTTCGGTGGCTCTTCGGAAGCTGGTGGCTCTATTCGACGGTTTCGGGTGCGATGGTTACGGTATCTTCCTCTGAACCATTATCGGGGAGAGGTGTCGATGTCTCCTCCTCGGAACCGTCATCCCCGTCATCCCCATTCTCGTCGCCCTCTTCGGGGTCGGTCACTTCGGGTTCGTCGCCGTCAGCGTCTTCACCATTGTCGATTCCCAGCCACGCGAGGAACTTGGAGAGCACGTTCAGAAGTCCTGGGGGAACATGAGACTTCTCGCCGGCCTCTACCTTGGCCTCGGCACGTTCGATGTTGGCCATAATCCGAGATAGCGCGTTGGTGATGCCGAAACGCTTGCCCTGCTCGGAGGGCTCGCCGGTGTCCTCGTCATCATCGGCGTCCTCGTCATCATCGGCGTCCTCGTCATCGCCTGGCTCGGGCGTGGAAGTCTCCTCCAACGTGGCGATCGACAAGTTCTCGCTTCCATCCTCGTCCCCGGCGGCTGCTTCTTGGGCGGCCTTCTCGATCGCCTCAGCTGCCTGCACCGGCACCTTGCCTGCAGCCTTCTGGAGACCGATGGCCGACGGGTGCGCCGGCGCCTCATCGTCTGACTCTTCTGCCTCGGCTGTGACGCCAGCCTCGAGCGGAGCCGGAGCCGGAGCCTTCTTGGCCAGGCCTGGGGGCGTGAAGCCCGGACCCTTGCCAGCCGGCGGGCCACCCTTCGCGAGAGCGACTGCCGGCACCACTAGCGTGGCAGCCAACGCGATGAGTGTCGCGATTGCTATGATCCTCCGCATCTTCCCTCCTTGCCTCGGGCGACAAGCGCCCTGATACCGCATGCGAATACGCTTTCGTTGTTGTATCGGGATGGATGGGGGCAGACTTCGTGCCGCCGGTCACAAGAAGCGAGAAGACCTTTGGCTGTAAGGTCGAGAGGATCGAACCCGTCGTCGAAGGCCGTTTTGATTCACCGAGCCACCACGACCAGGATGATCGAGAGCGCTCCCATCAGCGACGGTGGGGAGCAGCAAGAATATCGGCCAAAGCACGCCTCCGGTGACGAGCCCCAAGATGATCCCAATCGCGGCATGCCCGCCTGCCTATGGCTCCGAGAATCCAGGCGGCATGGGCAGGGGCTCGACCGGATCGAAATCGCCTACTACACGCAGCGCATCGGCCCCGCCCTGCGGCGGATACGACTCCGCGATCGGACCCGATATCCAGACATCGACGATATCGCGTATGGCAAGATCGCCGAATGCAATCTTCGAACCTTCTCTGTCGAAGAGTGCGGTATCCCCTCGGATGCTGACATCGATCGAATCGAGTTCGTACGGCTCGCCGAGAGACTCGTGCCACACGACTCTGATCGTCCCACCCTCGCCTGCCGGAACGGCAGCCACGATCACACCACGAATCGTTGGAGAAGTGTCTGGGGGTCGTGCCGGCGCACAAGCCACGAGAGCAGCGCTTGCAAGCAGGACTGCGGCAACGGCGAAGACACGGAGGCCCCGCACGCCCCAACCCCTGCGGGCCCCCTTCACAGACTGAATCACCGTCATTCTCCCGTTCCGATATCTCTACACTGCGACCGTGTGCTAATGGGCCTCTTCGGCATAGAATACTCCCAAAACATGCCGAGTGAGAGGGAGTCTCAGATGTTCTGTCCGAAATGTGGCAAGCAGGTTCCCGACGAAAGCACCTTCTGCCCGATGTGCGGAGCGAATCTCGGAGACGTGACGCCTCAGCCGCCGGAACAGCCGGCTCCCGAAGGACAGCCCTCGCCCCCCGCGCCTTCGACACCTCCGCCGGCTCCTCCGACACAACCCGCACCTCCCGCCGCGCCCGCTACTCCTTCTCCGCCCCCAGCGCCGGCCGCTCCTTCTCCGCCTCCATCGCTGGCCGGGCAGCAAACCGCCCGCATGCCGCAAACGCCGGTCCCCGCAGCAGGCACGCCGGGCGGTCTCTACCCGAAAGGCCCGCTCGGTGCCCGCCTCCTGGCACTCATCGCGGACTCGATAATCGCCGCCGCCCTTCTGCCCCTCGGCATACTGGTGTTCTACGCCTCTTTGGCCAGAGGGGAGACTCCGATAGTCGGAATGATCGTGATGTCCCTCGGTGCGATGTGGCAGATAGCATACTTCCTCGGACGCGATGCTTTCGGCGGAGCGGGCTTCGGCAAGAGAATGACGGGGCTCGTGGTCACTTCCGTCGAGGGCGGTTCTGTGGCGAGCGCCGGCGCCACCGTCTTGAGACAGATAGTCCTCTTCGCACTCGGCCTAATCCCGGCGATAGGAGGGCTGATCGAGCCTATCGTGGTGCTTGTCGACAATGACGGGCGCCGGCTAGGTGACAAAGCGGCTAAAACCCAGGTGGCTCGAACCGCCGACGTAGCCGCACGAGGAGTGCCGATAGCTCACGGCAAAGGCGCGGCGGTCGCCGTGCTGATAGCCGCACTACTCGTGAGCATGATAGGCAGCGTCATCGGTGGCCTGGCCTTCGCGCAAGCGGTGTCGGAAGGAGGCGATTGGCAGTTCGAAACTGATGGCGATTGGGGCTTCGATTTCGAGAACGACTTCTCGGCAGACGATCCGCTCGGTGAGGCCGAAGAGGGCTTCGGCGAGATCATCATCGACGAGCAGGAATCCGAGTTCGAGCCTCCGGGCGACGTGGTCAACCCGGAAACAGCTGTCGACGCGGTAGGCTCGCTGCTCAGTGCACTCATGAACGACGATGTCGAGACTGCGAAGTCGTACACCACTCGAAGGTTTCAGTCAGAGTACGATTGGTTCCTCTTCCCGGCCAGCGAAGCACTCTACAGCTTCGAGGTGATCGAGGTGTTCCCCGACCCTCCTGCATACGGCGTCCGCGTGCGTGAAGAATGGAACTCGGGGCCCGAGGATGTCTTCTACTCGGTCGTAGAGGAGGATGGCAGGGCGAAAGTGGATATGGTCGTCTGGGAGAACCTGTAGTGCCGTGGAGCAGCCTCCGAGTAAGGTTGAGAGCAGCTTCAGAGCAAGGTTGACGAGGCGCGGAAACCGGCAGACCCAGAGCTACTCCGTTCTGGCTCTTTCCAGCGTCGCACGGAGTTCGACATCCAGCTCCTGATAAGCCAGACCGTTGAGGTGCGAATCGCTCGGCGAGATCGCCAGTCCTCTGGCGAGAACAGATCCGTGAGCGGATACGAGCGGTCCGTATAGATCGAGCACGTAGACGTCGGCTTTGGCCGCAGCTATCGCGTCCAGTTCGTCGTTGTAGCGCTCGTGTAAGTCCACCAACTCCGCTGTGGTCTCGGCGGCGACCCTGGGCAATGCGTTGCCGAGGATCAGCTTGATGCCTCTCACTTCCGCGGCATCGACCACCTGTCGCACGTAGCCCAGGTTCTCGGCGAGCTTCGACTCGACATCACTTGCCGAATGCGCCTCGAAGTCTGCGAAGCACAGCTTGAAGACGACCACCGTGCCGTCGGGCGCTCGAGCTATGTAGCCGGCGGCGCTCTCGGCGATCGCCGGGGGTGTATCGACCTCGGCGTAGTAGAAGAAGTAGCCGGAGTGGCTGTAAGGCCCCCGACCGTCCCATCTCCAGTGATCGAACCAGCTGCGCATGACCGAGCGGCCCAGCATGAGCACTTCGATTCCGTGCTGATCGCCTTCGGGGAAGGCGTAACCCGATTGGTCCTCAACGTCGGAGGCCGGTTCCTCCACCGTCCTGTGCTCGAACTCGGTAGGGCGTAGCCACTCGGGAATGTGCTCGAGTGGCGCCCACATACATCCCGTGAAGGCCGAGATCGTGATCGATAAGGCCGCCAGGATGAAGGCGGCTCTGAGGGCTCGCGTGAATCGCATGCTTCTCACCTCCGCCAAGTGTAG
>PWVH01000144.1 GCA_003563465.1 Coriobacteriaceae bacterium | reverse complement strand
CGGTTGGTCATCTCGAACGACTCGTCGTTGAACACGCCCCAGGCGAGGAAGTTGCCATGCCCGCCGCCATACTCGAGAGCACCAGCATAGAAGGGCGCGATCGCGAGCGTGTCGGGAATCATCGTGTTCGTGACCCAGTCGTTCAGCTTCATGAAACGGAAGAGGATGTCGTCGAGCTTCTGCTCCGTTGGCACGAAGGTCGTGCCGCCAGGAATCGATGTCATGAAGTGCGGGAACTTGCCACCCATGATTCCGATGATCTCGGCAGCGACCGCTTGCATCTCGAGAGCCTCGAGGTAGTGGGCAACTGCGATCAAGTGGAGTTCCGGAGGCATGTCCTCCGCATAGGCCGGATGACCGAACCAGCCGTTCGTGAAGATAGACAGTTGACCACCTTCGACGAAGGTCTGCAAACGCTTAGCGACTGCACCGAAGTCAGAGACTCCGGTGCCAGCGGCTTCGGCGAGTGCGTACGTGTCGGCGATATCGGCCGAAAGGGCCTCGACCGGATCGACGTAGTCGAGAGCGGCAAGAGTGTAGAACCAAAGAATGTGGCTGTGAAGGTACTGGGCGGCCTCGATCAGGTTCCTGACCAGACGCGCGTTGTTCGGAATGGTGATTCCCAGGGCGTCTTCGGTGGAAGAAGTCGAAGCGTGGCCATGGGAAATCGGGCACACGCCGCAGATACGCTGAGCCACGTAGAATGCGTCGGCGGGATGGCGGTCGAGCAGGATCGTCTCCAAGCCTCGATACAGCCCGCCGGAGACCCAAGCATCGGTGACGATTCCATCGTTGACCTCGACTTCGACACGGAGGTGTCCTTCGATACGAGTCAACGGGTCGACTACTGATCGAGCCACTACTTACCGCCTCCCTTCTTCATCCGCTTACGGTCGCGTTCCTTCATCTCTTCGTAAGGAGCACCGCGGTCCATGCGGCCGGAGGCCTTCATGCCTACGGCGTGAGCCGCAACGCCCGCGGCCGCGACGCCAGCTACCACACCGGCTACCGCAACAGGTGGAGTGTTGCCGATGTTCGGCAGGGGTAGGTCACGATGGCGGTTGAGGAACGGAGCACCGACGTCGACCCAATCGAGACTGCCGCAACCGATGCACGGAGCACCGGCCTCGACACACCAGCTAACACGCCGGTTCCAGCGAACGATCGGGCAGTTGGTGTAGGTCTGCGGACCTTTGCAGCCTACCGCGTAGAGGCAGTAGCCCATCGCCTCTTCCTCGGAACCGAACTCGAAGACGAAGTTGCCGTTCTCGAAGTGCCCGCGACGGGGGCAGTTGTCGTGGATGGTCTGGCCGAAGATGTAGCGCGGCCGGCCCCAGTCGTCGAGCTTGTCCAAGATGGCACCGCTCTCAAGCGAGCCGAGGATGAGTACGTCTACGACCACGGCCACTATCCACTCAGGATTGACAGGACAGGTCGGAAGATTCACGACCGGTGTGGTGATACCTTTGGCCTCCAGGTAGGGTTTGACGCCAGTGGCTTCTGCTGGGTTCGGGCGAGCCATCACGAAACCGCCGTCGACTGCGCACGACCCGACTGCGACGATCGCAGCAGCACCGGGAGCAGCGTGGTCGAGTTCCTCAAGACCGGTCTTTCCACCTATGCGTAGGGTGTTACCGTCGAAGCCCTGCATGACCGAGCCTTCATAGATGAGGATGTACTCTCCCTCTTTTTCGAATACGGCTTCGGCAGCTGCGAGGGCATCTTCGCCCTGTGCCATAGAGAGCGTCTCGATGAAATCAACCGACAACAGGTCTAGAACGATACTTGCGACATCCGGTGAATCCGCTTGGGCAAGCGATTCGGTACACCCAGTACAAGCGCCCCCGTTGAGCCAAACAGCCGGTTGGAGTCTTGCACCGCGATTCACGGCCGCCGCTATCTGGGGAACGAAGCTTTGAGACAGTCCCAGTAGCGCGGCTATAGACCCGCAATACTTGAGGAAATCGCGACGCGAAACGCCTCTTGCAGCAAGCAGATCGTATAACGCGTCGTGGTCCTCATGCGCCATGCCATACACCTCCTCGTACGATTCCCGATGTTCGTTGGCGACGGGCACCGCATCTTGGCATCACTTGACGGCCGTAAGCGATGTCCACTCTGCAAGAACTCACAACCTCCTCTCTAGAAAAGGTAGCCTGGGCAGAAGTCCTGAATGCGTGCACTGCGACAACCCTCGGTTGTAGCCGAAGAGTGTCCAGCAAGCTGCAGTCCAGGATTGGCGGCAAGAAGCAACGCGTGTTTAAGGTAAGACTCGGGTAGGGTGACCGCGTCGCGAAGGCCGGGATTATCGTTGCCGCACGGGCACACGTCTATGCGGCCGCATCAAAACGCGCGAACGACGTGACCTCTCAAGGGCGCCGGCACCCCCTCGCTGAGTGTCCACAAGCCATCGCTGCTCTCCGTTTATCATCTCGCACCGGCTCGATGCGGGCAAGATGATTCCGAATGCGTCACGGCTTTTCTGCCCGAAGTCGCTATCTTGCTAACAACAGAGGTCGCTATCTTGCTAACAACAGAGGTCGCTATCTTGCTAACAACAGAGGATTCTGGGAAGACAAGCTTTGTAGGCGTGAAGCCGGACAAGTCTCATGACGGGAGGACGACATGTTCTTCAATAGCGATGACAGGGATGAGCGCGGAGCTCTAGGCGATGCTCCGATCACACCCACTCCCGCCGACGATGACGAGGAGTTCCACGAGCGCTGCAGAACGGACCGAGAGGCTCTGTCGCCGAGGGAGACCGCAGACTGTGCGGGAGCCGACCTTGCCGAACTCTACGAGAACGAGGAAGACGGCGGCTCCTAGAGAAGAGCGTGCCGAGCCAAGCTGTCTTCTGACCGGGACGGCACCCAGGAGCATGCTCCCTAAGTTCAACCAAGCGGCTTGGCGCCTTACATGCCAGATAGCCCTGTTCACAGAGTGGGTGGACTATTCTTCTCCTGTGTCGGCTAGTCGCGGCAGCAGTGCAGCTAACCCCGGGAGATCTCCTCGATAGTCCGCTCTGGTATCGGAATGACTACCGACGTAGTAGGTAAGCATTCCCGTGTCGGCAGCTGCCATGTCCAGGATGTGATCATCGCCGACCATTAGGCATGTCGAAGTGTCGACTCCGAGAGCTGCTGCAGTCTCCTGAAAGTACTCAGGGTGGGGCTTGCACGCATGCATATTCTCGTAGGTCGTGATGGTATCAAAGGGTATGTCCTCAAGCCCTGCCCACGCGAGCCTATGGACGACTGCATTCCGCGGAAAGATAGGGTTGGTGGCCACGGCCACTTTGAGGCCGAGTCCGAGTGCGGTCTCGACTGCACGGCGAGCGTCAGGCGTCGCACCGTAACCGTCACCGAGCGTAGGAAAGACCTCGGCATAGAAGTCCGAGAACAGTTCGGAGTGCTCGGTAAGGTCTATGGAGGTCAAGCGACGGAACTCCGCGAAGAACACCTGCTGATTGGTACGGCCGGGATGCGGGCGTGTCATCGCGTCGGTAGCCTGACCTATAGCCGCCATCGCCCGTTCAAGTGCTTCTCCGTTCCCGGTGAGCGATGCGACCGTGCCAGTGAGCGCTCGGAAGTATCTGTCGAGGAAAGAGGGCAGGTCGATGTCGAGCAAGGTACCGTCAAGGTCGAACAAGACTCCACGCACGGCATCTCCTGTGATAGGTGTGCAGTTTCAACCGCGCCATCGTATCACGCGTACTGTGTGTCTCAAGTCACACTGCCGCGACGCCGATAGAGAGCGGTATGAAGACCTCGACGAAACGCGAAAAGGTCATCGAGAAGCTGCGCTCGGTTCCGCTGTTTTCGAACGCATCCGAACAGGAACTTCTCGAATTCGGCCAGATGGTGAGCTATCGGCGGTACCCGAAGGGGTCGTTCGTGGTCAACCGGAACGACAGGGGTTCGGGGATATATCTGCTTGTCTCCGGTCGCGTGAAGGTATCCTTGGCCTCTTCGGACGGCAAGGAGCTGGCGCTGGAGTATCTCGACGCACCTGCTTACTTCGGTGAGATGGGTCAGGAGGATCACGAGCGGCGCTCGGCCGACGTGATTGCGATGACAGAGTTGGAGGTCTTCGCGCTAGACGGGAAGAACCTGTCCGTCGCAATCAAGCTGCAGCCGCAG
The DNA here is from genome assembly GCA_003563465.1 of Coriobacteriaceae bacterium. Lineage (GTDB taxonomy): Bacteria > Actinomycetota > Coriobacteriia > Anaerosomatales > SLCP01 > PWVH01. Next base: position 3,381 of record PWVH01000144.1, on the reverse strand, counting down.
CTCGCACTCTCACTCATCGCAACACTCTCGCGTCGACTTCGTAACACCATCACACGCCTTGAGGAGATGGCTTTCCACGATGCGACCCATCGCGTGATGCGGGTGGTGTTGAACGTAGCCACCGCCGGTTACGAGACGCGAGGAGTACCGGTGATACAAGGACTCACCCATTACGATATCGCTACCCTTGCAGGCACTTCCCGAGAAACGGCAAGCAGAGTCATCTCGGCTCTTGCCAAAGACGGAATACTCGCAACCAAAGGTCGCAAGATCGTCGTGGATCTCATCCGCATGCGAGAACGCCTTGGCTCCATCTGACTCCGCCTCCTAAATCCTAGAGTCGAACGACGTTTCCTGCTGGCGTTCGTGGGAGATAATGGAGACATCGGCTACATACCGGATACGGAGGCGTCATGAAGGAGTTCACTCTCGAAGAGCTCGGGAAGTACGATGGCAAGAACGCTCAGCCGGCCTACGTGGCTTTCAGGGGCGTGGTGTACGACGTCACAGAGAGTGCGATGTGGGGAGACGGTGAACACGAAGCCATGCATGATGCGGGTACGGACTTGACCGAGGCGCACGACGATGCCCCGCACGACGAGTACATTATCGACTTTCCCGAGGTAGGCAGATTAGTCTAGCTCGTATTCACGTCAGTTCGAAGAGAGCTATCGTCTTGACGTGATTCGTTTGAGGGAGAACGTCTACAGGCACCACGCGAACGGCCTTGTATCCCGCGGCGGCTAATCCTGTGGTGTCGCGAGCGAGAGTCCGAGGGTCGCACGAGATGTAGGCCACTCGTCGCGGAGAAGCTCTTGCAAGTGAAGCTAGAGTCGACGGAGGGATTCCGGTCCTCGGAGCGTCGACTACAGCAAGATCATATGACCCGAGGCCGTTCAGTTCACGTGATACCTCACCCCCTACTGCTTCGACGGGCAATCGAGCATGCTCGAGGTTTCGACGGAGGTCCACAATAGCGTAATGTGAAGATTCTATGGCCGTGACCTCCTTCGCCAGTCTGGCGAGAGGCAGCGCATGGACACCCGCACGCGCATGAGTGTCTAGGACACGGTCTTCACGAGCGGGGGAGAGCATCTCCACAACCGTCGAAACGAGAGTCTGACCGGCCGGCGTATTGACCGGGAAGGAAGTCGGTGCGGAGATCGAAAAGGCGCAGTCAGCCAATCTCTCTTGCCAATAGCCGCGTCCACGCAGCACTTCGACTTGCGTGACGCGACGCTCCGTGTGCGGTCCTTTCACAAGCACACGGACGACTCCGGAAGCGCCTAGGGCGTCTGAGAGGATCCTTCCGGCTATCTGCCGAGGAAAGGGCCCGGGATCTGTCCAGAGCGCGATCTCGATGTCGTCGGTGCTAGCAGCGGTGCGCAGCGCTACGCTGCGCACACCGAGTTCTCCATGGCGGTGTCGCAAGTGACGCAAGGCACCCGTCAGCGACCGAGGAGCTTCTTGCAAGTTGTCGGGCAGCAAAGCGCACTTGTCGACAGGGATGATGGAATCGCTGGATATGCTGCGGAAGCCAAGACGGAGTCCAGTGTCGATCTCTGCGGCGAAGAGTTCGATCCTGTTGCGATAACCATAACTACGCTCTGAGGGAATACACCTCTCAATGGGAGTGTCGGCCAGATGCGGCACACTTGCGCAAGCATCGGCTACCAACGCGGTCTTGCTGGAGAGCTGAGTGTCGTAGTGCACATGCTGCCACTGGCATCCGCTGCATTGACCGAAGTACGGGCAGGGTGGTGCCACACGATGGGGGGAAGATTCGACTATGCGTACCAACCGCCCCGAAACCCCTCTTCGGTGGGGGTCGAGTAGCTCGATCTCGGCTTCGTCTCCTGGGCAGCCGCCACGGACGAATACCAGCCGTCCGTCATCGAGGCGAGCGACAGCGGCGCCATCATCGGCCAGGGAGTCGATGGTAACGCGTGCGAAAGATGGGTCTCTTGTGGTCATCACAAGTCATGGTAGCGCAGCAGACCCTCGAAGGGACGATTGCAGTGCGCTATTGAACATAGCGCATATGGTGCCGATACTGAGAGGAGACTCATGAACTGGGCGGGCCTGCTGCTTCGGGCCCGATGAGGAGGTTTCCGGCGCATGGCAGCCAAAAAGGTACTTATAGTGCACGATGATATGGGACTCGTTGACCAGGTCAGAGAGTCGCTTCAGGCTTCCGGAATCGACATGGAGATCATCAGCGCGCTTTCTGGTCCTCGCGCGCTTGGAATGGTGACTTCGCAAAGGCCCGACGTGATCGTTGTGGATGCTGAACTTGTTGGCATCGACGGGTACGCCCTCACAGAACAACTGAAAGGGAATGCGGATACTGCCTCGATCCCGATAGTGATCGTAAGCCTGAAACCAAGCGAGACCTCTGCGCTCAGGGCACGCCAAGTGGGCGCTGCCGCACATCTCGCGGCTGCAGGCCCTCCGGACGTCCTTGCTTCCAAGATAGCGTCGCTCAGTGGAATCGACGGTGATTCACCGTCTAGCAAGGAAGATGGCGCCAAACCCGATTCAGGGACGACATCTCCCGCTGGCGAGGGAGTGCGGGAGTCTGCCGGGGCTACGACGGGCGCTTCTGCCCAAGCGGTGCCCGATGTCTTCGTTGCCAACGAACCACCTGCGGCTTCCGATGCACCCTACATCGAGGATTTGCTGCGCATGTTGATAGAGCGAGGTGGCTCCGACCTTCACATAACGGTGGGAAGCCCCCCAGGATTGCGGTTGCGCGGACAGATAGTGCCCGTGGAAGACGTGGAGCCCCTCAGTCAGCGCGACACGACAGAGATGATTCTCGGCCTTCTGTCCGAGGAGCAGCGGCGTAAGTTCGAAACCGAGCTCGAACTCGATTTCGCGTATAGCATCCCAGGCCTATCTCGCTTCCGTGCCAACGTGTTTCAGCAACGCAATTCGATGGGAGCGGTGTTTCGCGTGATTCCTCTTGCGATTCCGACTATCGAAGAACTGGGATTGCCAAAAGTATGTCAGTACCTTGCCGAGCGCCCGCGCGGTCTCGTAGTCGTGACAGGTCCGACGGGCTCGGGTAAGTCGACCACGCTTGCCGCGATGATCGACCACATCAACGAGTCGCAGAAGGTCCACATAGTCACGCTTGAGGACCCGATCGAATTCATGCACAAGAACAAGGCTGCCTACGTGAACCAACGTGAGGTCGGGGAGGACACGCACTCGTTCGCTGCAGCTCTGAAGCGCGTTTTGCGTCAGGATCCCGACGTGATCCTGGTTGGAGAGATGCGCGATCTGGAGACGATTGCAGCCGCGATCACCGCAGCCGAGACGGGACATCTGGTCTTGGCGACACTCCATACCACTGGAGGACCGGCTACGGTCGACCGT
>PWVH01000047.1 GCA_003563465.1 Coriobacteriaceae bacterium | reverse complement strand
GCTTCGCAGATGAGGTCGGGCTCGATCTTGCGCTCGAAGAGGTGGCCGTCTACTACGCGAACATCCTCATGCCGCTCGGCAAGCAGGTCGCCAAGGCGGTCGAAAAGGTGGTGGCGACCGGTTGGGAGATAGAGACGATCGCGCCGAGCCACGGCGTGATCTGGCGCGGAGAGACTATAGGCGCGGTGCTCGATGCGTACGGGTGGCTCACGGCAGGCGAGACGCGCGAAAAGATCGTGGTCGCATTCTCCACGATGTGGGGCGCTACGGATGCGCTCGCGCGTGCGGTGGCCGACGGAATCGCTGCCGAAGGCGTCGAGGTCGAGGTGTTCGACCTGGCAGCCAGCCCCGTCGCTTACGTGACACGCCATCTTCTCGACTCGCGCGCATTGCTCGTCGGTTCGCCCACGCTGCATCACGGCATGCTCTATCGCGTCGCTGGCTACCTGCAGTATCTCGCCGGGCTCAAGCCTTCGGGCAAGCTCGGTGGCGCGTTCGGGAGCTACGGCTGGTCGAGCGGAGCGTGCAAGCAGATCGTCGGGCAACTTGACGCGATCGGCTTCGAGATGCTTTTCGAGCCTTACACGCAGAAGTATCATCCCAGTGCCGAGGAGATAGCCGCTGCTCGGGAGTGGGGCGCGCAGTACGCTCGGGCGGTAAAGGAGATGAGCTAGCGCTACTCACCGCGCTTCCAGCGCATCAGCTCATCAACCGCATGGTCGACCGAAATCGCGGGTGGCGGGGCGCTCGTGTCCGCCTGGGCAAGACGGCTGAAGAGCTCTGCGAGTATGGGCGGCTTGATGTTGCCCTCGGAGAGCAGGTCGGCCTGCGAAAAGACCTCCTCAGGCGTGCCGGAGAGCACGATCGTGCCGCCCGGGGCCAGAACGTAGGCGTAGTCGGCCATCTCGGGCACCGCATCGATGTCGTGGGTGGACATCACCACGGTCGTGCCTCGCTCGGCAGAGAGCCGCTCCAGAAGCTCGATGAAGGCATCGCGCGACGCCGGGTCGAGCCCCTCGAACGGCTCGTCGAGTACGAGCAGCTCCGGCTCCATCACGAGCGCACCCGCGAGCGCCACCTTGCGCTTCTCCCCGCCGGAAAGGTTGTGCGGCACCCGATCGCGCAAGTGTGCGATGTCGAGCAGCTCCATAGTGGTGTCCACCCGCCGCGCGACCTCCTCCTCGGCCATCCCGTACTGCCGCGGCGAGAAGGCGACATCGTCGGCGACGGTCGGCGCGAGCAGTTGCTCGTCGACGTTCTGCAGCATCACTCCGATGTGCTGCCGGATGTCCGGCCAGGCTCGCGCCGGGTCGACCCCGAAGACGCGCACCTCGCCCTCCTCGCTCCTGAGCAGGCCTAGGAGATGATAGAGGAGCGTGGTCTTCCCGGAACCGTTCGGCCCGAGCACCGCGACACGGGTGCCACGCTCGACCAGGAAATCCAGGCCGCACAGATGCACTGTCGTGCCGTCCTCGTAGGAGTGGCGCACGCAGCTCACATGCACCACAGGGGTGCTCGGCGTTGCGTGGGTGTCGGCTTGGGCGCTCACGCTCTGCGCCTCCACGTCAACAGAGCGGCCAACAGTGCGTGAGCGGGCAGGATCGGCAGGGCCCAGCTGTAGGGGTTGAGCTCCTGCCAGCCCAGGCGCCAGGTCACCGACACGGCGAGCAACGCCAGGGCACTGAGCACGAGCGCTATGTCGATCAGCGGGGCTTGGCTCCTCGGTATGGGAGCTCTCAGGCGGCCTTCGTAGCCTCTGACCCGCATGACGTCGTAGGAGCGTTGGGACAGATCGATCGAGTAGAGCAGCAGACCACCGAGCGCGCCTGTGGTGGCGCGGGCCGAGCGGATCGGATGGCCCGTGGCAAGTCCAGCGCGCAAGCGGGCGGCGGTAAGCAGGTTGGCGAACTTCTCTAGCAACAGGAAGAGAGAACGGTACGTCATCAGCAGCGCGTCGCCTACGATGGTCGGCACGATGCGCTGAATGGGCGCGAAGACGTAAGGGTAGGGGGTCGTGAGCACAACGATTATGGCGCCCAAGGCCGCCGTCACGGCTTTGAGTACGATGGTGACGCCTCCGAGCACGCTCGTACTGGCGCTGAACGCGAACACCAGAGCGAACACAGCGGGGTAAGCGGCGAGCGCGAACGTAAGGCGCGGCTTGAGACGCGCCGAGACCGCCACCGCTGCGAGAGAAAGAGTCAGCGAGCCGACCAGGAGCACGTTCCAGCTGACGATCACGGCAGCCAGGACGAGGGCGAAAGCCAGCAGCTTGCCGACCGGGGAAACCCGGTGAAGCCAAGAATCACCCGACGTAGCGGACTCGTCGATCCGGCCGATGTGCACTTCTACATGCCTCCCGCTTCATCACCGGGGATTCGCCGAGCTTTCTCCGCTAGAGCACCTTCGAAGACCATCGCCGGGCGTATCCGTGCCACGTATCCGATGATGCCCGCAGTCACCAGCGCCTCGATCAACCAGCCGATGGGGCCCAGCGTGTAGACGACCGCAGCGAACCGCCCTACCGAAAGGAAGCGCTCGGATTCGTCGTGGGCATGGTCGTGATCATCGTGGTGATTGTGATCGTCGTGGGCATGGTCGTGATCGTGCCCTCCACCGAAGAGCCCGACTTCGAGCACGCCCTCTTCGAGCGGCCTTTCGAAGCGCAGCGTAGCCGGATCGAGAGCCCCGGTCTCGCGGTCAGCGGCCTGGCCGCCTCCTCCGAGCCAGACGATTCCCACTAGTGCGGTCGTGGTCAGCGCGAGCGTCATGACGGTGGTGAGTCCTGCGGAAAGGCCAGCACGCCGACGACCCAGGATGCTCACGATTCCTCGGAAGAGCGCCCAGCCGATGAGCATCTCCGCACCGATCACCATCGTGTTCAGGCCGAGCACCGTCACTCCGCCGTGGCCGAGCATCGCAAGGACGAGTCCGACGACGAACGCCGCGATCACAGAGAGCGCCGGGCCAAGCAGAATGCCGCCGATGACCGATAGGTTGACGTGGTAGGCGATGGGAACGATCTCCGAAGACATTCCGACGATCATGAGCGCTGCTACCACACCGAGCAGCGGAACCTTGCGTTGGGCTTGCGATCGGGCGGCGAAGCAGCCCGCCAGGGCTATCATGAGCAGTGCGGCGAGCCATCCGGCCGTCCATAACCAGACAGGAAGCACTCCGTCAGGGATGTGGATGTGCGACATCGTATGCTCAGCCCCCTACCGAATCCTCGGTTTGAGATCGCTGTGCCGCACACCCCGCGCACAGCCCGTACAGGGTGATCTCGTGCTCGGTCACTACGAAGCTGTCTGCGGCGACCTGCTGAGTGGTCTCTTCGCCAAGAGGACAGGCGGTGTGGGAGACCTTCCAACAGCCGGTGCAGACGAGATGATGGTGATGGCCTTCCACGCAACACCTCACGTAGAGGGCACTTCCGTCGCGGGAGCCGACCCGCTCGAGCGAGCCGGCAGCCTCCATCGTCCCGACGGCTCTGTAGACCGTTGCCGTACCCGTACTCGGCGAGACTGCGCTCACGGCATCGACCAGTTCGTCGACAGTGAAAGCCCCGTCGAACCGGTCCACCGCCGCAGCGATGGCTCGGCGTGGAGCAGTGAGGCGCTTGTCCCCGAAGTGAGAATGATTCTCATTTGCGTTCATACGCAGTTGTTACCACCGGAATCGTGCTTCCAAACCGCACCGCTGTGACGGCTCCGCTAGTCGAGTATTTCGGGTAGGATTAGACCCCAAGGAGCATATCCTTGCCGCGAAACGAAGGGGGAGCGGTCGTGAACCTTGCTCAGATCAGGGCGTTTGCGATGGTCGTCGATCATGGGTCCTTCTCGGCGGCTGCGCATGCGATGGGTGTCTCCCAGCCTGCCGTCACGATGCAGGTCCAGGCCTTGGAGGCCGACCTCGGCGTCACGCTTCTCGATCGTGGCTACCGCAAGGTCGAACTCACGGAGTCCGGTCGCATACTGCTGCCTCACGCGCGCAAGGTGCTCCAGGAGCTGGAACAGGTCCGCGAAGACCTCGACCGTATGGCGGACGTCGTCACGGGGCGCCTCTCCCTGGCGGCGAGCACGACTCCTGGCCAGTACGTGCTTCCGAGGCTCCTCGGCTCGTTCCTTGAAGAGAACCCCGAGGTAGGCATATCCATCACGGTCGGCGATACCGCACAGGTCGTGGATGCGGTCGTAGCAGGTGAGGCCGACCTCGGAATGACCGGAGCCGTGGTGAAAGGCGCACGCGTGGACTTCGAACCCCTTGGCAACGACGACATCGTGATGATCTGCTCTGCCAAGCACCCCTTCGCCTCGGCCAGCGAAGTGGCGCTCGCCGAGGTCGCGAACGAACCGTTCGTCATGCGTGAAGAGGGTTCTGGGACCCGTCAGATGGCTGAAGAGGCGTTGCGCGGAGTCGGTCTCGATCCGGATGACCTACACGTCGTGACCGAGCTCGGCAGCGGGGAGGCGGTGCTCAGCGCGGTCGAAGGCGGCATGGGTCTCGGTGTGGCGAGTTCTCTGGTCGTGGAGAAGGCCGCAGAACTCGGAACGGTGGCCCTCGTGCCGCTCGAAGGGTTCCCGGTGCATCGTCCGCTATACGTCGTGACGCCACGTGCTACCCTCACGCGTGCGGCCGAGGCTCTCCTCGGCTTCCTGCGGAAAGAGCTTGGCTGATTCGCGATTCCTGGCCAACTTACCGAGCGGAGTGGGCCCCCTTGGGTATATATCCTGCACGGGCCCCCCGCCGTCTCGAGGAGAAGGTGGGATCATGCGGATCAGCGCACGGAACAAGCTTCGTGGGAAGGTCGTCTCAGTCAAGGAAGGCACCGTAGAGGCGCAGGTCGTCTTGGACATCGGCGGCCAGCAGGTCGTGTCTGTCGTGACCGTGGACGCTGTCAAGGAACTCGGGCTTGCAGCCGGGTCGGACGTCACCGCGGTCATCAAGGCGGACAGCGTGATGCTAGCAACTGACTGACGGCCGGGCGTCTCCCGTATGCGGGTCGCCAACGAGTACGGTAGGGTCCTGGCTCGTGTCTCGAGCCAGGACCCTCGTTGATTGAGGGTCTTGGAAAGACATCGGCTGTTCGGCGTCAGTGGACTTAGCCGGGCACCGAGATTTAGCTCATCAGCCACCCAAGCGTCACTTTCGGTGCGCGACGCTTGCGTCATCAGACTTCTCAACTGCTCAGGTTGCGGGAGAAAGTGACACGTTCTACACTAAGAATAATTTTAGGGTATCTGACGACCCCTTGGAGGCGGTGACTGGCGTGAATAGCATGCGCAGAATCGAGCATCCCGAGGCCATTCGCATCGCCACGGATCCTCGACGTCTGGATATCCTGCGGCTGCTGATGAGCGAGGCGCACACCATATCGTCGCTAGGCGTTCTGCTCGACCAGCATCCGGCTTGGGTGCGGCATCATGTGAAGGCGCTGGAGCAAGTGGGCTTGGTGGCACTCGTCAAAACACGCACGACGAAGAATTACACGGAGAAGTTCTACCGCGCCACCGCGGTGGCGTTCACCCTGTCGATGCTGGTCAGACCTGCATCGGTCTTCGAGCCCTCAGTTGTCGCGATGGTGAGTCACGATCTCGCTGTGGAGCTGTTGTCAGCCGAGCGTGACGTCCAAGGAGGTCTGGCTCCAGTCGTGACGGGCAGCCTCGATGGTCTGATTGGAGTGCGTCAAGGGCTTGCTGACGTAGCAGGTTGCCACCTGCTCGACGTGGACACCGGCGAATACAACATCCCCTACGCGCGACACCTGTTTCCTGACATGGATGTGATCGTCGTGACTCTTGCGCACAGAGAGCAGGGCCTGATAGTCGCGCCCGGAAACCCGCACAGACTGTCCTCTCTCGAAGACATAACCGCTAAGGGTGTCGTGATGGTCAACCGCAATCGAGGATCGGGTACGCGGTTGTGGTTGGATCGGGCGTTCAGAAACGAGGGGATCGAACCTACAGACGTGAAAGGCCATGAGCGCTGTGTCGGAACGCATACCGATGCTGCCGCGCTTGTAGCTTCCGGTAAGGCTGATGTCGCGGTCGGCATCGCAGCAGCGGCTCATCGGTTCGAGCTGGACTTCGTGCCGCTGTTCCGGGAGCGGTACGACTTCGTGATGCCTGAGGAGGCATACGCCCGCTCTGAGGTGCACATGCTCATCGATCGTCTGCACAGCAGGGCGTTTCGCAAGGAAGTCTCTCGAATCAGAGGGTATGACCCAGCCGGTATGGGTGACGAGTACCGGTTGGTTGTGTAGAAGGACTACGTCCAAGGACTGAGGAGGAGGCCGACGATGAGATCACTTAGGGGCATACCAAGGCGCTTGCTGCACATGATGCTTGTGTGCATGCTGGCCGTACCCATGATGGCTGTCTCACCTGCTGTGGCTGACGATAAGAGTTTCACGGGGGGGCCGATACCCGACGACACACCGGCGTATCTTCCCAACGACCACACTCCGCAAGCCATCAGATTCTCTGCAGAGGGTCTTGAGCCTGACACTGAGTATGAAGTGAAGGTCAGACTGAGCCCCGAACCCGAGCCAGCGAGTCATCTCAACCGCGGATTCACCTGGAATCCAGATAGTGAGGAGTGGGTTCCCAACCGTGGTCCAGCCTGGGGGGTGGGCAACTACCCGACTGAGGAGACTGACGGGGATGGCGAAATCAACAGAAGCGATTGGATATTCTTCAAGTTCGCCAACCATAACGATTCGGGTACCTACTACATCATCGTGACCCTCAACGCGGCGGGCCCGGGCGGCGCGCAGAACTGCAGTGACCCGATCGAAGTCACTGTCCTCGACATGGAGACCGAGGGCACCCATATCCACCCGGGTAACCACGATGCCACCGACCCACGGCTGTCTTCCGACGGGACGGGGAGACGTGTCGCGGCGGTTCCTGAAGGCGCTGACGACAGCAGGGACCGCATCAAGTCGCTCACGCTCTGCGAACCCAACTTCGTGGACAGTGACAGCGATGGAGTCGTCGACAACGAGGACTACGGGTGGCCAGAGGAGGAGGCCCTTGGCGCCTACCGGCTAGCTGTTCCAGCAACCGCGACGGTCGACGTGTATGTGGGGAGGGACAAGAAAGTCCATGGCCATGAGCTTACCGCCCCGGACGAGGACATCGCTCTGGGTGCCGACGACACTACCGCACCCACGCCCCCGACCGAGCTGGATGCTGTTTCAGATGTCACGGGCGTCAGTCTGGAGTGGGAGACGGCGACCGATGAAAATGGAGTCGACCACTATCGCGTGTATCGGTGGTTCGAAGTCGATGCGGTCGAGTGGACTGCGCCATGGATGCTCGTAGGAGAGACGGAGGACACCTCGTTCGAGGACACAACTGCCGAACCGGGTACTGAGTACCATTACCACGTGCGAGCCGTAGATGAGGCCAGCAACGTCAGCGCACGATCGAACGTAGTGTCAGGCATGTTCGTAGAGCCGCCCACCATCACCGTTCGCCTCCACGACCGCACGCGCTTCTCGACAGCGGTTGCCATCGCAGAGGAGGGCTTCCCCGGCTGGGAGGGTGTCACCGACGTGGTGATCGCCTCGGGCGACGACCGTGCCGCCGCAGACCCGCTCGC
>PWVH01000090.1 GCA_003563465.1 Coriobacteriaceae bacterium | reverse complement strand
TGCAGAGATAGAGGCAGAGGTGACTCTGCTCTCTTCGCCGCCTACCTCCTCGACGATTATGGGAGGATGTGGGGCGATGATTCCGAGGATCGGATCTGGCAAGCGGTCCCCCTCCTTGCTTCTTGTCGAAGGGACTAGCCGGAGCGCTTGACCCCTATATCTTGGAGAATGTACCCCGTAAGGGACCATATGCGCGCCTCCTCGATTGCAACGTCGGCGAAGCGTCCTGCGTAGTCATCGGCATCTCGGTCCTCAGGAAGCCTGACGTGCACCACTTTGTTGCCCTCCGTGCGACCGGCAAGTACTGAGGCGTCACGCTTAGAGGCTCCGGTGAACAGGACTCGCTGTACCGTGCCCACAAGCTTTCGGTTCTTGTCGAGCGCGCAGTTCTGGACGGCTGCTACGAGCCGGTCGAACCGGTCGTGGACAACGTCTTCGGGAACCTGAGCGTCCATGTCGGCTGCTGCAGTTCCTTGCCGCGGCGAATAGATGAACGTAAAGGCCTGATCGAATCGAGCCTTATTGACGACTCCGAGTGTATCGGCGAAGTCATCCTCACTCTCGCCGGGAAAGCCTACGATTATGTCGGTGGAGAGTGCCAGGTCAGGCATGGTCGCGTAGAGCCGATCAACCAGCTTGAGGTAGTGAGTCGAGGTGTAGTCGCGGTTCATCGCCTTCAGGATTCTGTCCGAGCCTGACTGCACCGGCAAGTGAAGTGCTCGCGCTATCTGAGGATGTCCGGCCATTGCGGCAATCGTGGAATCCGAGAGATCCTTGGGGTGGCTCGTTGCGAACCGGACTCGAGCGATTCCGGTTCGCGCAACCGCGTTCAGCAGCTCAGCGAAGCGTGGCTCACCGTACAGGTCGCGGCCATAAGAGTTGACGTTCTGGCCGAGCAGGGTGACCTCGAGTACCCCGTCATCTGCAAGACGCTCACACTCGGCGACGACCTCTTCGAATACTCGAGAGCGCTCGCGTCCGCGAACGTAAGGCACGATGCAGTAGGAACAGAAGTTGTCGCAACCTACCATCACGGGAACCCATGCATGCCAGGAGTGCTCGCGCTCCCCCGGCAGATCGCTCGTGAACTCTCCTGTAGCGTCGAGAATCTCCACAACGCTATGTCGCTCGATTCGGGCAGATTCGAGAAGCGAGGGCAGATGAGACAGATTATGCGTGCCGAAGACGACGTCTACGTGGGGTAGTTGCTTGAGCAGAAGAGCGCCGTCTCGCTGGCCGATACATCCACCTATGACTACCGTCTGACCCCCCGGCCTCTTCGCCTTTATGCTCTTGAGGGACGCCACCTGACCTCGGAGACGCTCGTCAGCGTGTTCGCGTACGCAACAGGTCATGAAGACGACCACATCGGCTTCGCTGGCTTCGGTCACAGGCCTCATTCCAGCGGCGCACAACAAGCCGGTGACGCGTTCAGAATCGTGTTTGTTCATCTGGCACCCGAAGGTGCGCACGAGGAATGTCTCGTTCATCCACGGGCCTCGTAGAGTCTTTCGAGTACGTTTGCGGGCATGTCGATGGACCCGAGAGGCGGGTTGGGCGCCGAGGGTCCGTGATAGTCGGTGCCCCCGGTCGTCAGAAGGCCCAGTTCGTCGGCCATCATCACATACCTGTCCGTTTGTGCTTCGTCGTGCTCCGGATGGTACGCTTCTATTCCAGCCAATCCCTCGGTCGCCAGAAAGGGTACCAAGTCATCGATAGCGGTGACGCCCGGGTGTGCAAGGACAGGCACGCCCCCCGCGACCAACACCATCCGCAGAACCTCAGAGGGGGTGCGCACGTCCTTCGGGAAGTAGAACGGTCGACCGCGACCGAGAAGACGTCGAAAAGCGTCGGTGACATCATCCGCATGTCCTCCCTCCACGAGTGCGCGAGCGACGTGCGAACGGCCGACGGCCCCACCGTCCGAAAGAGCCATGACTTGATCGAGGTCGATCGCATAACCGGCAGCACGGAGCGCTCCTACCATGGCTTCTGCTCTTCTTCTTCTGGCCTTTCTGAGGTCGGCGAGGTGCATGCGTAGCGCTTTGTCCTCGTGGTCGATGAAGTATCCGAGGAGATGCACATCGCGCCCCCCGTGAACCGCTGATAGCTCGACACCGGGAATCACACAAACCGACCCAAGATCCTCAGATGCGGAAAGCGCTTCCGGCACGCCTTCTACGGAATCGTGGTCGGTCACGGCTATCGCTGCAAGCCCCATCTCGGCAGCCAAGGTCACAAGTTCGGTGGGGGTAAGCATCCCGTCGGATGCGGTGGTATGCGCGTGGAGGTCGAAGCGCACGTCGCCTCCCGGGCGGCCATCTACCTGTGCATGTCGCGCGGTTCGATCAGCAGGCGAATGGCTGTCCGCTCTTCTCCGTTGATCGTGATATCCGCGAACGCTGGGATGCAGGTCAGTTCCAGGCCTGACGGGGCGATGAAACCCCTTGCGATCGCTACGGCCTTGATGGCCTGGTTCAGAGCGCCAGCCCCCACCGTCTGTATCTCTACGGCTCCCTGCTCGCGCACGATTCCCGCGAGCGCGCCCGCAACCGAATTCGGATTCGACTTCGTGGAGACCTTCAGGACTTCCACAGAGGCTCCTTTGCTGCATCTGTACTGACTTCTCGCGCTGCTGTGGTGGTTCGTATCAAGTGTGGCCTTGCGTACGCGACTGTGGTTCTCGCTTCGACGAGTATAGCGTAAATGACAGCTGAACGGCCTTATTCATCCTTGTCGACGTCGAAGCGGACCCGGATGCCGTCACGGACGACGGTCACTTTTGGCTCTCCTCTCAGATGAAGGTAGTACCGCTCAGCAAGATCGTCGAAAGCCTGCGCGAGTTCGTGCTTGAATCTGGCTAGGTCGGCGTGATGGATCTTAAGACCCCGCCTGTCGCGATAGATGTCCGGCTCTGGTGTAGCCACAGGCTCATCTTTGACTTGTGCTTGAGCAAGAACGGTGTCCAAAGCAACGAGTTCACCTGAGAGGATCCGATGAGCAGTGCGTTCGGAAATCGAAAGGGCGCTCTGGTTCGCGATTCTGGCAAGTTCCGACGCATCGCATGCAGTTGCAACACGCTGCCACACGGGCAGGCGTTCGGGGCAATCACAGAAGACCAATTCGGAAGTGTCCAAGCTATCGCGAGCAGCGACATACATGGTGGCCGCCACTTCCGCCGGCGATCCGAGATAGATCTCCAACTCCGGGTGCTCACAGGTAAACTCAACTACTCGCCGCAAGATGTTCCGAGGGCCGCGGTGGACTCGCAAGATGCCCGCTTCGTCACGTTCCGTCACCGGCCAGGTGGACTGGTCTTTGCGTTCTGGCAGGACTTCGGTGTCGGCGCAGACGGTGATAGAGGTGCCCAGATGGCTTCCCGAAGATGCGATGCAGCATGATGAGACGTTCGATCTGACGGAGAAGAGCGCCATACCTCTACCGTGTACGCCCCACCGGTCCACGACCATAGTATCCAGTTTCGATGTGACCCTCGGCTCGAAGATGGTGTCGCGAAGACTCTCGGGTACGCCGATGCCGTCATCGATCATAGTCAGTATGCGGCGAACCCCGTCACGAGTAGTGGCGATGAAGATGCGTTGCGCGTGCGCGTCGCGGGCGTTACGAAGCAACTCGACGACAACGTCCTCGAAGGAACGGATGTCATGTTCGGCTTGACGACGTTCTGCCTCGGAGACACGCAGTCTCACGTATCCTTCGCCGAGGCTCTCCTCGACTTTGAGGTACGCCTCTCCGGAGACAGCGCTGACGAAGTCTATAAGTTCTTCGTTGTTGCTCATGTCCTAAGTGTAACCTGTCGGATGATAGTAGCTCAGACGCCAAGAAGGCCGCGATCCGCGGCCTTCTTGCGCATGGCTGGTAGCCTGACGCAATGCTAGCAGACCTTAACTACTTGGCGTAGTCCACAGCTCGGCTCTCTCGAATGACCATCACCTTGATCTGACCGGGATACTCGAGTTCCTCCTCGATCTGTTTGGCGATATCGCGAGCCAGGAGTACGGAGTCAGAGTCGTCAAGCTGCTCGGGCTTGACCATCACCCTGATCTCACGTCCGGCCTGCATCGCGTAACACTTCTCGACGCCTTCATGAGATTGAGCGACCGCTTCGAGCTTCTCGAGCCTCTTGATGTAGCTCTCGAGGGTTTCTCGGCGGGCACCCGGACGAGCGGCCGATATGGCGTCGGCTGCTTGGATAAGGACGGCTTCTACTGTGGCGGGTTCGACATCGCCATGGTGAGCCTCTATGCAGTGCAGAATGGTCTTGGGCTCGTTCATGCGGCGTGCCAGGTCTGCACCGATCAAAGCGTGGGGACCTTCGACCTCGTGATCGATGGCTTTCCCGATGTCGTGCAAGAGCCCGGAACGCTTTGCCAGCTGGACGTCAACGCCAAGTTCCGCGGCCATCACTCCAGCGAGATGCGCCACCTCGAGTGAGTGCTTCAAGACGTTCTGGCCGTAAGAGGTCCGATACTTGAGACGGCCGATGATACGTATCAGCTCGGTGTGGAGCCCGTGTATTCCGGTATCGAAAGCAGCCTGCTCTCCCGCTTCGTGGATCTGCTGGGCCACTAGGGTCTCTGCTTTGTCGAACATCTCTTCTATGCGAGCCGGATGAATTCGCCCATCCGAGATGAGAGATTCCAGCGCGATACGTCCGACCTCACGGCGAACCGGGTCGAAGCTGGAGAGTATGACCGCTTCTGGAGTGTCGTCGATAATAAGGTTGATGCCGGTGAGCTGCTCGAATGCACGGATATTGCGGCCTTCGCGCCCTATGATTCTTCCCTTCATGTCATCAGACGGGATATGTACCACGGAAACAGTCGACTCGGCTGTATGATCCGAAGCCACCCGCTGTATGGCGATTCCGACGATATTCCTCGCTTTCTTGTCGGCTTCTTCGCGCGCTTGGGACTCTGCCTCACGAATGTAGGCTGCTGCGTCGCGTTTCACGTCGTCCTTGATTCGATCGAGCAGTAGGTTGCGGGCTTGTTCGGCGGTCATTCCGGCCAGCGATTCCAGACGGGCTTTCTCTTGGGCGATCAGTTCTTCAAGGTCCTGTTCACGCTTGGCGATTTGACCCTGCATGCTGGACAGTTGGTGGTCTCTCTTGTCCAGCGCCTCTGCTCTGCGGTCGATGTTCTCTTCCCGCTGCATGAGACGGTTTTCAAGTGCGGTCAACTCCTTGCGCCGCTCTTTCGCCTCGATCTCCGCCTCCTGCTTCATGCGGAAGATCTGGTCCTTGGCTTCGATGAGAGCTTCTTTTCTGAGCGTCTCGGCTTGCTTCTCAGCGTCCTGAAGTATTCGCTCGGCGCTGTCTCTAGCGCGTGCCGCGCGGTCCTGGACAAAGAATCTGTTGAGCGCAAAGCCGAGGGCAACACCGATGATGGCTGCTACGATGATCCAGACGACCTGCATCGTGAGCCCTCCCTTCCGACTGCCTAGCCTGGTGAGATCGATATGGGCCGGGTCGGTCGGGTCAAAGGTCGCAAAGACCATCACCGCAATGAACGCGCAGTTCAAAGGGCCGATGAGAACTCTAGACCGGACGACACGGCATCCGGCAGATGTGAGTCGCGCCACTACTGATGCGATATGCCGAATATGCTCAAGACCAGACCCTATTGGCCCGGTTGACGTTACTTATCCACGCTCGCAAGAAGTAGAGCCGCCGGCATGAACGTATGCTTGTCGCGGCGGGTAATCACATATGCCACGCCTATAGTACGTCCTACCAGCAGAAAGCGTCAAGATTGGCCCGTCTTCGGCGAATCTTCAGCGACACCGCGCTTGCGAGCTATCGCCGAGCACGAGACCTCATAGGAGAAACCGAGTGAAAGAAGCCGCCGCAAAGCGCGCGATGCGTCCGCAGGTCTCGTGACATCTTTTCCGTCGAGTGCGGCCAGTGCGCGCTCGGTCTCTTCTTCATCGGGAACTTGGGAATCGAGGACCGCTTCGACGAGTTCGGACCCGACTCCTTTGGACTTGAGTTCTTGCTTCATACGCATACGACCCCATCCGGCAAAGCGTTTGGCTCGCACGAACGCTTCGGCGAAGCGAGTGTCATCTAGATAGCCGAGTTCTACGAGTTGCTCGAGTGTCTCGGTGATGAGTCGGTCCGAATAACCATCCTCGTGCAGGCGGCTCGCTAGTTCACCACGCGACCGCTCTCTGTGACCGAGCAGGCGCAACGCTCGGTTCATGGCTGCTTTGGGCTCGGCTTCTTCGAGCAGGCACGAGAGATCCGATGCGCTCAGCGAATCGCCATCGGCTACGCCGGCGAGACGAAGAGCTTCCGAGCTCGTCTTTCTGGGTTCCGTGTCCGGCACTGTCACCAGACGCGCGTGCCGACCCAGGCGAGAGATGGAGAGCGACGCACGGTCTGCGGGTTCGTGTGGCATACGAGGCTATTCGCCGGAGTCTTCGAGGGCGCTCTCGCTCATGCGAGAGAGCGGCAGGCCTAGCCGCTCTCGGATCTTGCCTTCGATCTCACTCCGAAGAGCGATGTGCTCACGGAGAAACTCCTTGGCAGCCTCTCTGCCCTGGCCGAGCCGCTCTTCGCCATAGGTGTACCAGGCTCCCGACTTGGAAACGATGGCTTCTTCGACACCCAGATCGATGAGGTTGCCTTCTTTCGAGATGCCGGTGCCATACATGAGATCGAACTCAGCCTGACGGAACGGGGCAGCAACCTTGTTCTTGACGACCTTCGCGCGCACGCGGTTGCCTACGATCTCGGCCCCTTGCTTTATCGAGTCGACCCGGCGCACGTCTATCCGAACGGTCGAGAAGAACTTGAGCGCGCGTCCACCGGTGGTGGTCTCGGGATTACCGAACATCACGCCGATCTTCTCACGGAGCTGGTTGATGAAGATACACGTCGTGTCGGACTTACTGAGCGACCCGGCAAGCTTGCGAAGGGCCTGGCTCATCAAGCGTGCATGGAGCCCGACAGAAGCATCACCCATCTCGCCTTCGATTTCGGCACGCGGCACCAGCGCGGCAACCGAGTCGATGACTATCACGTCTATGGCTCCGCTCCTCACGAGCATATCTGCTATCTCCAGGGCCTGCTCTCCGGTGTCAGGCTGAGATATCAGTATCTCGTCGATGTCTACACCGAGACGTGCGGCGTAGCTCGGATCGAGGGCGTGCTCGGCGTCGATGAAAGCCGCTATGCCGTCGGCAGCCTGTGCCTCAGCGACTATCTGAAGAGCCAGAGTCGTCTTGCCGCTGGCTTCCGGGCCGAAGATCTCAACGATCCTCCCCCTTGGGACGCCGCCGATACCCAGCGCCGCGTCGAGAGCCAGCGAACCGGTGGGAATGGCCGATACCTGAGTGACCGCCGCGTTCTCACCGAGCTTCATAAGGGAGCCCGTTCCGAACTTGCGTTCGATCTGTTCCTTGGTGACATCGAGGATATTGTTCTTGTCGGAATCCATGCGGCGCGCTCCTTAATCCCAACGGGGACTCCCTCAGGGCTGTAACGACCCTACACGAACATGTGTTCGGTGTCAACGCATTCCGAGGGTCATCGACGCCATGCGATCGTAGACAGCTCCTTGCCTGGTCAACTTACTTGCGAACAGCGTGACGGCGTGGACTGGCAGACGCAAGTCATCCACGAGTGTTCCTGACACGGTTTCATCTCCAGCCTGGCCACCCGGACCGAGCGCATGGGGGCGGCGTGCGCGGACGAGCGTGACATGAGCTCGAAACTCCCTGTTTTCCGGAGGGACGCCGTAGGTCGCTGTAACGTCATCTATAGCTGATGCCAGCTCGGAGCACCTGCCTTCGGAATCATCGAAACAGGACCAGAGCATTCTCGCCCGGTGGGCCTGAGGAACCGGTACGACGGCCCGGTCGAGCGGGAGCGCGAAAGGTTCGATACGTGAACAGGCGGCAGCGAGATCTTCGGCCAGCCGGGGCAGCATTTCATCTGGGAGTTCACCTAAGAACTTCACCGTTAGGTGGAGGTTCTCTTCAGGAACCCACTTGTCACTGACCCAAGCGGGCTCGGCGGCGCGAATAGCGCGGCAAACAGTCGAGAGAAGATCACGCCACGTATCATCGAGATCTATTCCAACAAACGTTCTCATGATCTCACCGGAAAGACTCGCGCGGGGACAGGACCGATTCGCGCAGAAGATCGAGCGCGGTCGCCGTCGCGCGGGCGCGAACACCTGCACGGTCCCCGGGGAACTCGTGTCGGATGGCCCGGCGTGTCTCCGAGGCGATTGCGGCGAACCACACGGTCCCGATCGGCTTGGCCGGTGTTGCGCCTCCTGGGCCGGCGATTCCGGTGACCGAGATAGCGACATCCGCCCCGGTTGACGTCTGAAGACCTTCGGCCATCATCTGAGCCACCTCCTGGCTAACAGCGCCAAAAGAATCGAGGACCTCACCGTCGACGCCCAGCAGTCGCTCCTTGAGTCGGTTCGAATACGCCACGACGCCACCCAAGAAGACGTCCGAGGATCCAGAAACCGAGGTGAGCTCTTCGGCGACCATGCCCCCGGTGCAAGACTCTGCGACAGCGACGGTAAGGTTTCTGCGCCGGGCCTCGCGAAGGACCACTTCGGCCAGTGTGGCGCCGTCGGTCGCGTAACAGCGCTGCCCTAGCGCATCGGCAATCTCGCGCGTGGCCACGTCAAGCCCTGACTCCCCTGCCCCCTCGTCGATCAGCACGATATCCACCAGTGCGGGACGAGCTAGCATGGCGAGCCGGATGTCTGCGTGCTGGTCGAGGGTGCGCTCTGCAATCACCTGTGCGTCGGATTCAGAGATGCCCACGCATCCGAGAATCCACGGGGTGTCTCGTCGGCCGGGCGCGAGTGTCTCGAGAGCCTCGGCGAGGAGAGGTCTCATCTCATGAGGGGGTCCGGGCAGCAAAACCAGGTGACCGATACCGGCGGAGATCAACTGTCCGGGCGCTGTACCACTGGACGGTGTCAGCACGGTGGCGCCTTGCAGGACATCGGCCTGGCGCATGACCTGTTCACGTGCCTGCTCCAAGCGATGCCTGCTGCGAACGGGGCGCAGTCTTGCTTCCAGACGTGGGTCGCGAACGAGGGACAAGCCGAGGGCGTCGGCGGCTGCCTCGCGCGTGAGATCGTCGTGTGTAGGACCGAGGCCGCCCGTCACGATGACGAGATCGTGGCTGGCGGTGAGTTCTGCGATGCGGGCTGCAAGTATCGCCCGGTCGTCGGGCAGGGCTTCATGCCGTTTAGGCACGAAGCCTGCGAACACGAGCAACCTGGCCACCTCAGCGCCGTTGGTGTCATCACGGATACCTTCGGTGAGCTCGGTGCCTACGGCAATGATCGCTGCAACTGGCCGTCGCGAGTCCGGCTTGTTCATCCGTCATGCTCTCTCGGAGTGTTCCCAGGGTCCGGATATCACATCTCGGGCGTGGTAGAAATAGTCGACCATGGAGACCATCGTAAGCGCAATCGCAACACCCATCACAAGCCACGAGGCGGCCGTGAATAGCTCGGCGCCTTCGGGACCGAGGAGCCGAGGCAGCGGATCGGACCCCTTGATGATGAACGCGATTATCGCAATCACCTGGAAAACCGTCTTCGCCTTGCCGTAGCTTGATGCTGCAATCACTTTGCCTTCGGCTATCGCCACCATGCGCAGTCCGGAGACGACGAACTCACGGCTGATAATCACCAGCGCGATCCAAGAGGGCATCGAGCCGAGTTCGACGAGAGCTACCAGTGCTGCGGTGACCAGCAGCTTGTCGGCGAGAGGATCGAGGAACTTGCCGAAGGTGGTGACTTCGTTACGCGAACGTGCGAGATAGCCGTCGACACCGTCGGTGAGTGCCAGAAGCGTGAAGATGCCTGCTGCCCACCAAGGTCCCCACTCAGGCATTCCCGCAAGCAGGGTTACCACGAACACGGGGATGAAGACGACGCGAAGAATGGTGATTCTGTTGGCCCAGTTGAGTCGCAGCTTCACTCGAGCACCTCCACCTCGAGATCGTATCCGCAGGCTTCAAGGACTCGGCATCTGACGAACGAGCCGGTCTCCAATTCGCGGTCCAGGTAGGTCAGCCCGTCGACCTCAGGCGCCTGTCCGCTCCAGCGTCCCACGTAAGAACCGTCTTCGTCCAGGCCTTCGGCGAGCACTTCTACGGTCTCGCCCACGAGTCTGGTGAGGCGGTCGGTTCCGACCGCGTCGGCAGTCTCTCTCACGCGATTGGCTCGTGCCGTCCTTTCCTCGGCTGGCAGTTGTCCGTTGAGAGCTGCTGCAGGAGTCCCATCTTCAGGCGAGAACGCGAAGACGCCTGCGTAGTCGAGATCGGCGATCTTCAGGAAACCGATGAGTAAGTCCAGATCGGCTTCGGTCTCACCGGGGTATCCGGCTATGAAGGTCGAGCGCAAGATCGCCGAAGGAATGATGCTGCGGATGGAATCGATCAGTTCGAGGAACTCCTCCGGCGACCCATTGCGATTCATCGCCTTCAGAATCGATGGCGAGCAGTGCTGAAGAGGAATGTCGAGATAGGGCACGACCTTGTCGAGCCTGGCCATCGTGTCTAGCAGATCAGCGGTGATGCCGCCGGGCTGGACGTACATCAGGCGCAACCACCGCAGTTCCGGGATGGCGGCGACCTCGCGTAGGACGTCGGAGAGGGTCTGGTCTTCGTGCAGGTCCCTTCCCCAAGCCGAGGTGTCCTGGCCGATGAGTACGAGTTCACGGGCGCCACCGTCGACAAGCATTACGGCCTCGTCGACAATCTCGGGCAGCGGGCGACTGCGGTACGGCCCGCGGATCGAGGGGATGGTGCAGTAGGCGCACAAGTTCGAGCAGCCGTCCGATATGCGCAGGTATGCCGAGGCACCTGGGAGCGTGCGCGAGCGCGATCGCCGAGGATTCGCCGGCACTCCAGTGAGCAGCTCGAGTCTTTCCAGCAGACGTGATTCTGCTGACAGCGCTACGACCGCATCGACTTCGGGGAGCGCTTCTGACAGTTCGTCTCCGTAACGCGAAACCAGGCAACCTGCGAGTACTAGAAAGCGTCCAGGGGCACGGTCACGCCATTCAGCGAGTTCAAGAGCGAAAGCCACTGACTCCTCGACTGCTTCTACGATGAAGCCGCATGTGTTCAGAACGATGACATCAGCTTCGGAGAAGTCGTCGGTGAGGCTATACGCCGAAGAGAGCACGGACGCACGCATGTTATCCGAGTCGACTTCGTTCTTAGGACAGCCGAGGGTGAGAAAGGCTATCGTGGGAGTCTTCGTCATCCGTTATCGATAGTTCGTGTATTGGAGCGGGATGCCGTAGTCGCGTTCTTTGAGAAAGGCTATGACGGCCTGAAGTTCGTCGCGTTTGGGGCTGAAGACGCGCAGTTTGTCGCCTTCGATCTGAACCTTCACCTTGAACTTCTGTTCTCGAATCTCCTTGTTGACACGCCGGGCGATGTCGGCCTCTATTCCGTTGATCACGTTTCCGGTCACTCGGACGGTCCCTGCGGATGCCGCCACGGGAGTACTCCAGGCCAGGGCCTTCAGGTCGACACCCCGACGTACCAGCCTGGTCTCGAGAACGTCGATGACCTGCTTGGCCACGAAGTCGGCCGGGGCTGTGACCGTGATGGTACTCGTTGTCTTGTCGAGCGAGATAGCAGCACCGCTGTCTTTCAAGTCGTAGCGCTGCGCAACCTCTCTGGACGCCTGCTGAACGGCGTTGTCGATCTCTTGCATGTCGACTTGGGAGACGACGTCGAAGCTTTGGTCCTTGGCCATGGGCCTACCTCCTCGTAGGTTCGATGCGACGAGGTGTCAGTCGGATGCGGAGAGCACGAGTGTCGGAGGATCGCCGGATGGGATTTCGACGGTTTCGCCGTCCCGGGTCACCGTGACCGCTGAGGGACGGCCGATGCGGATCGAGGCTTCCTCGGTCACTTCCCATTCTTTGGATTGCCCACCGGTCATGGTCCCCTCATAAGCGGTCAGGCCGTCCACCGTCACTCGCAACCACGACGCACCATCGGCAGCGATCCGGACCTGTAGTGTGAACGAGCTTACAGGGAGGTCGGCTGCCTCATCTTCAGAAGCATCTGGAGAAGTCTCTTGCGAAGGATCTTCGATACCTGGTACGGCGGTTGCGATCTCGGCAGCGCCCGGTGTCGTGCTCTCGTCGGGAATCGCCGGTATGGGCGGAGTGGGCTCGGGTCCGGAGAGCAGCCGCCCGATTCCCCAGATGGTCAGGGTGAGGACGGCAAGGACCCCGACGATCGCGAGGGCGGTGCGCATCGGCAGCTGATGGGACTGACTCCGCGGAACGATCACCTGGTCGGGCAGGGACATCGGCTCGCGTGGGGCGGTGCCCGTCTCGTTCTCGTAGAGCTCTACAAGCGGTTCCGGGTCGATCATGAGGAACTTGGCATACGAGATTATGTATCCCTTGACGTAGGCCGGACTAGGAAGTGTCTCGTAGTCACCTTTCTCAAGGGCATCGAGGTGTCTCGCACGTATTCGTGTGGCCGCCTCAGCGTCGATTAGCGACTTGCCGAGATCGCGCCGGGCTTTGCTGAGAATCGCACCGAGCGTCTCGCCCATCGAATACCTACACCTCTTCCGTGCGGTCGACCGAGTGCTCCATGGCCTTGAGTGCCTCAAGGTCCTCGACATCCATCATGACTACTCTTGGCCTGGAGCCGTCAGGTGGGCCCACGATTCCTTTCGCCTCCAGCATGTCCATGATACGCCCTGCTCGCGCGTAGCCCACCTTGAGCCGTCGCTGCAGCATGGAGGTCGATCCGAGACCTGAGGTGACTACGATGTCAGCGGCCTCCCAAAGCAAGGGATCGTCTTCTTCGCCGGATGCCACCCCGGTTCCCGAAGTCGGGACTTTGTGGTGAAGAATTTCTTTGTGGTAGTCAGGCTCGGCTTGGCCTTTTACGTGCGTGACGACCGCGAGAATCTCTTCTTCGGAAACGAATGCACCTTGAATGCGCTTAGGCTTGGGCCAGGCGGGCGTCGAGAACAGCATGTCGCCGAGTCCTACGAGTTTCTCTGCACCGGGCTGGTCGAGAATGACCCGAGAATCGATGCTCGAAGAGACCGCAAAGGCTATGCGGTTGGTGATATTGGTCTTGATGAGGCCCGTTATGATGTCGGTCGACGGTCTTTGAGTTGCCACTACCAGGTGGATACCGGCCGCACGAGCCAGCTGCGCCAGACGGCAGATCGAGTCTTCAACCTCCTTGGCTGCGACCATCATCAGATCGGCAAGCTCGTCGATGACGATCATCAGGTAAGGCATCTCCTCGGCGTTCTCCGGACCGATGCCGTCCTGCACCATGGCGTTGTACATGCCTATGTTGCGCGCGCCGGCCCTTTGAAGCCTGCGCAAGCGCGAGTCCATCTCGGATACAGCCCATGCGAGCGCGCTGGCTGCCTCTTTGGGCTCCGTGACCACGGGAACGTATAGGTGCGGAACCCCGTTGTAGAGGGAAAGCTCGATTCGCTTCGGGTCGATCAGGATCAGCCTTACTTCTGCGGGCGTCGCACGCATGAGCACCGATGTGAGTATGGCGTTGATGCAGACGGACTTGCCCGTTCCTGTGGAGCCGGCGATGAGCAAATGCGGCATGACCGAGAGGTCAGCGAGCACTTTGTCACCGGATATATCCTTGCCGACGCCGAGGAGCATCGGTTCGCTAGAGGCGACGGAACCGATCAACACGTCGCCGAGGGTCACGGTGGAACGGCGCTCGTTGGGGACTTCGATGCCGACTAGGGACTTGCCGGGAATGGGTGCGAGGATGCGAACGGTCGGCGCGGCAAGTGCGAGAGCAAGGTCATCGGCCAGAGCGGTAACCCGGTTCACTTTGATACCCCGGGAAAGCTCGATCTCATACATGGTCACCGTCGGGCCTGGTGTCCAACCGACCACTTTGGCGGTGATATCGAACGTCCCGAGTGTCTCCTCGATGGTGCGTGCTGTCTGGTCTATCTCACGCTCGGTCGTCCTGTGCCGCGAAGCGTTCTCGGTACTGACCTCAAGCAGTCCAGTGGGGGGAAGCTCGAAGCCTTCCATTGCCTTCGGGGGACTGCTGCGTGGCGCCGGTCGAGTCTTGCGGTGGACCTCAGGATCTTTGGAATCATGCGCGCCGGCCGTTACGGCTTCAGGTGGCTGGGAGTCCAAGAGCACAGGTTTGTCGTCGCCGAGATCCTTTTCGGGTACGGTCTTCGGCCTCCGCTCCTTTCTTGTCCGGACGCTAGACGAGCTTTCGTGAGGTCTCGAAGTGGCCTTGAGTCGCCCGGTGGTCCACTCGACGAGGCCGGATACGGACAGGCCAATCAATACGAAACCGATTAACATGAGCGCGCCGAGGATAACGGAAGAGATCGGGACCCCGACCAGCGAACGCAGTGCCCATGCGAAAGCGGCGCCGACGTATCCCCCATGCGTCTGGAGCTCGCGCTGCTGCCACTGGATTCCATCAGCAGAACCGAGTGCGAGCATGCCGATCAGTGCGAGCAAGACGATACCGAGGCCCGCGGCTACGCGCGGAGCGCTGATAGAGATCGCCCGTACAAAGAAGGTCACACCCCAAAGGAGTAGCAACAAAGGAAGGACGAAAGCCCCGAGCCCGAGAGCAAGTCTTAGGGCCGATGCGATCGGCGCACCCAGCATGCCGGCGCCACCCGAGAGCAGTGCGATAGCAAGGGCTATCGCGGCAGCAACTAGGAGTATGCCGTATATGTCCCGGCGCGCCTCGGGATCCAGCACGAAGACCGAGGTGCGACGCGGTCGGGACTTCTTCGTTCCGCCGGTGGAGCGGCGTCTACCCGTCTGACTCTTTTCCTGTCCACGTGCCATGTGCGAGCCGTTCCCGTCCGTGTCAGCCTGTCAGTCGCCAGACTAGCACGGAAACACCCATCAACGCCGTGTAGACGGCGAATACCGCGAAGGAATGTCGTCTGATGTATGCCATGAGGCCGGCTATGGCCAGGTAACCCGTGATCGCGGCAGCAACGAAGCCCGCTGCAGAAGCTGCGAGTCCGGGCATATGCGTGGCGCCTGTGAAGACATCGACTGCTTGCTTGACTCCAGCGAGCAGGATTATCGGACCCGAAAGGAGGAAGGAGAAGCGCGCCGCTTGCTCTCGATCGAGCCCGAGCCCCAGACCGGCCGACATCGTAGCCCCGGAGCGAGATATGCCGGGCATGATCGCCACGCCCTGTGCGATTCCGACGAGCAGGGCACGTCGCCAGCTCAGTTGTTCGGCGGTATGCAGCGATTTGCGGGATAGCGCGTCGGCGAGGGTCAGCGCCGCCGAGGTGCAGAGGAAGGCGATGCCGACGTAGAGAACATCAGCATCCTCGAAGAACCCTCCTGCGGCCAGCCCGATGATCCCTGTCGGCACTGTTGCAAAGAGCACTAGGTATGCGAGTCGGCGGTCGGCCGCGTGTTCCGGTGCGCGCGAGAGAAGGCCGCGGGCCATGTGTGCCAGATCGTCGCGGAAGTAGACGACGACCGCGAGCAAAGTGGCGACGTGCACCATGGTGTCGAATCCCAAGCCGAACTGCTCGGTCAAACCGAAGACTTCCTGCACGACCCGAAGGTGCCCGGAGGACGAGATGGGCAGAAACTCGGAAGCGCCCTGGACGATGCCCAGGACGATAGCGTAGAGGACCTCCAAGCCTCAGACCTCCATCACGATGGGGATGATCATCGGCCTACTGTGCGTGCGCTCCCACAGGAACTGGGACAATGACTCTCGGACGGCGTTCTTGATGACCGCGTGATCGGTCGCTCCCTCGCGGGCCGTCTTGGCCAGGGTTTTAGAAACCCGAGCTACTGCGTCCTCGGCTAACGAATCATCATCGGTACCGAGTACTATGCCGCGAGTGACGAGTTCGGGCTCCCCCATTGGCTGGCCGGTCTGCAAGTCGACGGCGATGACCACCGTCACGATGCCGTCATGGGCGAGAAGCTGACGATCGCGCAGCACCACCTGTCCGATATCGCCAACAGACAGGCCGTCGACGTAGACCACACCGGAATCGACACGCCCGCTCACACGCGCTGAGGATTCGGTGATTTCGAGACAGTCGCCGTTATCGAGCATGAAGATGTTGTCAGGTGCGATTCCCGTCATGCGGGCGATGTTGGCATGAGCGCGCAGGTGACGTGTCTCACCGTGGATTGGTACGAAATAGCGTGGTTTGACCATATTGAGCATGAGTTTGAGTTCTTCAGCGGCTGCGTGACCGGACACGTGCACTGCGTCCGAACCCTTGTGCCGGACATCGGCTCCGGCCTTAGCGAGACGGTTTATGACCCGGCTGACAGCCTTCTCGTTACCCGGTATCGGTGTGGCAGAGATCACGACCGTGTCGCTTTCTTGAATCTCGACCGTCTTGTGGTCTCCGTTGGCCATTCGGGCGAGTGCCGAGAGGGGTTCGCCCTGACTTCCCGTGGACAGGACGACAATCCTCTCCGGAGGGATGTCGCCCATCTCGTAGGCATCCAAGAGGTCTTCCTCGGCCACGTCTAGATAGCCCAACTGGCGTGCGATGCGAGTGTTGTTGATCATCGAACGGCCGGTCACCACGACCTTTCGCCCTGATTCGACCGCTGCGTCACAGACCTGTTGAAGCCGGTGGATGTGGCTCGAGAAGGAAGCGACGATTATGCGGTGCTCGGCCAAGGCGAATATCTCGCGGAGGGCGACTCCGACGGTAGCCTCGGACATCGTGATGCCCGGGGATTCGGCGTTGGTGGAGTCACTCATGAGCAGCAGGACGCCCTTCTTGCCCGCAGCCGCTATCGCGCTGTAGTCGGTTAGCCTCCCGTCAACAGGAGTCTGATCGAACTTGAAGTCTCCGGTGTGCAGTATGTTGCCGACCGGTGTACGGATGAAGAGGGCGACGCCATCGGGAATCGAATGATTGACGGGTATGAAATCGAAGCCGAAGGGGCCAAGGTTGACATGTCCGCCCGGATGGATCTCGCGGAGCTTTGGCTTCTTGAGGCGATGCTCTTCGAGCTTGACCGAGATCATTCCGAGGGTGAGCTTGGTGCCGAGTATCGGCACGCCGGGACCGAGTTCTTTTAGGAGGTAAGGGAGGGCGCCGGTGTGGTCTTCATGGCCATGCGTGATGAGTATCCCACGCAACTTGTCTTTGCGACGGATGACGTAGCTGAAATCGGGCAGGATGAGGTCGACACCAGGATGGTCTTCATCTGGGAACATGATTCCGGCATCGATGACGACCATGTCGTTGCCGTACTCGAGCACGGTCATGTTCTTGCCGATCTCATCAAGCCCTCCAAGAGGGATTACGCGCAGGAGGGTCTTCTTATGTGTCATGGGGTGGTGTGTATCTCCTCGGTTCGTGCCGCGTGATGTTGGACGCGACGGTCAGACAGTGCACGCAAGCGTTGGCCGCCTGCGAAAAGTTCGTTTTCAAGATCGAAGTACGCCAACATGGTGCATGACGCGTTCGAGCTCGGCGGTCTGCTCGGCTGTAGGCGGCACGAGCGGCAGCCGAACGCCTCCGACATCGAAACCTACGAGTCGCAGGGCCTCTTTGACCATGATGGGATTCGCAGTTATGAATAGGGCTTTCATCAGGGGCAGAAGCTCCAGATGGATTCTGAGCGCACGAGTGTGATCGCCGTTGGCCTGAGAGTCGATCATCTCTTTGAACCGCTCGCCCGCAACGTGACTGGCGACCGATATCACTCCAGTTCCGCCGAGGCCTAGCATCGGCAGTGTCATCTCGTCGTCACCAGACAGGACTTCGAAATGGTCCGGCGAGCCCTTGATGATCTCGGCTATGTGCGCAAGGTCGCCGCTGGCTTCCTTGACGGCGACGATGTTCTCGCAGTCGTTTGCCAGTCTTAACGTGGTGGCGGCTCCCATGTTCACAACGCACCGGCTGGGGATGTTGTAGAGGATGACGGGCACGTCCACGGCCTCTGCGATAGCGCGAAAGTGACGGTACATACCCTCTTGTGGTGGCTTGTTGTAGTAGGGGACGACGGCCATGATGCCATCTACGCCAAGCGAGGCAACCTTTCGGGCAAAGGACACGGAATCTGCAGTGCAGTTGTCCCCGGCATTGGCGATCACGGGCGCCCTTCCGTCTACCGCTTCGACTACGGCGCGAAAGAGTTCGAGCTTCTGGTCGTAGAAGACGGTCGGCGACTCTCCGGTGGTACCGCAGACGACCAACCCGTCAGAGCCGCTATCGAGCAACCTTGTCGCGAGTTCCTGGGCTCTGGGAAGATCGAGAGCGCCATCACGGGTAAAAGGCGTGACCATGGCCGTGAGCATGCGACCGAAGCGCGCTGCCTTCATCGTGGATTCTCCTTGCGCATGATCGACCGACAGAATCGGCGGATTCGTGCTCCTAACCGCATCATTGTGCCACATCAGGCTTTCGTGCGTCTGCAGCGAGACTCCCTAGCTCGAAGCCATCGTGGAGTGCGCTGACGGCCTTGCAGGTGTCTTCGGCGGGAATCAGGACGGATATGGTGGTGTGGGAGTCAGCAGTCTGCAGAACCGTGACACCCGCCCGGTCGAGCAGTTCAGCCATTCGCGCCATGACTCCAGGGACTCCGTGCATGCCTGCGCCGATGAGGGTGACTTTCGCCAGTGCGGCCTGCACCTGATAGGTAAGTCCAAGGGAAGCAAGCACCTCGCAACCTCGAGCCAGAGCGGTCTCGGGGACTGTGAAGACGAGCGATTCACCTACCGGGGTGAACATGTCCAGAGAGACGCCCGCGTCAGCCATCGCACGGTAGACACGTGTCTGCGCGGACATGTGCGCGCGAGTGCCTTCGGGAGCCGGCAGTGTGACGCGAACGCGGGCTATGTCATCGTTGTGGGAGACAGCCGTGGCAACGCGGTCGGGCCGGTAAGCGGAGATGTCGGCGACCAGCGTACCTGGATGGTCGGTGAAGGTGTTTCGCACACGCAAAGCGAGTCCACTTGCAAGAGCGAGTTCGGCTGCAGGAGTGTGCACCACGCGCGAACCGTGCCGGGCCATCTGGAACAGCTCGTCGGCACGGATGACCTCAAGCACGGTGTTAGCTGTACAAACGCGCGGGTCCGCGGTAGCGACACCATCAACATCTGTGTAGATTTCGACCGCCTCCGCCTTCAGTGCAACACCTAAGGCACAAGCAGTCGTGTCGCTGCCCCCGCGTCCGAGAGTCGCAAGTCTTCCGTCGGGAGCCATACCTTGAAAACCGGCGACGACGGGCACCTGGCCGGCTTCGATGGCTCGCACGAGCGGTCCCGTGTGTATCTCTGTGATGTTTGCGCACCCGTGTTCGGCGTCCGTGGCAATGCCGGCTTCGGGTCCTGTGAAAGCGCGAGCATCGATGCCGGCGGCTCGCAGCTCATGGGCACAAACCACAGCGGAGACGATCTCGCCTGCAGCCATCAACCAGTCGCACTCAGCAGTGTCGGAAGGTCTGTCTTCGATGAGCGACAGCAGCGTGTCGGTGGCATATGGCTCTCCCGACCGACCCATGGCAGACACGACGAGTACCGGCGCCTTGCCCGAATCGATGGCTTCGGTGACACGGGCGACGAGTGCCGCGCGCCCGACGGGGTCGGCCACAGAGGTGCCGCCGAATTTCATGACGACCGGAGGACGAGAGGAGTCTGTCACGTCAGACTCCCATGAGGTTTTCGAGTCCCAGTATCAGTCCGGAGAGATGCCCTACCTCACGTATGGCCAACAGCACACCGGGCATGAAGGACGTTCTGTCAGAGGAGTCATGCCGAATCGTCAGCGTCTGACCTTGCCCGCCGAAGATGACCTCCTGGTGAGCAACGAGTCCCGGCAGCCTGACGCTATGCACGGACACGCCGTCCACAGTGGCACCCCGCGCTCCTCGGGCGAGTTGCGTCTCGCGTCCCGGAGACTCAGTTATCCGATGGCGTGCCGAGGCTATCAGGCCGGCGGTTCGAAGCGCAGTCCCGCTCGGGGAGTCAACCTTTCGGTCATGGTGCATTTCGACGATTTCGGCGTGCGGCATGAAACGAGCGGCCTGCTCGGCGAAGCGCATCATCAAGACCGCTCCGATAGCGAAGTTGGGCGCTACGAAGAGGGCCGTGCCTTCCGGTGCATCCGCCACAAGCTTACCGAGCGTATCCTCGGAGATTCCCGTAGTGCCCACAACGCAATCCACGCCAGCTCTGAGCGCGATGAGCAGATTGGCTTCGACAGCCGATGGGTCTGTGAAATCGACGAGGACATCAGGAGAAGTATCGGCGATCGCGGAGTCAAGGTCGGCGACACACGCGATCGCTCCTCCGGTCCCGTCGAAGACGGGCTCTCCAGCATGCGGAGGGTCTACAGCAGCAACGATTCGCATTCCATCGGCATCTGTAACCGCACGAATGACTTCGGTTCCCATACGTCCCGCCGCGCCGGTCACTAGTACATCGATCACGGTCAGCCCCCTCCCGGCCCCTACCCTGCTAAGCGTGCGACGTCATCCTGGGTGAACGGACCGATCATGGCGAGCACGCGTTCGGTTCCTATCACTTCTGTGGCGACACGGCGGACATCCTCCACACTGACTGCGTCTATGCGGTCTACTAACTCGTCCATAGAGAGCAGCTCTCCACCGGTCACAGCGTTCTTGCCGAGACGCACCATGCGGTTGCGTGTGCTCTCCAAGCCGAGGACCAGATTCCCCTTGAGGGATTCCTTGGCACGGGAGAGCTCCTCTTGCGTTATGCCGTTCTCGAGGATTCGGTCGATCTCAGCTTGGATTAGAGTCACGACCTGCTCCGCATTCTCGGGTCTGGTTCCGGCGTAGACGGTGAACTGCCCAGTGTCCTGGTAGAGCGCATGAAAGCTGTAGATTGCGTAAGCGAGCCCCTTCTTCTCCCGGATCTCCTGGAACAGCCGCGAAGACATGCCGCCTCCCAAGATGTTGTCCAGCACGGCCAGAGCGAAGCGGTCAGGGTGTCGTGCATCAAGGCAGCTCACCCCGTAGCAGATGTGCGCTTGTTCCGTGTCCTTAGACAACAATTCGGGTGTGCCCTCCCGACGCCCCTCGGCTATCGGCCTATCGCTCCTCGGACCTGTAGGCAGGTTGAAACGGGCCTGCACGAGTTCGACTAGCGCGTCGTGATCGACACTGCCGGCAGCGGCCACGACGCAGTTCCCCGTCAGGTAGTGACGTTGCCGGAAGGTCATGCAGGCTTCATGGCCGAAACGAGGCACGGTGTCATGGTTTCCAAGGACCGGAAGACCTATCGGGTGATCAGGCCAGAGCGCACGTGCGAAGAGCTCGTGGACGCGGTCATCGGGAGTGTCTTCCAAGCGCGCGATCTCTTCGATGACGACCTCTCTCTCCTTGGCACAGGCCTCATCTGTAAGTGTGGCGTTGACCACCATGTCAGAGAGGACCTCCACGGCAACAGGCAGATGCTGATCGATGACGCGAGAGTAGTAGCCGGTGTACTCCTTGCTCGTGAAGGCGTTCAAGTCCGCTCCTAGCCGATCGAAGGTCTCGGATATCGTGGCGGCCGAACGAGTTGGCGTGCCCTTGAACATCATGTGTTCCATGAAGTGAGACATGCCTGCCTCATCCGGGTTCTCGTCTCTACTACCGACGGCGAACCAGATGGCCAATGCGACGGATCGCACCGTGTCCATCGATTCGGTGAGCACGGTGATTCCGTTGTCGAGGACGCTCTCGCGATAGAACATTCCTACTCCCGCGTCTAGTGACGGCGTCTCGGCCTGCGCTCGCTTGGCCCTCGACGATCTTCGTCCCGTTGACTGCGGCTGCTATCATCTCTGGGACGGCCTGCAGACGATCCGCCCTTGGCGGGAGGCGCTTCCGGCTTGTCGATGCGATCGAGACTGATCTTGCCCCGATCGTCGATGTCTAAGATCTCGACCTCGACCTCGTCGCCTACCTGGAGGACATCCTCGACCTTGTCGACGCGACCTTTCGCCACACGCGATATGTGCAACAGACCGTCCTTTCCAGGGGTAAGCTCGACAAAGGCACCGAAGGCCTGAATCGAGACGACTCTACCCTTGTAGCGCTCACCGATCTCGGGAACTTTGACGATGAGCTGGATGCGACGGACTGCCTCCTCGCCGCCCTGATCACGTGAGGCGACGAAGATGGTGCCATCTTCTTGGATGTCGATCTGTGCACCGGTCTCTTCTTGTATACCGCGTATCACCTTGCCGCCCGAACCTATGACATCGCGAATCTTGTCAACAGGTATCTTGACGGTGAGGATGCGCGGCGCGTACTTACTGAGGGCCTCGCGCGGCGTGTCTATAGCTTCCATCATCTTAGAGAGGATGAAAGCACGACCTTTCCGGGCCTGATGGAGTGCAGCTGCCAGTATCTCTTGAGAAAGTCCCCTGGCTTTGTTGTCCATCTGCATCGCTGTGATACCCGCTTCGGTTCCTGCGACCTTGAAGTCCATGTCGCCGAGGAAGTCCTCCAAGCCCTGGATGTCGGAGAGTATGGCGACCCGGTCTCCTTCCTTGATCAGTCCCATCGCTATGCCAGAAACCGGTGCCTTGATAGGCACGCCAGCATCCATGAGCGCGAGCGAAGAGCCACAGACAGATCCCATCGAGCTGGAGCCGTTGGACTCGAGGACTTCAGAGACTATGCGGATTGTGTAGGGGAATTCATCATCGGGTGGCAGTACCGGAACAAGAGCGCGTTCGGCCAAGGCGCCGTGCCCGATCTCACGTCGCTTGGGGCCACGCATGAAGCCGGTTTCTCCGGTGCAAAACGGCGGGAAGTTGTAGTGGTGCAGATAACGCTTCCCTTCCGAAACGTCGATCGTGTCGATTCGCTGCCATTCGGACAGCATGCCGAGGGTCAGCACGGAAAGAACCTGTGTCTGACCTCGTGTGAACAAGCCAGACCCGTGCGCTCTGGGAAGATAGCCTGCGATACTCGTGACTTGGCGTATCTCGTCGGTTCTGCGTCCGTCTGCTCGCTCGCCTTCTTCGAGTACCATTGCGCGCATGGTTTTCTTCTCCAACTCCTTGAGGAGCGCCCGTATCTCCTTCCCCACTGCGATCAGTTCTTCCTCGGAGAACGTCGCGAGAATCTCTTCTTTCACTGTCGCGACGTCGTTCATACGGGAGAACTTGTCGGGGTTGTGCAGCGCAGCGCGCATCTTCTCGCTTCCGGCTGTGAAGACTCTCTGACGCAGCGCCTCGTCTACAACTTGGAGGGCTATGTCCATCTGTGCCACGTCGAGCCGGTCAACCAGGCGTTCTTGCGCGGAGCAGAACTCGGCGATCGCTTCTTGTGCGAACGTCATGGCGGAGAGCATGTCCTCCTCGGACACCTCGTACGCACCTGCCTCGATCATGTAGATCGCGTCAGGAGAGCCGGCGACGACGAGGTCCATATCGGAGTCCTCTAACTCGTCGAAAGTCGGGTTCACGACAAGCTCACCGCCGACGCGGGCGATGCGCACACCGGCAAGCGGGCCTTCGAACGGTACGCCGGCCGCCATCAGGGCCGCCGAGGCTCCCATGATGCTTACGACGTCGGGTTGTGACACCTGATCGGCCGAGAGGACCGTTGCGATTATCTGCACCTCGTTGCGGAAGCCTTCGGCGAACGCCGAACGCAAGGGCCGGTCGATCATGCGGGCGGTCAGGATGGCTTTCTCACTGGGACGGGCCTCTCGCTTGATGAAACCGCCGGGTAACTTGCCGGCAGCATACATCCGCTCCTCGAAATCGACGGTCAGGGGGAAGAAGTCGAGGTCCTTTGGGTTCTGTGAAGCGGTGGCTGTGACGAGCACCATCGTGTCTCCCTGCCGGACTACGACCGCGCCCCCTGCCTGTCTAGCCAACTCACCGGTCTCCAGTGCGTACTCCTTGCCATACAACTCGAAACTCTCGACGATCTTAGACATCTACTCCAACTTCCTTCTACCTCTCTCCCCACGCCCCTTGCGTGAGGACCTCTCTCTACCGGTCGCATCGGGCGGACGGTAGCAAGAAGGCGGGAGTGCTCTCCCGCCTTCGGAATCTCACTGTTCTCTCTATCCTCGGAGTCCGAGTTTGGCGATCAGCGCGCGGTAACGCTCGATATCGGTCTTCTTAAGATAGCCGAGAAGCCGACGCCGCTGTCCGACGAGTTTGAGCAGACCGAGTCGCGTATGATGATCCTTTTTGTGGGTCTTGAGGTGCTCGGTGAGGTCCTGGATACGTCGCGTCAGCAGTGCTATCTGGACCTCGGGGGAGCCGGTGTCGCCTTCATGGCGGGCGTGCTCGGCGAGGATTTCGGACTTGGTGTCCTTGGGCAGGGGCATTCTCACTTCACCTTTCTGTTCGAATTCGCCCTCGTCTGCGGCGTGCGTCGGTGGGTCGCGCGCCCCGGACTAGGGTATTGACTCCAACCGCGGGAGTATATCACAGATGGTCCTGGCAACGGACTTCACTCCTCGGACTCAGCGGTGATGCCGATGGAGCGGACGTAGTCG
Source organism: Coriobacteriaceae bacterium (assembly GCA_003563465.1). Classification (GTDB taxonomy): domain Bacteria; phylum Actinomycetota; class Coriobacteriia; order Anaerosomatales; family SLCP01; genus PWVH01. Next base: position 408 of record PWVH01000090.1, on the reverse strand, counting down.
ATGTCGGCGCGCATGGCCTCGGCAAGCTCCTCGGCCGATGCAAAGACATCTTGAGAACGTATGCGTCGATGGAATTCGATGGTGAGGGTGTGGCCATAGAGATTCCCTCGGAAGTCGATGAGGTGGACTTCGATCGGGTGGTGCGCGGAGGGGAAGGTCGGAGGGATGCCGACAGAGATCGCAGCAGGCCACGTTCGGTCCTCGGTGTGCGCTACGCCTGCGTAAACGCCCTCAGCAGGGAGTGCGGCGTGTTCTATCGGCAAGAGGTTCGCCGTGGGGATGCTGAGTCGGTGGCCTCCCTCTCCCCTTCCTCTCACCACCGATCCGGTCGCGCGATGTGGTCTGCCGAGAAGGGCTGCGGCTTCGGTGATGTCACCGGCAGCTACCAGGTTACGGATTCTTGTCGAG
>PWVH01000012.1 GCA_003563465.1 Coriobacteriaceae bacterium | reverse complement strand
GGTAGCAGTGTGGTACCACCGCGATGCTTTCCAGAGCGAAGTCCTCTGGCTGCTGTCAGGCTCCATAGTCACAGGAATCGCCTCCGAGCTCGCGTTCACGCTCTATACCGATCCCTACGCCGTATGGAACTTCGTCGGACACATCCTGAAAGTCGTCGCCTTCTTCCTGCTGTATCGCGCGGTAGCCGAGACCGTCCTGGTGCGCCCGTTCGATGTGCTGTTCGAGGACCTGCAGCGCACGGCTCGACAGCTGCGCGACAGCGAGATGCGGTTTCGCTCGACCTTCGAGCAGGCCACCTTGGGAATCGCTCACATCGATCTGGAAGGCCGATGGATACGCTCGAACCGAAGGCTCACCGATATCACAGGCTACTCCTCCGTGGAGTTGGACCATCTTGGACAAGACGACATCACCCATCCGGATGACCTCAAGCGAGAAGGCGAGCTCACAGAGAAGCTGGTCTCCGGCGAGATAAGCGAATACCGCATTCAGAAGCGCTACATCCGCAAGGACTCCTCTGTCGCCTGGGTAGAAGTGGGCCGTACCGTCTTTCGCTCATCCGACGGCACGCCGAGACACTTCATAGAAATCGTCGAGGACATAACCTCGCGCAAGCGGGAAGAAGAAGAGTTGCGTCGCTCCCGAGATCTTACCGAAGCGGTGAACTCGATCGATTTCGCCATGAATTCGGCTGCCGATATCGACGAGATCACCCGCATAGCTGCTCACAAAGGGTGTCAGGCCATCGGTGCAGAGAGCGCTGCGGTATGGATGCGCCAGAGGGCCGGTTGGCGGCGCATTCACACCTATGGACGTCCGTTCGAGAACGTTGCCGAGCATGCCTTCGACGGCGAATCCATGCTGGTGGCCGACGCCGACGGATCTCCTTTATCGGTCGATGACGTGCATGACGACACGCGCGTGGATCCAAGCTCGATCCGCGATTCGGATATCCGATCCCTGCTCACGGTTCCTCTCAGGTTCAGAGGAGAGGATCTCGGCGTGATCTGGTTCGGTTACCACTTACGCCAGCATCGGTTCTCGAGCGCCGAGGTCGAGTTCGCCCGCAAGCTCTCGTCCTCGGCGACGCTGGCTCTCGAGAACGCGCGGCTGGCCGAAGCGCAACGGGTCATCGCCGACGCGTTCCAGTCTGCCCTCCTCGACATGCCGAAGCGACTTCCTGGACTGGAGTTCGCACATGCCTACCGAAGTGCCACAGAACTCGCACGAATCGGCGGAGACTTCTACGACATGTTCGAGGTCTCTCGAGGAGTGGTCGCGTTCATGCTTGGAGACGTCTCGGGCAAAGGCCTGGAAGCCGCTACTCTGGCAGCGATGGCAAAGAGCACGATCCGGGCCTTCGCATATCACAACCATTGGCCCAGCTACGTGCTGGCGGCAGCGAATGCAGCGATCATCTCCCAGGTCGACGAGTCTCGCTTCATCACCGCGGTATACGGCACCATCCACGTTGAGAGCGGGCTTGTGCGAATGGCATGTGCCGGTCACCCCATGCCCCTGCTCTGCTCTGAAGGCGCTTGTGCCGGAGAACTGTTCGACAGCTCCCCGCCACTGGGAGTCACCCCCGATTCGGCCTTCGAAGAGTTCGAGGCCACACTAGATCCCGACACGCTGCTCGTGGTCTACAGCGACGGACTGATCGAGGCCCGGAATCAAACCTCGTTCCTAGGTGAGAAGCGCGTTGCTGAGATAGTGGAATCAAAGGCCTCTGAAGGGCTGCAGGTAGTGGTGGATAGCCTGTTGGCCGAAGCTGAAGCGCACTCGACCACTCACGATTCCGACGACATCGCGATCATCGCGCTCCGCTATGTCGGACAGGCCGAGGATAAGAAGGGCCTTCGGTCACGCGACAAACTTGAGACATGAGAAGACCCCGGATTATTCCGGAGTCTTCGCTTTCGTATCTGGTGTCGGAGGTGGGAGTTGAACCCACACGCCCTTAGAGGGCACTAGGCCCTCAACCTAGCGCGTCTGCCGTTCCGCCACTCCGACTTGTCAGCACCGGTGAGCGCGACGGACGAAAGTATATCGCACTCATTTCGGGCACGCTATACGGTGACTGATGTCCACTTCTCTGTTCTTTCAACACCTTCGGATACCCACTCCACAATGCCGATAGCGTCCCTTTCGTCCAGATGTCTGACCTGAAACACTGCCGTCATAGGGCTTGCGGCCACCCGAACCGACACCGAAGCTAGACCCGCTATCTTCTGAAGCGGATGCTGACTCACGGTCACGGATTGTACCCTTCGGCGGCGGACCAAGGCTGTCGTCCGTGCAAACGTCCGCCAACGCAGCGCCACCACATCCCCGCTGATTCCCCAGGCAGCGTCGGTAAAGGCCAGCAGTCCCCATCCGGACGACAGAATCGGTATCGACAGAGCAAGCCAACCGTATTGCATGGTCGCAGCGAGTACTCCCGCCACCAGCATCGGCAGTGCTATGGCACGAATCACGTAGCGGCGCCGCGCGCGCTTCGGCACCCTTCTCAGCTCTGGAAACATGTGACCAGGTACCATCAGGTCGCAGAACCTGCGCGACTCCTGTGCGGTCAGAAGCGGATGAAGCACGGTGGGTCCGAACTCCCCTCCCGTAGCCAGGCCGGCGCTGTCGACCCCTACCGTCACTCGGCGAATCATCTGGCGAAGTGGCCCCTCCACCAGGCGGATGGCTTGCACGCGATCGAGTGGGACGCTCCGGGTGTTTCGCTGCAGAAGCCCTCTCTCGACTCTCAACTCGTCATCGGTTCGCTTGGTCACGAACTCCCAGTACTGCAGCGCGGTGCCGACACTGCCGGCTATCCAGGCGACACCCACCATCGCCACCGCAAGGATGCCGAGGATGACGATCCACGGTCCCAAAGTCAGTGCATCGGCCAACTCGACAGGTAGTTCCTCAGAAACCACCGGCATGAGCGCACCAACCACCGGTACGATCGCTGCGAGGACTATCAGCCCACCGCTTGAGGTTAGCGCGACGACGGCGAGCTCGGCCGTCGTGAGGGTCCAAACATGACTCGTTGTAGGTGCCTGCGGCTCCGGCATCACTGCGATATCGACGACCGCTTCGGCGCCGAGCTCACTTACGAGTCGCTCATGTCTGACACGTAGCCCCGCAGCAAGCTCGCGTGCGTCTGACTCGGTGAGTGCGGGAATCGAAACCTCTGCTTCCTTGCCGCGTCCAGCGGTCTGGATATCGACCGTCACCAGACCGAGAACTCTGAAGAGTAGATTCGCCTTGGTGTCGATGGACTGGATGCGCTCAGGAGTAAGCCGCGTGCTCTTGCGAACGATGATTCCTTCTTCGGCCCGTAGCGCTCCTCCCTCGACATGGAAGGTGAAGCGCATCCACTGTATCCAAGCAGCAAGAACTGCAATCATCGCAGCTATCAACAGAGCCACGGCTACCGCTACAGAACCGAGAGCTATGCGTGGATCCTCCCGAACGACATTGAACGCGAACAGAGCGCCTATGGCCGGCACCGAAAACGTCCGAAGATGCTTAAGCGTGTACAGGAGCACGCCAGCCGGATGAGCGCGACGCGGCTCAGACGACATCTGCGGTCACCCGGGCCAGCACGGCTATACGGTCGCGCAGGCGGTCCGCTACCTCGTCGGAGAGCGCGGGTATCTCGTGCTCGCCGCCTGCCGTGGCGACGGTGACGGTCGACAGCCCGAACGCACGCAAGAGCGGCCCGGCTTTGGTGTCGACGTGCTGCACTCGAGTCATCGGAATGAGAGTCCGTTTACGAATGACGAGTCCGTGACGGAGGTACACTTCGTCTTCGGAAACCTCATACCGCCATCGGATCCAACGCACCCTTGGCACGATGGCCACAGACAGGAGCGCGACCACAACCGTTACCGCAGCAGCTAGCCAGAAAGACCATCCGGGAACAAGGTCCATGAACGCGAGTCCCGCCATTGCGCCTGCGGCCGCTGCCGGCATCAGTGCGCTTGAAGCACCGGCGATTCGCCACACGAGCACTGCTCGCTCGTCTATCCGCTCGCTCGGATCGGGTCTCATCGTCATCCTTTCCGATAGCTCAAGCCGATTCTTCGGGCACGGCTTCCGCTCTGAAGCCAGGGCACTGCTAGCTAAGACGAAACGTTGATCGGATGCGGCTTCGCGAAGTGGCACGCCGCTCTGTGTCCTGCAGCAACCTCGGCAAGACGAGGCTCTTCCTCGGCACACTTAGGAAACTCCGCTATCGGGCAACGCGTGTGAAAACGGCATCCAGTGGGAGGGTCGATCGGACTCGGTACGTCTCCTTGCAAGATGATTCGCTCGCGAGAGCGCTGCTTTGCCGGATCGGGGACTGGCACAGCAGAGAGCAGGGACTGCGTGTAGGGATGGTGAGGGTCATCGTACAGGCGTCTCCAGTCGGAGATCTCCACGATCTTGCCCAGGTACATCACCGCAATCCGGTCCGAGATGTGGCGGATCACAGAGAGGTCGTGAGCGATGAAGAGATACGTCAGGCCGAACGTGTCTTGGAGCTCATCTAGCAAGTTCACGACCTGGGCCTGGATCGAGACGTCGAGTGCCGACACTGGCTCGTCGCAGACTATCAGTTTGGGCTGCAGCGCAAGAGCGCGAGCTATGCCGATGCGTTGGCGCTGCCCGCCTGAGAACTCGTGAGGGTACCTGTTGATGTGCTCTGGGCTGAGTCCCACCACCTCGAGCAACTCTCGTGCGCGCTCGCGGCGCTCCTCACGCGTGCCTATCCCGTGCACCACTAGTGGCTCCCACACGATCTCGCCTATGGTCATGCGAGGGTTGAGCGACGCATAGGGATCCTGAAAGATGATCTGTGCGTCACGCCGAAACGCTTTGAGAGCAGACCGTCCCATCGAACCGACGTCTCGGCCGTCGAAAGTGATCGTGCCTGAAGTCGGCTTCAGGAGCCGCAGGACACACCTGCCCGTAGTGGACTTGCCGCATCCCGATTCGCCAACCAGTCCTAGTGTCTCACCTGCGTTGACCACGAACGACACATCGTCTACCGCGTGAACCTTCCGACCGATGCGAGAACTCAGTACTCCCTGTTCCACAGGGAAGTGCTTGCAGAGATCCTCCACCCTCAGAAGCTCGCTCACTTCAGCGCCACCCTTTCCTGGTCACGGTCCATGCCGCGCCGGAAAGCGGGATCGGCCGAGAAGTGACATGCGGACAGGTGTCCCGTATCGGTGGCAAGCAGAGGCGGGACTTCAGAGCGACAGATCTCCTCAGCATAGGGACAACGCGGATGAAAGGCGCATCCGTAAGGCACGTTTATGAGACTCGGCGGCTGACCCTCGATCGGAACGAGCTCGCCTTTCTCGTCGGAGTCATGACGAGGCAGGCTGTCGAGCAGTCCCCACGTGTAAGGGTGCAGAGAGTCACCGAACACATGTCTTGATTCACCGTACTCGACCTGTCTACCCGCATACATGACCATAACGTCATTAGCTATGTCCGCCACCACTCCGAGATCGTGGGTGATGATGATGATTGCGGTACCTGTACGCTCTTGCATCTCCATGATGAGTTCGAGAATCTGCGCCTGTATGGTGACATCGAGTGCCGTGGTGGGTTCGTCGGCGATCAGGATATCCGGGTCGCAGGCCAACGCCATCGCGATCATCGCGCGCTGCCGCATCCCACCTGAGAACTGGTGTGGGTAGTCCTTGGCCCGGTCACGCGCGTTAGGAATGCCTACCATATCGAGTAGCTGAACCGCTCGATCGAAGGCATCCTTGCGACTCATGCCCTTGTGCAGAATCAGTGACTCCCCTATCTGGCGGCCGACCCGGAATACCGGATTGAGAGAGGTCATGGGATCTTGGAATATCATCGCGATCCGATTGCCACGCATATCGCGGACTTCTCTCTCGCTCATCTTTAGCACGTCTGCGCCCTTGAACAGCACCTCGCCGCCGACGATCTTGCCTTGAGGCTCAGCGACGAGACGCATCATGGAAAGGGCTGTGACGGACTTGCCCGACCCGGACTCTCCGACCACCCCGAGCGTCTTGCCCGGCTCCAAAGCGAACGAGACCCCGTCAACCGCCTTGACGATACCGTCGCGTGTGGTGAATCGTGTGGAGAGGCCTCTGACTTCTAGGAGTGCCGGCATCGCGTCACTCCTTCATCTTCACGTCAAGTGCGTCGCGCAAACCGTCTCCCATCAGCACGAACGCAAGTACAGTAGTCAGAATCGCAAATCCAGGCCAGATGGTCAGCCATGGAGCACGGAACATCAGCGACTTGGCATCCGACAGCATAAGCCCCCACGAAGGCGTCGGAGGCTGAACGCCCATGCCAAGGAAGGAAAGTGCTGCCTCGGTTATTATCGCTCCGCCGATGCTCATGGTGCCATACACGATTATCGGGGCGATGGCGTTGGGCATGATGTGACGGAACATGATGCGGAAGTCGGAGGCTCCCATCGCCCGAGCGGCATCCACGTACTCGTTCTCCTTGACCGAGAGTATCGAGCTGCGGAAGACCCTGGCGATGCTGGGCCACCCGAGGATACCGATAGCTATGAACACGTTTCGATAGCTCGGCCCCAGCACCGCGATGAGCGCGATTGCGAAAAGTATGTAGGGGAAGGCGAAGAACACGTCGGCCGAACGCATCACCAGCGTGTCCACGAACCGCCCGTAGTAGCCAGAGAGCGCTCCGAGCATCAGGCCGATCGCAAGCGATATCGACACGGCAAGCACCCCGACCGTGAGCGAGACACGAGCCCCGTAAACCACGCGCGCGAAGACATCTCGGCCAAGCTTGTCTGTACCGAAGGGGTGCTCCAGTGAAGGTGATTGCAGGCTTGCTCCCGGCGTGGTGTCAACGGTGAGCGGGTCTCCGAAGAGTGGCGCAACCCACAAGTCGGCAGATACCGTCATCAACACCACCGCCACTATCCAAATCAGACCGATTATCGCAAGCTTGTTGCGGCGTAGCCGTCGCCATGCATCTCCCCAAAGCGTACGGCTGCTCAGGCCCGTGACAGCATGCAGGTCACCGGGAAGCACCGGTAGTGTCGTAGCCTCATCACGGGTCTCATGGCCTCCCACATCTGTCGGCACACCTGATCTGGGGTTCGGCCTCTCTTCGCGATGATCTGTCACTCCGCATCACCCCCGTATCTGATGCGCGGATCGAGCAGTGCGTAACTCAAGTCGACGATGAGATTGATGATCATGACGAGGAACACGATGATGATCACACCGCCCATTACGATGGGCCAGTCACGCTGTCCCACCGCAAGGAATATCTCGCGGCCCACTCCAGGCCAACTGAAGACCGTCTCGGTGAGAATGGCGCCGCCCATCATCACGCCGAAATCGATTCCGACGAACGTCACCACCGGGATGAGAGCGTTCTTGAGACCGTGGCGGAAGGTCACCGCTCGCCGCGTGAGGCCTTTTGCCAGTGCGGTACGTATGTAGTCCTGACCCATGGCCTCGAGCATCTGACTACGCATGATGCGTGCGACATAAGCAGTGGAAACGGATGCCAGGGTTATCGCCGGAAGAATCAGGTGCGCCCAGTCGGGAAACTCCGCTGACGACATCTGCGAAATAGGCAGGTGGACAGCTCCTCCAGTCCACTCCTTGAGCTTGATGCCGAAGAATATTTGAAAGAGCATGCCGAGCCAGAAGACCGGGACAGATACGAGTATGGAGGTCGATAACGTCACGAGAACGTCGAGGAAGGAGTATTGTCGCACGGCCGAGATTATTCCCGCTGTGAGTCCAATGATGATCTCGACGATTATGCCAGCGAAAGCGAGCCTCAAAGTGTTCGGAAACTTGTCGGCGAAGATGTCTAGCACGGGACGTCCCCGCTGATATGACTCACCAAGGTCGCCCTGCAGAAGGTTCCCGATGTAGATGACGTACTGTCTGTGAAGCGGTTGGTCGAGAGCATGCTTCTTGACGATTTGCTCACGCAAAGCATCAGGAATCGCTCTCTCGCCGGTGATCATGCGGACCGGGTCACCCGGCAAGACACCAGGTGCACGCAGGATGAACAGAATCAAGGTCACGCCGATGAAGACAGGGATCATCTGGAATATGCGGCGGACAGTGTACTTAAGCATGTGGTGTATTTCGTCCCTGAGCCGAGCTTAGATCGGCTGCACACATCAAGTGCCGGGGCGCCCAGGTGAGCGCCCCGGCACTTCTCTTGCCGGTGAACGCATCAGCGCGTTACTGCAGCAGCCAAACCCTATTGAAATCGAACAAACCGCTGGCGCTATAGACGCCATCCATGACCCTGTCGGAGGCGACATGGCTGTGGCGGTAGAACATGAGCGGCATCATCGGTGCATCATCACCGATCTTGCGCTCGATGTCGCGGTAGAGCTCGATACGCTCGTCATCGTCGACGGTCACGCGAGCTTCCTCAAGCATCTCGTCAACCTCGAGATTGACGTAGAACGCATAGTTGTCTTCGCTCTCCGAATGGAAGAGCGGATAGAGGAAGTAGTCCATGATGGGATAGGAACTGATCCAGCCCAGACGACCAATCTGGTAGGTTCTCTCGGTCAGCATGTCGAGGTACTGAGCCCACTCCATGCCAGCCAACTCGGCCTCGACGCCGATTTCCTGGAAGTCGTTCTGAACAAGCTGGAGAATATCCTCATGCCCCGCGCCGGTGTTGTACTCAAGCGTGATGGTCGGGAAACCTTCGCCATCCGGATAGCCGGCTTCGGCCAGGAGTTCCTTGGCTTGTTCCACATCGTAGCGTGAATACTCCCACGCGTCGTCTTGGAAGCCGAAGATGCCATCAGGCACGATGCCGTAAGCGGGCTCGCGGGTGTCTTCGAACACGGTCGTGCAGATTGCCTGGCGATCGACGGCGAGTGACAGCGCGCGCCTGACGATCGGATCCTGGAGCACCTCGTCTTCATTGTTCATGAGCAGGTAATAGACGGCGAGCTCGGTTCCGAGAAGAACCTGCTGGCCGGGGTTGGCCGTGTAGCCATCGGGGCTCTCACCGTACTCGTCGATCATAGTCTGTATCTGACCGGTCGGAATCTGGGTGAAGTCGACGTTGCCAGCCTGGAACTCTAGGAAGGCAGTATCCATGTCGGCCAGAATCTTAAACTCGATCCCATCGATGTAAGGCCTATCTCCGTAGTAGTCCTCGAAGCGTTCGACGTTGATGTACTGATCGTGCGCCCATGGCTCTGTCATCTTGAAGGCACCGTTGCCGATGGGCATCTCACCGAAGTCCCCAGCCTCGACCTCTTCGGCGGGAATCGGCGCAAGGGCGGCGTGTCCGACCACGTACTGGAAGTCGGCCCACGGATACTGCAGAGTGACCTCGAGTGTGTAGTCATCGACTGCGACGACGCCCTCGAGTTCGGTGGCAGTGCCATCCTGCATCTCGTCGTACCCCAAGACCGCCGCAAGGTGATACGGGATCTCCGACTCGTTCTCGGGATTGCAGATGCGCTCCCACGCGTACTTGAAGTCAGATGCGGTGACCTCGCGGCCGTTGTGGAACTTCGCACCCTGCACGAGATTGAACGTCCACACTGTGGCGTCCTCGTTGGGTTCCCAACTCTCCGCCGCAGCAGGCATGATTTCGGAGGTGATCGGGTCGAAGGCCACAAGGCTATCGAAGACCGCCTGACCGACCTGCGTCCCCTCTGACTCGAACAGGTTCAGAGGATCGATGTAGGCAGGCTCAGTGATGTAATAGACGAATGTCCCGCCCTCGACGGGCCCCTCGTCCACCGGCTCCTCGACGTCCGGTGGCTCTTCCTCTTCCGGCGCGCACCCGGCAAGGCCCATGACCGAGAACGCGAGCCCGAACACTAGAAGCAGCGCCATGTACTTACGTAATCTCTTTGACAAAGTAGTGCCTCCCTCCGAACGATGAACGACCAAATCGACTACCTCTCCCACACGAGCGGAATCCGTCTTCCGTGCCCTGCGGGAAACTCCTGGCGGCATTTGCCGCTCAGCAACATGCCCTAACCCTTAAAGCATCCGCCTCTTTCCACACGATGGCAAGTGCTTCACCGGAACACCGCAAATCCTCCAGAGAAGCGATTCACTCAGGAATTCGGCTACAGCCCCGCGTGATATCCATGAGCATGTGAGTCCGCATCAGATTCTAACCGCCAGGACGGTAAGTGATCATCAGCAACAAAGTCGTAGTCGCAAAGATGATCGCCGCCACGATCGTGAATCGATCCAGGTTCTTCTCGATGATGCCCGTGCCGGTGGAAGTCGGTGACATCATGCCTGAGAACATCGAAGAGACACCTGTGCCCTTGCCCGAATGAAGCAGCACGAGAACAATGAGAGCGATCGACACGACCACGTGAATTCCCAGTAACAGTCCCACCAGCACGTTCACTACGGTGACTCCTCACACGAAACCGTCAATCAGTCAGCAATGGCAAGCGATTAGTATATCAGGAGAGAACGCCCCGTCCATTCCGAAGGCGATTCGATACCGAGCAACTCAGTGACGGTCGGCGCGACGTCTGCCAATATGCCACCTTCAGCGATGTCTTTCACTTCCTCACACACGACCAGAAAAGGGACATCCGAGGGGGTGTGAGCAGTGAACGGGCTCTTTGCGTCACCTTCCAACATACGCTCCGCGTTACCGTGATCCGCAGTCACGATCGCTACACCACCGCGACCGCGGACCGACCGCACGACCCTACCCACACACGCGTCGACAGCTTCGACAGCAGCCACTGCGGCATCTAAGACCCCAGTGTGACCCACCATGTCGCAGTTGGCATAATTGACGATGTAGACATCGGCTTCGCCAGTCTCTATCGCGGAGACGAGACGATCGGTCACCTCGAAGGCGCTCATCTCCGGCTTGAGGTCGTAGGTTGCGATTCTCGGGCTGGGAACGAGCACCCTCTGCTCTCCCTTCTTGGGCTGCTCTGCGCCTCCGTTCAAGAAGAAAGTCACGTGGGCGTATTTCTCTGTCTCCGCGATATGGAACTGACGCAAGCCCTCCTCAGCCAGCACGTCAGCCAGGACGTGTGTCGGGAGTGCTTTCGAGAATGCCACCGGCGCTGGGATGGTCGGGTCGTACTCGGTCAGGCAGACGAGGTGCACGTCGGGAACGGCCGGTCGTTCGAAACCGTTGAAATCCGGGTCGACGAAGGCTCGCGTGATCTCGCGGGCACGATCCGGGCGGAAGTTGAAGAAGATCAATGCGTCGCCATCGGAGACCTTGGCCACCGGAGCAGTCTTACCGTCGGTGCGTGTCACTACGACGGGCTCTACGAACTCGTCGGTCACGCCGCGGGAATACGACTCGTCTACGGCTGCGCCCGCAGAATCCGCTTTCATGCCCTCACCGAACACCATCGCACGCCAGGCGCGTTCTACTCGCTCCCAGCGACTGTCGCGATCCATCGCGTAGTAGCGGCCCATCACCGTGGCGATCTCGCCCACTCCCACTTCGAGAAGAAAGGTCTCTAGATCCTTCACGAAGTCCTTCCCTGAATCAGGCGGTACATCCCGGCCGTCGAGAAAGCAGTGAACGTAGATGTGCTCGGAACCGCGCTGCACGGCGAGGCGGATGAGTGCCTGGAGGTGGTCGACGTGGCTGTGCACTCCTCCATCTGAGAGCAGGCCCATGAAGTGCACGGCCTTGCCTTCGGCAACCGCGACATCGACGGCTTCGCGCAGGACCTCGTTCTCGAGGATCGAACCATCCTCGACGGCTTCGCAGATGCGTGTGAGCTCCTGATAGACGACACGTCCCGCACCGATGTTCAAGTGCCCGACCTCGGAGTTGCCCATCTGTCCATCGGGTAAACCCACAGCCAGACCCGAAGCCGTGAGCCGTCCATGGGGGTAGCGCTCGAACAAGGCATCGAGTTCGGGAGTTTGCGCTGCAGCGATGGCGTTGCCAGGCCCAGGTTCTGCCAGACCGTAGCCGTCCATGATGACGAGCGCAAGCGGGATGCGCGGATCTGTCACAGGGCGGCCTCCGCGATCGCCGCAAAAGACTCGGCCTCAAGAGAGGCGCCGCCCACAAGAGCGCCGTCTATGTCCGGCTCGGCGAAGAAACGACCCGCGTTCTCGGGATTCACCGAGCCTCCATAGAGCACCCGAATGCTCATCGCCGCGGACTGATCGAATGTAGCCCCGACAGTCGCCCTGATAGTACGTGCGACATCGTTTGCACTCTCAGGTGTGGGAGTGCGGCCCGTGCCGATGGCCCATATCGGTTCGTAGGCGATCACAAGCTTCGACGCGTGTTCGGCAGCGATCCCTTCGATAGCGGCTCGGACCTGTGTCCGCACGAACGACTCCGTCTCTTCAGCCTCACGAGTCTCGAGCGATTCGCCCACGCACACTATCGGAACCATGCCTGCGGCGAACACCGCATGTGCCTTCTTGTTCACGGTCACGTCCGTATCGCCGAAGTGCTCGCGCCGCTCCGAGTGCCCGACGATCACGTAGTCACAGAGCAGGTCGACAAGCATACGCGGGGCTACCGCACCGGTGAACGCGCCCTCGGTCTCCCAGTGCACATCTTGCGCACCGAGAGCGAGAGCGAGCCTGTCCAGTTCGATGACGGTAGAAACGCTCTTCAAGGCCGTATAAGGGGGACAGACCACGATCTCGACTTCATTCCACAAGCGCGAAACCAGCGGTTCCAAGTCCTGGACGAGAATCACGCCTTCTTCCGCGGTCTTGTACATCTTCCAGTTTCCCGCAACCATAGGTCGGCGTGCCATCTTCAGTCCTCTCTGGCCGTCTATCTATCCTGCAAAGCCTCTATACCCGGTAGACTCGAGCCTTCGAGCAGTCTCATCGAAGCACCACCGCCGGTGGAGACGAAAGTCACACGTCCCTCAAGGCCATACTTCTTCAGCGCGGCCACGGAGTCTCCTCCTCCAACCACCGAAACGGCACGACTGTTACGCGCTACTGCCTTGGTGATCTCGCGGGTTCCGGACTCGAACGGACCCATCTCGAACACGCCCATCGGCCCGTTCCAGAACACCGTCTTGGCCGAGGAGATAGCTCCTTTGAATAGCTCGATGCTGGTAGGACCGATGTCCAGACCCATCATGTCGCCGGGAATCTCCTCTCGGCCGACGATAGAGGTGTCGGCGTCCTCGGCGATCTCGGCCGCGACCACGAAGTCCACCGGGAGAAGCAGTTCGACGCCGTTGTCTGTTGCCTTTGCCAGCATCTCCTTGGCGGATTCTATCCAGTCGGGCTCTACCAAGCTCCTCCCGACCTCCACTCCCTTGGCAACCAGCAACGTGAAACACATCCCGCCACCGACGATCAGGATGTCGACGGTATCCAGCAACCGATCTATCACGCCGAACTTGTCTGACACTTTGCTGCCACCGAGAATCGCGACAAAGGGTCTCTCGGGCTCAGCGATCAGACCGGAAAGCGTCTTGACCTCTCGCGCGAGCAAGAGCCCGGCATACGCGGGCAGGTGCGCAGCGAGGCCAGTCGTGGATGCATGAGCACGATGCGCCGCCCCGAACGCGTCGTTTACGAACAAGTCTGCCAGCGAGGCCAGTTCCTCGGCGAACCCGGTATCGTTCGTCTCCTCGCCGGGGTGGAAACGCAAATTCTCGAGCATGAGGATCTCGCCGTCCACCATGCGCCCGACCGCCTCGTGGGCGTCGCGACCGACGATGTCGTCGACGAAAGCCACGTTGCGACCCAGTAGGCGCTGCAATACTCGTCGCACGGGCCTGAGGGAGTACTCCGGGCTCGCCTTGCCCTTGGGCCTACCCAGATGGCTGACGATGATCACACGAGCCCCATGATCGATCAGATAGCGCAGGGTCGGCAGGGCCGCCCGCACACGCATATCGTCGACAACAGAGCCTTCTTGCAGTGGCACGTTGAAGTCCACTCGCACGAGCACGCGTTTGCCGGAGACATCGACGTCTTTCACCGTCTTCTTGTCTAGCATGAACACTCTCCCGCCTCGTGATGCGCACTCAGGGTGCAGCCCGGAACCCTACCGTCCGCCGGGGACCTACGAGCCTTGCCCCCTAGCCAGCGACGACCTTCACGAGATCGGCCAACCGCTTGCTGTAGCCCCACTCGTTGTCGTACCAAGAGATGCACTTGACGAACGTGCCGGTACCCCCCATGACCATGGTCTGAAGAGAGTCGAACACCGAAGAAGCCGGATTGCCCACGACATCGATGGAGACGATAGGGTCTTCGCAGTATTCCAGAATCCCCTTCATCGGGCCCTGGGAAGCGGACTTCATCGCCGCGTTGACCTCCTCGGTAGTCACTTCGCGTTCGAGTTCGGCTACGAGATCGACGGCAGAGCCGTCCGGAGTCGGCACGCGCATCGACATGCCGTCCAGTTTGCCCTGCATGTCGGGCATCACGAGCCCGATAGCCTTCGCCGCCCCCGTGCTCGTGGGGATGATCGAGACGGCCGCAGCACGAGCACGGCGCAGGTCCTTGTGCGGAAAATCGAGAATGCGTTGGTCATTGGTGTAGCTGTGAATCGTATTCATGAAGCCGCGCACCAATCCGAACTCGTCTCGCAAGACCTTGGCCATGGGTGCTAGGCAGTTGGTGGTACAAGATGCGTTGCTGACGATGTGGTGTTCGGCCGGATCGTATTCCGTGTCGTTGACCCCGATGACGATGGTCATGTCCTCGTTCGAGGCAGGCGCCGAGATGATGACCTTTCTCGCTCCGGCATCGATGTGCGCTCTGGCCTTGTTCGCATCCGTGAACAGGCCGGTCGATTCGACGACGACTTCCACACCGTGATCGTTCCAAGGCAAAGCCCCCGGATCGCGCTCGGACAGAACTTTCACGTTCGCGCCGTCGACAGAAAAACCGTCTTCACTCGCCGAAACTTCCTTTTCGAACCGGCCGTGTATCGAGTCGTACGTGAGCAAGTGCGCGAGGGTTCTCGCGTCGGTCAGGTCGTTTACGGCAACGACCTCGATCTCGGGATCGTCCGCACACGCGCGAAAGACGAGACGCCCGATTCGTCCGAACCCGTTGATGCCGACTTTGATCGCCACGGTGGCTCCCTCCTCTGAGAACGGCTACGGCTTCCTGCCGTTGCTTTCCAAGGCGCCGGTCCTAGCTGTTGCGGGACCGATGCGGCCTTCCTATGACTTAGTCTTCCCCACAGGAGCCGCCCGATGCGAGTTCTTCGATACGTCGAATCCTATGATATACCGCCGACTTCGAGAGCGGCGGGTCCGCCAGTTGACCCAACTCACGCAGGCTTACGTCCGGATGCTCGACTCTGAGCAGCGCCATCTCCCGCAGAGCAGGCGGCAGGTTGTCCAGGCCTCGAGTCGTCTCCAGCACTCGAATCGCCTCAAGTTGGGCTAGCGCCGCCTCGGCCGATTTCTGCAAGTTGGCGGTCTCTGCGTTCACCAGCCGATTCACATCGTTACGCATAGACTTGATGATGCGTACGTCCTCCGTCCGCAGAAGTGCACGATGAGCGCCCACAAGTGCAAGGAAGGTCACGATGGGCTCCGCTCCCTTGAGGTAGACCGCATGCAACCCTCTGCGCTGTGTGATCTTCGCATGCATCCCGAAACGGCCCATGAGCCGAAGCAGGTCCTCGGCCATCTGTTCGCTCTCGGTAGTGAGTTCGAAGTGGAAATCACCGTGAGGATCTGCGACGAAACCGCCTCCGAGGAAGGCTCCTCTGAGGTAGGAGACGGCGCAACAATCCCGCCTCACAAGGCGCGGTATGACGCCGTAGGTCAGGGAGAGCTTGTCGTCGAGGATGCCGAGCTCGTTGAGCGCCTGAGTCAGGCGGGGTTGACTCACCACGTTTATCAGGTAGTTGTTCGTCTTGTGAAGAACGCTCCGACGAACCGTGAGCTCGGTGTTGAGATCGTACAAACCATGCAACAGCTTGATCGCCTTGCGCGCGACCGGTGCCGTCTCCGTGGCTATCTCGAGACGAAAGCGCTCCTTGCCGGTGATATGCAGGGTACCCTCGATGCGCACGAGCGCGGCCAGCTCCGCCTTGAGGCAACATTGCCGCCTGGGTTCGATGCGCGACAATTCCTCTTTGACTTCGCCCGTGAAAGACATCTAGTCGACTACCTTTCCGAGAACTTCACGCAGGCTATCGAGTGAGTGACGTCGGCGATCCGTGTGATCCACGACGTCGGCGGCCTCCACCCTCAGCCCCAACGCCTTTATGCGCTCCAGGGTCTTAGGAGTCGTATCGACCGCTTCTGCCCATACGGTCTCTTCGTCTTTGATGATACATGGGATTCGGTGCTTCGACGCTTCTGCGTCAACATGGACGATGACAGTATCCAGCGCATCCTCGAGTCCATGCTTCATCAGCGCTTCCACGTGTTCGTAGGCATCCATCCCACTCGTCTCGCCTCGCTGGTTGGCCACGTTGCATACGTAGATGCGACTTGCCGAGGACGCCCGCACGGCCTCCGCGATCCCAGGCACTAGGAAGTTCGGTATCAAACTGGTGAACAGGCTCCCTGGTCCTATGACGACCACGGCGGCTCCCTCGATGGCATCGATGGCAGTCGGGTATGGAGGGGGGTTCTCAGGTTCGAGCCAAACCCGTTCGATTCGTTCTTCGCTGTTCGCGATCTTCGCCTGACCGGAAACGGGTCTTCCACGCACGTCCGATGCGTGTAACGACACGCTGACGAGGGTCGACGGGAAGACCTCACCTCTTGCGCGCAGCAGTCGAGCCGCCTCCTCGACCGCAGCCGGGAAGCTTCCCTCCATGTCGTAGAGAGCCGCGATTATCAGATTGCCCAGGGCGTGTCCGGCCAGTCCTTCCCCGCGCGTGAACCGATACTGAAAGAGGCGGCCTAGACTCCCCTCTTCGTCTTCAAGCGCGACAAGGCAGTTACGTACGTCGCCCGGCGGCAAGATGCCTAGCTCGGCACGGAGCTTCCCGCTGGAGCCACCGTCGTCTGCCATGGTGACGACCGCGGTCGTCTCGAACCCGAGTTCCAAGAGGCACTTCAGCACTTGCGGCAGACCGGTTCCTCCGCCTATCGCAACGGCGGACCTACTCGCAGCCTCCTCGCTCACCGGTCCTCCCGATCCCTGGTGATGTCGCGGTGACTGACCGCAACGCGAAAGCCTTGCCCGCTGAGAAAACGCGCCGTCTCCTCGGCCAGAACGATACTTCGGTGCATTCCGCCCGTGCAGCCGAGCGCGAGTATCAGATGTGTCTTGCCTTCCGCCAGATAGCTCGGAGCCAACGTCTCCAGAAGAGCGAACCACTTCTCGAGGAACTTCACGGTCTCCTTGCGTTCGAGAACGAATCGCTTCACGGGCTCGTCCAGACCCGTGTGCTCGCGAAGATCCTTGTCGTAGTAGGGATTGGGAAGGAAGCGTACGTCCATGACGATATCGGCATCCGTTGGCAGGCCATACTTGAAACCAAAGGAGACCACCGTGACCGCAAGCACTTTGGCAAGGCCTCCGGTGAAGAAGCGCTCGCGGATAGCGCTGCTGAGTTCGGCTGGCTTGAGCTTGCTGGTGTCGATGATAAGGTCTGCGCGCAGCCGGATGCTGGCCAGAGCCTGACGCTCCCACCTTATGCCGTCGACTATCGAATCGCCTTCTTCGCAAAGGGGATGACGACGACGCGTCTCTTTGAAGCGCCTGACCAAGACCTCGTCGTCGGCCTCGAGGAACAGCATGTGAAACGGTATCCCGGACTCCTCCAGTCTGTACAGCTCCCCGGAGAGCTGCTCGAAGAACTCCTTCGCGCGGACGTCGCAGACGACGGCAATCCTTCGTATGCGGCTGCCTGGCAGACGCGTCAGATCGATGATCTGCCCGATGAATGTGGGCGGCAGATTGTCGATGCAGAAGTAGCCCAGATCCTCGAAGGTGTGTATCGCCTGGCTGCGCCCGGCGCCGGACATCCCCGTGATGATCACGAGTTCGGGGTTGCGCGGCTCCTCGGCTGGCGGCTCTTCGAGAGTGCGGCACTCCTCGGCCAAGGGCTCGCTCCCGCTCGAGACGCGAGTCATCTCAGACTCAGTCCTTCTCGAACGCATCAGCGAAGAAGGAGCTCACTGCCGAGATGAGGATCGCAGCCAAGATGGTCGGGATGAACCCTGTGGTCTCTACCCCGGGCACGATCCAGGCGAGCAGGTAGATCATGAGCGCGTTCAGAACGAGCGCGAACAGGCCCAAGGAAAGGATAGTGATTGGTAACGAAATCAATCCCAACACCGGCCTGACGAAAGCGTTCAGGACCGCAAGCACTGCGGCGGCCAGAACTGCCGATGCGAAGTCTTCCACCTCTAGCAGCCAGCCGGCGGACAGGAACGCAATACCGAAGATCACCGCAGCGGTCACTAGAAGACGCACTACGAAGTTCATCACCTATCACCCCTTGTCCCCACGCCACTCGAACCGCTATCCTCCACAAGCTCTTGCGATTGTCTCACAACTGCGAAGACATCCTCGGCAACGTCTCGCGGCACGCCGTCTACCGCCGCGAGCTCTTCGACAGTGGCCTGCCTGAGACGCTTCACCGAGCCGAACGCTCGCATCAGCGCCTTCTTGCGCTTGGGCCCCACACCAGGGATGTCGTCGAGCACGCTTGCCGTCATGGCCTTCCCGCGCAGTTCACGATGGTATGTGACCGCGAACCGATGAGCCTCATCGCGGATGCGCTTGACCAAGAAGAGAGAGGCCGAGCCTGTGGGTAAGACGACAGGCTCAGCCCAGCCCGGAAGCCACAGCTCCTCTTCGCGCTTGGCTAGCGCGGCAAGCGGGATGTCTGACGCGCCCGCGTCCTCAAGAGCCCTTTGGACGGCAGTCAGCTGTGGCTTGCCGCCGTCGACGACGATCAGATCGGGTCTTGACGCGGCGAACCTTTCGTCGGTGGCGCGCCGGGTGGAGAAGCGTCGCCGGAGCATCTCGGCCATCATGGCGACGTCGTTCGACTGACCGGTGTCCATTCTAACCCGGAAACGCCGGTAGGCGGCCGGGTCAGGACGACCGTTCTTGAACACCACCATCGAGCCAACCGAATGACGCCCGTGAAGAGTCGAGATGTCGTAGCACTCGATGCGCAGCGGGGCAGCCGGCAGCGCAAGCGCACTCTCCAGCTCGAGCAAGGCCGAGTTGAGTCGCTCGTCGTCGTAGCGGGTGCGAACCTTGTGCCGCATCAGCGTGTGGCGAGCGTTCGTGGTGGCCAGCTCCAGCAGCTTAGCCTTCTCTCCACGCACGGGCACCTTCAAACGTGCCTTGCGCCCGCGCATACCGCTGAGCCACTCCTCAACGGTGGAGGCGACTGCGGGCAACTCGGGTAGAACCACCTCTTGAGGCACGTGAGCCGCTTCGTCGTAGTATCGCAGGAGGAATCCCTCCACCAGTTCGGACATCGGCACGTCGAATCCTTTGTCCAACACGAACTCATTGCCGATGAGCATCCGCCCTTCACGCACCACGAAGACGTACACGCCGGCGATGGTCTCCTCTCTGAAGAACCCGACGACATCGATCTCGAGCGGCCGACTCGACACGACTGCCTGTCGCTGTTCGATGCGCTTCACAGCATCCAACCGGTTCCGATAGCGAGCCGCACGTTCGAAGTCGAGCTCTGCCGCGGCCCGCTCCATGCATTCTCGCAACTCCTCGGCCACACCCTCATGCCGTCCTTGCAGGAAGGCAATCACTTGAGCCAGGTTTGCCGCGTAGTCTTCGGGAGTTATGGCGCCGACACATGGCCCTGGGCCCTTTCCCACGTTGTAGTCGAAGCACGCCTTCCCTGTGGGCTTACCACCCTTGGCGTTGACACGCTTCCACTCCACGCACTGGGAACTACAGATCGGATAAATCCGGCGGACGACCTCTATCGTCTCTCGCGCCGCTTTCGAATCTGTGTACGGGCCGAAGTACCTCGTCCCGGCCCGATGTCTTTCGCGAGTGAACTTGATCGCAGGAAACGGGTCGTCGACGCTCACCGCGATGAACGGATAGGACTTGTCGTCACGATAGTCGACGTTGAACGGCGGGCTGAACTGCCGTATCAGGTTCTTCTCGAGTATGAGGCTCTCGACTTCGGTATCGGTCACCACGTAGTCGAACGAGTCCACCTGCCCCATCATCAGCGGCACTTTCTCGCGGTCGTCCTGGCCCGAGACGTATTGGCGCATGCGCTTGCGCAACGACCTGGCCTTACCGACGTAGAGAACCTCGCCTGCGACATCCTTCCACAGATAGACACCCGGAGCATCGGGGGCTCGATCGACCTGCTCTGCGAGCGTGGGATAGTCCTCGGTCATCGCTTCTCACTCCGGCGGAAACGACGCGATCGTCCGTCCGCACCGCGAAGCGTCGACCAGTGCTGCGCGACTCCGCGAGAACGCCCAGCCTCGAGTGGAGGCATCGGTCAATGCTACATCGCCCCGTTCACCGGCAAGCCAGTAGAGCGCACCGTCCGCCCGCCTGTAAGCAATCCAGGTAGTGGGAGCCACCGACACTCTCTCTCCGGCCGATATCCACGTAAGCGACGGCGGCAAGCCACTCGACCCGTAGATGCCGAGTACCCGGATGGGAAGAGCGTCAGAGGCAGTCCACTGGCCGCCTAAGGTCGCATCGATATCAAGTCTCGGCTCTCTCCGAAACCGTGTAACCTCCACGGCTTCGGCGGGCGCGGACTCGCTGTCCGCGGCAGCAAGGACCGCATCGGAGAGCGCTCCAGGGGCAAGACCGGTCTCCAAGACCTGCCCGGCCACCGAGTACGTCTTCTCCGACACGCTGCCTAGCGGCTGGGTCGTAGCCAGCGCATCGACCACCGAAGCCCATGTTCGCATCCGAGCCACACCTTCGCGCCCCGGCGAGAGCCCTACTGCATCTATCCAAGCAAGGACCGACTCGCCACCCTCAAGCGAGTGTGCGGCAAGCGCTGTCCGGATCCGCTCGGCGTAGAGCTCCGCAGCCCTCTCATCAGGGCCGGGAGCCCGGATGCCCGGTACGGCAAGCCTGGTGGCTTCGACGGCCAAGGCCAGTTCGCCCGCGCCATCTGCGACCGGACCGGCTTCGCCTTCGCCGAGGAGACCCGCGGCGCGGTTCTTGGCATCCAGAAACTCAACATCCAAATCCTCACCCATGGCGAGCGCATCGGCAGGAGGCTGCGTCGCCGCTGCCTCGTTCGGAGCGAGTAATCGCACGCTCGCAACCTCTAGCAGCATGCGAGCATCGTCGGATACGACCGCGTTGCGCATATCCGCGCCGTTCTCGAACGCCAGCTCTGCGAACTCCTCGGCATCGACGGTGATCACCACGACGTAGCGCCCCGCAGATGGATATGCCGCGGCGAGAGTAGCACCCGCCGTCTGCCAAGCTATCTCGATATCGGCAGCCGAGCTGATTCCCGACACGTCGAGCCATACGAGCGCTCCATCCCTGTCCGAACCTACCGTTGCGGACTCGAAACCGGCGAGCCTAAAAGTACGCAGCACGCTCTCCTGAGGCCCTGAGGCGGCAAGCAATCGCCTAGCATCAAGCGAAGCGAGAGACATCCATGCAGGCAGTACGCCGCCCGACCAAGAGTGAAGAACCACACCCGTAACAGACACCGCCAGCAGCAGGCCTACCACTATGAGTGCGGTGCGAGGTATCCCTTGACGCTTGCGTGCGCGACTGAACTGCGAATCGCTCGTCTTTGGCGTGTTCTCACTCAAAGACAGCTCCGTTTCCGGCATGCCACATCCGGCAGAGCGTACCATGCGCGAACCGCCGGTATCATGCGCCTCGCACCGGCATCGCGGCCTCGGGCTCGACGGTGGCTGCGCGACCCTCGAGCACCGGGCGAAGGAAGCGACCCGTGTGCGAGTGCTTGCAGCTGGCAATCTCCTCCGGCGTGCCGGTCACGACAACGTCGCCACCTGCGTCTCCGCCTTCCGGGCCGAGGTCGATGATATGGTCCGCGTTCTTGATGACGTCCAAGTTGTGTTCGATGACGAGTACCGTGTTGCCTCCGTCGACCAGACGCTGCAACACGTTGAGAAGCTGCCGGACATCGTCGAAGTGAAGACCCGTAGTCGGCTCGTCCAGGATGTAGAACGTCCGGCCCGTGGAGCGCTTCTGTAGCTCGCTAGCCAGCTTCACGCGCTGGGCCTCGCCTCCGGACAGTGTCGTCGCAGGCTGGCCGAGGCGCAAGTACCCAAGCCCGACGTCGTAGAGGGTTTGCAGCTTGCGCTTCACAGGTGGGATGCTCTCGAAGAAGTGCAGTGCCTCTTCCACCGTCATGTCCAAGACGTTGCTCACCGTCTTACCGCGATAGGTCACCTGCAGAGTCTCGCGGTTGTAGCGTGCCCCTTTGCAGACCTCGCAAGGAACGTAGACGTCGGGAAGGAAGTGCATCTCGATCTTGATCTGCCCGTCACCCTTGCACGCCTCGCAGCGGCCACCCTTGACATTGAACGAGAAGCGTCCAGGCGCGTATCCGCGGGCCTTCGATTCGGGAGTGGAGGCGAAGAGAGAGCGCACGTCGTCCCAGACCCCCGTGTAGGTCGCGGCATTCGAACGCGGTGTGCGACCTATGGGCGACTGGTCGATGTCGATGACCTTGTCGATCGAGCCTGAGCCCTCCAGTGCTCCGTGCTTTCCGGTGCGTCGCCGCGCACGGTAGACCTTGTTCGCCAGCGCAGGTGCGAGCGTGTCTGCTACCAACGACGACTTTCCCGAACCGGAGACGCCGGTCACCAGGATGAGCATGCCGAGGGGAAACTCGACATCGATCTCCTTGAGATTGTGTTCGCTTGCTCCGAGCAGACGGATCACCTCTTTTTCCGAGAGGCGACGCCGCTCGGGAACCGGGATTCTCGACCGCCCCGAAAGATAGGCCGCCGTAAGAGACTCCTCGCAAGCCAGAATCTCTTCCGGCTCGCCCACGCATACGATCTCGCCACCATGCTCGCCTGCGCCCGGCCCCATATCGATCACGTAGTCGGCAGCGCGAATCGTCTCTTCGTCGTGCTCGACGATGAGTACGGTGTTGCCGAGATCGCGCAACCTTTCCATGGTTGCGATCAGACGAGCATTGTCTCGCTGGTGCAAGCCGATCGAAGGCTCGTCGAGAATGTAGAGGACGCCCATCAGCCCCGAGCCGATCTGCGTGGCGAGCCTGATGCGCTGCGCCTCGCCTCCGGAAAGTGTCGCGGTGCCACGGTCGAGAGTCAGGTAGTCAAGACCTACGTCCACAAGGAAGCGCAGTCTCTCGACGATCTCCTTTACGACTCTTCTGGCGATGTGTTCCTCGCGCTCGGAAAGCTTCACCCTCTCGAAGAACGCAAGCGAATCCTTCGCGCTCATCTGAGTGACCTCGCAGATATTCTTCTCGCCGAAGGTGACCGCCAGAATCTCGGGTTTCAGGCGTGCTCCTCCGCACTTCTGGCAGGGAATCACCGCCATGTATTCCTCGAGCTTCTCCTTCACCGCTTCGGATTCGCTTTCCTCGAAACGTCGCATCACGCTTGCGAGCGCTCCCTCGTAACGCGAATACCAATGCGTCTCGCGGCCGTCACGTGTCACGTAGTCGATACGTATCCTCTCATCACCCAGTCCGCTCATCAGTCGACCCCGCGCCTCTTCGGGCAGTTCGTTCCAGGCCACGTCAGTTTCTACGCCCAGGTGTCTCGCGGCGGCAGCTACCAGCTGGGGATAGTAGTTCATCCCGGCAGCGAAGGGCTTGATCGCGCCCTCCTCCAGAGAGAGGGCACCGTCCGGGACGATGAGATCGGGGTCGACCTCCAGACGCGAGCCCAGACCCGCACAGTCAGGACAGGCTCCGTAAGGGGAGTTGAACGAGAAGTCCCTCGGGGCCAGCTCGTCCATCGACACGCCGTGCACCGGACACGCGAGCGCTTGAGAGAAGGAGAGCTCCTCCCCGTCCGCGGCTGCGACTATCACCGTCCCGCCCGCCAGTTTCAGTGCCGTCTCCACGCTGTCCGCAAGCCGACCCCGTACGCCATCTTTCATGACGAGGCGATCCACGACGACCTCGATGTCGTGTTTGTACTTCTTGTCGAGAGTTATGTCTTCATCGAGCGTGCGCATCTCCTTATCCACTCGTACGCGCATGAAGCCCTCTCGCTTCAGTTCTTCGAAAAGCTTCCCGTACTCACCCTTGCGTCCCTTGACCACCGGGGCGAGAACCTGAAACTTCGTCTGCTCCGCCAACTCGAGGATCCGATCGACGATCTGATCGGATGTCTGCCGCTCGATGGGCCGCCCGCATATCGGACAGTGCGGGATGCCGACACGCGCGAAGAGCAATCGCAGGTAGTCGTAAATCTCGGTGACCGTACCGACCGTCGAGCGCGGGTTGCGCGACGTCGTCTTCTGGTCGATGGAGACTGCGGGCGACAGCCCCTCTATGTGGTCGACATCGGGCTTGTTCATCTGGCCGAGGAACTGGCGCGCATAGGCCGAAAGAGACTCGACGTAGCGGCGCTGACCTTCAGCGTAGATGGTGTCGAACGCAAGCGAAGACTTGCCCGAGCCCGAAAGCCCCGTGATGACCACGAGTCTGTCGCGCGGTATGTCGAGATCGAAGCCTTTGAGGTTGTGCTCGCGAGCTCCTCGGATCGAGATGGATTCCAGTGACACTGGACGAACCTGCCTTACTTGGGAGACAGCAGTTCTGGGCAAGTCTTCATTGTACCCTCCATAGCGAGCGAACGCACGTTCGTATTCGACCCGGGCCGCCTAGAGATTGTCGTGAGGAACTAGCGAACCTCTCGCTCCGACGGGTTCCTCGGCTATGCTATTGGCATTCCGATCCAGGAGAACCGCATCCGAGGAGGCGGCATCCCCATGAGCGGACCGATCTACACCCGCCGAGGCGACAAGGGCGAGACCTCGCTCGTTGACGGGACGCGAGTTCCCAAGAATGCTGCCCGTGTGGAAGCGTACGGAACCATCGACGAAGCCAACAGCGCGATAGGGCTGGCTCGCACAGTGCTCGACGCCTCTGGGTCCGAGGAGTCTCACCTCGATGCCATGCTCGATTTCG
>PWVH01000148.1 GCA_003563465.1 Coriobacteriaceae bacterium | reverse complement strand
GCAGGTGCGGTCGTCTTCGTGATGACGCTTGCCACTACGGCCACGTGGGTCTTCTGGAACGTGCTGCTCGAGCCTTTGGGGGTAGGGGACTTTCTGTACATCCCGGCTTTCATCCTGGTCATCGCGGCGCTGGTACAATTCGTGGAGATGTATATGCGTAAGTCGAGTCCGGCTCTCTATCGTTCGCTGGGCATCTTTCTGCCGCTGATTACGACGAACTGCGCAGTGCTTGCGACTGCGACGGAATCTGTTCGCCCCGGCTTCTTCAAGATGGGCGTGGACTACGGGTTCGGTTTCGGAGAGGCGCTCGTCTACACGGTTGGCATAGCGATCGGCTTCGGGATAGCATTGCTGTCCTTTGCAGCTCTCAGAGAGCGCCTGGAGGTGGCTCCCGTGCCCGATATCATGCGGGGAATGCCGATGGCGTTCATAACGGCAGGGCTCCTGTCCATAGGCTACGTCGGTCTGGGTGGATTGTTCGGGCTCTAGGAGGGAATCGGTACGTGGATCCGTTGCTCGTGCTGAATGCAGTCATAGCGCTCAGCGTGATCGGTCTCGTCGCAGCCTCGCTTCTTGCGGGGGCTTCCCGTAAGTTCCGAGTCGAAGTTGACCCCAAGGTCGAGCGGGTTCTCAACGTGCTTCCGGGGAACAACTGCGGTGCGTGCGGAAGTCCTTCGTGTTTCTCAGCCGCCGAGGCTATGGCTGAGGGCGAACTGCCGGTAACCGCTTGTACGGCTGGCGGTCAACCGGTGGCCGATGCGGTAGCAGAGGTGCTCGGGGTCGAGAAGTGCGAAGTCGCAGCTATCGTCTCGGTAAGACACTGCGGCGGCGGGCGTGCGGCCTCTCGGTCTTACGATTATTCCGGCGTATTGTCGTGCAACGCGGTCGCGCGTCTTGCAGGTGGCGATCTCGAGTGCCGCGCGGGATGCTTCGGGTATGGCGACTGTGCCCGTGCATGCCCTTTCGATGCGATTTCGATGGATGCTCGCGGTCTCCCGGTCATAGACCTGGATCTTTGCACCGGTTGTGAGGTGTGCGTCAGGGAGTGCCCTCGCGGGAAGATAGGCCTTCTTGCGATGATTCCCTGGGATGGGGCTGTCGTCGTGAGGTGCAACTCCCATGACAAACCGAAGATGCGCAAGAACTATTGCTCGATGTGTTGTATTGCCTGCAAGAAGTGTGAGAAGGCCTGTCCAGCAGATGCCATACACGTTCAGGACCTTCTCGCTGTGGTGGACTACGAGAAATGCATAGCTTGTGGGATGTGTGTGGATGTGTGCCCACAGGAGTGCATCGACCTGACCGGACGGGCTGCGATAGCTCCCGCCAGAGTGCTTGATGGCAGGGGCCCGAAGGTGGACGGCTTCGAGCCGTCAGTTCCTGCAGGGCACCAGGTTGGAGGCGAGCAGTCGTGACTCGATGCGACGTACTGTTGCTCGCGGCCTTGGCTGCTGTCGCACTGCTCATGTTTCCGATATCTAGTGCGGTGACGAGCAGTGGTGTATCCAGCGCGGTCATTCACTCTCCGAGCGGTACGAGCGGAGTCTCTCTGGACGAACCTGGCCGCTACGAGATAGCGGGAGCCCAGGGAGTAGTGATCTTGGAAGTCGAGAATGGTCGCATCCGGGCCGTTTCCGCAGAGTGCCCCGATCATATTTGCGTGAAGAGTGGCTTCGCATCACCTGGGCGCCCGATCGTTTGTGCGCCGAATGGTGTCAGCGTCACAGTGACCGGTATCAGGGGAGAAGGACTGGATGCAGTCTCTCGCTGACACACGTGAATCGTTTCGAACTGCCGCGACTGCAGCGCTCCTGGGAGTCGCAGTCGTCTTGGGCCTCCTGGAGACCGTTTTGGTCCCCCCGGTCGCCGTTCCGGGTGTTCGCCTAGGTCTTGCGAATCTTGCCGTCGTAGTCGCGATGAGCATGTTCGGACCCAGGCAGGCAGCATTCGTGTCGCTAGGACGCGTGCTGCTTGTGGCCTTAGCCAGTGGAACTCTGGGCGGTCCTGGATTCTTGATGTCCCTGTCAGGCGCGATGGCCTCGCTGATCGTGATGTGGGCCCTGAGCACTCGAGGCACAGTCTTCTCGGAAGTCGGGTGGTCTATCGGTGGCGCTGCAGCGCACGTTGCGGCCCAGCTGCTCGTTGCTAGCCTGATCATCGGCTCGTCCGCTCCGCTCGCGTTCGCTCCATTCTCGCTAGGCCTGAGTCTTCCCACTGGGCTCACGGTTGGCTACTGTGCTCGTCTCCTTCTCTCCCGCATCCCCGAGTTGTCTTTGTCGGCTGCAGGAAGGTAAGGAGGTGGGCGCCAGTGGCGCCGCGCCTGACGGGGAACGGACGGTCCCCTCGCGATGCAGTGCTTTCGGGACGTTCCGATGCTCTCTCCGATGCAGCGTTGATCTCAGTGTTGATCGGCGAAAATGGAGAAGAACGGGCCCGAGCTCTGCTGGAGGCGCATCCGGTACCGCACGGGCTTTGGCGAGTGAGCGCCGAGGATCTCGTGGTCTTCCCGGGTGTCGGTCCGGCTGGCGCCGCACGAGTGCTCGCGTGTCTTGAGATGAGCCGCAGGGCTTCCGTATGGCGCAGTGGCGCTAGAACAAGCGTGTCTACGCCGGAGGACGTCGTGGCGTTGTGTTGGCCACAGCTGCGTGGTGCCGACAGGGAACACTTCTGGGCTCTTTCGTTGAACACCAAGAACCATCTCGTGAGGATGGTGGAGGTTTCCGTGGGAAGTCTCAACGCTTCGATCGTACATCCCCGCGAGCTCTTCAAGGAGGCAGTGAGGGTGTCGGCAGCCTCAATCGTAATCGTCCATAATCATCCCAGCGGGGATGCGACACCCTCGGGTGCGGACATTCAGCTGACACGGCGTCTCGTCAAAGCCGGTGATGTCTTGGGCATAGAGCTTCTCGATCATGTGATTATAGGCGACGACGGGGAGCACTCGAGCTTGCGCGATATGGGCTTCATGTGAACATGGTGTAATACACCGCAAGGAGGTCATCTGCGGACGCTCTGGCTAACGTGCTGTGCTACACTTGTCCAGGTCCCAGACCTGCGGTCTTTGGGAGCCTAGCTCCTGGGGATCGCTTTGGTGCGCTTTGTACTGAGTGTCAGGGCTGGCGTTCGCGTTCGGCGCACTGTGGCGCTGGATGCCATCGCTTTCGAAGGGAGCTGCAGCGACTGTGTCGCTGATAGACATGTTCTTCAACTCATGGGGCGGCGACATGGCCGTCGATCTCGGCACGGCCAACACTCTCGTGTCGGTCAGAGGTCGTGGCATCGTGTTGATCGAGCCTTCGGTAGTAGCTGTCGAGAAGGACACCAAACGCGTGCTTGCCGTCGGTTCCGAGGCGAAGCGCATGCTGGGACGCACTCCGGGAAGCATCGTAGCCATCCGGCCTCTGAAAGACGGCGTGATCGCCGATTTCGAGGTGACAGAGGCCATGCTGCGCTACTTCATAAACAAGACCAGGATCAAGCGCTTTCCTTGGCAACCGAAACCGCGGGTGGTCGTGTGCGTTCCATCGGGCGTGACCGAAGTGGAGAAGCGTGCGGTCTTCGAGGCGACGATGCAGGCGGGTGCTCGCCAGGCTTACCTGATCGAGGAGCCGATGGCCGCGGCAATAGGCGCGGGCCTTCCGATTCAAGAGCCCACCGGCAACATGGTTGTGGATGTCGGTGGTGGCACTACCGAGGTTGCAGTGATATCTCTTGGTGGAATCGTGGTCGCGCAGTCGATCCGTATCGCAGGCGATGAGTGCGACGAGGCCATCATCAATCATGTGAAGCGTACGTACAACGTGTTGATCGGAGAGCGTACCGCCGAGGAGATCAAGTTCGAGATCGGTAGCGCATGGCCGCTCACCGAAGAGGTCGATGTGGAGATTCGCGGCCGTGACCTGCTCACTGGTCTTCCTCGTACGGTGACGATGGAGTCCGAAGAGATTCGGGAAGCTCTTGAGGAGCCGATCATGGCCGTTGTCGCAGCCGTGAAGGCGACACTAGAGCAGACTCCCCCTGAGCTGGCAAGCGACCTCATGGAATATGGCATCGTTGTCACCGGTGGTGGAGCGTTGCTGAAGGGCCTCGATGACCGGCTGAGACACGAGACCGGTATGCCGGTGCACGTGTCAGGTAATGCGCTTACTAACGTCGTCGATGGCTCGGCTATGGCCCTTGAGGAGATCGACGCTCTCAAGAAGGTTCTCACCGGCGCCAGGTAGGGAGGGCCGTCTCCACAGTGCGGATCTCGCATCGTGAGAAGACCGGCAGCGATGGCTGGATTCTCGCAGCACTGGTCGTTGTGTGCTTCATCGTAATCACCATCTACTTCCGTGAGGGTGATACCGGGCCGCTGCGTACCACCCGTCGCGGCTTGAACGCGGCACTTGCACCAGTGGGCAGAGCAGGCTTCGTCGCGACCAAACCATTGAGAGCCGTTGGTTCATGGGTCACGGACCTAACGGTTTCTCGGGGGGAGCTAGAGACTCTACGTCAGCAGAACGTCGAGATGCGCCAGAGACTCATAGAGCTGGAGGAGGCCAGGCAGGAGAACGAAAGGCTGCGAGAACTTGTAGGTTTCGTGGAAGCGCGCGAGCTAGAGGTAGTCGGGGCAAGGGTCATAGGCAGGCCGACTACCGCATGGGAGAGCGTGATAACAATCGACCGTGGCGGGGCCGACGGTGTCGAGACAGGCATGCCCGTGCTTGCGGCGCGTGGGGTCATAGGTCAAGTGGTCGAGACGGGCGAACGCAGCTCGCGTGTCCGCCTCATAACGGATCAGCGCAGTGGGGTAGCTGCGATGCTTCAGCCGACGCGTGCAGAGGGTGTGGTATATGGATCTGTCGATGGTGACCTCACGATGGATTTCGTGAGCCGCGATACGACAGTTAACGTCGGAGATGTGGTACTTACATCCGGAATGGGCGGAGTCTATCCCAAGGGCCTACTCATAGGTGAGGTAGCTGACGTCCAAGTCAACGAGGCCGACCTGTATCCACGGATACGCGTGAGGCCCAGTGCAGTGCTTGCAGGTTTGGAAGAGGTTGTCGTCCTTCGCGATCCGGCCACCGAGGACTAGAGGAGTTCGAGCGAGTGAGTAGATTCCTGTCAGCTGCCGCAGCGATTCTCGCCGCGACGTTGCTGCAGGTCGGCATCGCACCCTACATCGCCCTGGGAGATGCGGTGCCTAATCTACTACTTCTCGTGGTGGTGACTCTTGCTTTGGTGCAGGGACCGCGGGCAGGCACCTTGGCCGGTTTCTCTGCAGGACTGCTCTTAGACCTGATCGGCACCGCTCCCATCGGTCCTGCGGCGCTTGTCTTCTGTGTCGTCGGATTCGTAGCGGGATCCCTGCAGGCGAACACGTTCGCCGAGGGATGGCGTTTGCCCTTGCTCATACTCTTCGTTGCGAGCCTGACATCTGAAATGCTCTACGCTACGGTGCTCGCTGTTCTCGGGCTAGGGGGATTCGGTATTGAAGAGGTGCTCGGCGTGATGCTACCCGGCGCGGTGTATAATGCCGCCCTGGCCGTCCTCGTATATCCGTGGCTGGCCCGGTTCTTGCGTCAAGAGAAGGCAGTAACCACCTTCCGCCGCATGGTGTAGACCGATCGAGGTGGGGTCGCTAGGCCTGAGGAGCCGGCCGAACAGATCGCCGATGGAGTCAGATTGGTGACTACCTTTCAGGATCAGCAGAAATCCCGCTATGCCGCACTCGGCATCGTGTTCATCGCCGCACTCGGGATCCTGTTGCTGCGCGCATGGAGTATGCAGATACTGGCGGCCGAGGAGTTCGCCAGTGCCGCGGAGGAGAACCGGGTTACAGAGATTCTCGTTGATGCGCCAAGAGGGCGGATACTGGATCGCAACGGGGAGCCTCTCTTGACCAACCGCTCCACTCTTGGGGTCACGGTGGAACCCAGCGCTCAGGAAGACGAAGAGATGCTGTATCGCCTGTCTGTAGTGCTTGACATGCCCTACGAGGAGGTGATGGAGCGGGTCTTGTCCAAACGGGAAGCTGCTCTTCAGCCGAGACTCATCGGCGTGGACGTCCCGATGTCTACCGTCGCCTATCTTGCAGAACACGCACACGAGTATCCGGGAGTCGAGGTCTCCGTCATGCCGGCAAGAGAGTACCCCTTCGGTACGCTGGCAGCACATGTTCTGGGCTATATCGGCGAGATATCCGAAGAGGGACTGAAATCACCCGAGATGGAGCGCTACGTCTTGGGAGACATCGTCGGCAAGGCTGGAGCGGAACGACAGTTCGAATCCGTCCTTCGGGGAGACAAGGGATACCGAAGGCTAGAGGTCGACGCGGTGGGGAAGGTCCGCCGGGTCATCGAGGAAGGCGATCCGGTCCCCGGGCAAGACGTGATGTTGACACTGGATGTCGAGGTCCAGCAAGTCGCAGAAGAAGCTCTCGAAAACGCGCTGAAGGATTCGCACGCTGACGACTACGTGAACGCACGTGCAGGCGCCGCTGTCGCTTTGGATGTGCGCACGGGTGAAGTGCTGGCGATGGCTAGTGTTCCTACGTATGATCCCGCGCTCTTCATCGGAGGCATCAGTGCCTCTGACTGGGAGGCTCTCAACGCGGAGAAGAGCGAGTATCCCCTGAACAACCGAGTCATCCAAGCCTCCTACCCGCCCGCATCGACCTTCAAGGCGATTACAGGTCTTGCCGGCCTCGAGTATGGTGTGACTTCGCTGGGGCACTCGTACTACTGTGCGGGACGATGGACGAAGATGGGCGAGGATTGGGCGAAGTACTGCTGGAATCGGCGAGGTCACGGAGCCATAGGATTCACTCGAGGAATCGCCGATAGCTGCAACGTGGTCTTCTACGAGATCGGCTACGAGTTCTACAAGCGTGACAAGGAGGAGCTTCAGGCCTTCTCGCGCAGGTTCGGTCTCGGTTCACGTCTCGGCATAGACCTGCCCGGCGAGGTTGAGGGCCGCGTGCCAGATGCCGCATGGAAGGCACAGTACAACCTGGACTACCCCGAATATCGCATGTGGCTACCGGGCGACACGGTGAACGTGTCCATCGGCCAGGGCGACCTGCTGACGACTCCGCTACAAATGGCCGCTGTCTTCGCAGGCATCGCCAACGGCGGAGACGTGATGCGTCCGCATGTGCTCAAAGAGGTTCTGGATGCCAAAGGTCAGTCGATGCATACGGTCGAGCCTGAAGTGGCCTTTTCGACCGGAGTGTCGGATGCGCATCTTCGGACCATGCATCAGGCTCTACTCGCTGTGACGGAGCAGGGGACCGGCGCGAGCGCTTTTCGCGGGTTCGGCGAGCGAGTCGCGGGCAAGACGGGTACCGCAACGGTCGCCGGCCGTGACGAGTACGCATGGTTCACGGCCTATGCGCCTGCCGGTGATCCGCGCTACGCAGTGGCGGTCGTTATCGAACAAGGGGGGCATGGAGGCGCCGTGGCTGCGCCTGCCGCGCGACAGATTCTCTCGGCGCTTCTTGGTCTGCCCATCGAGCATGTCCGTGCGACGGACGTGTCCAGGTGAGATCGTGATGATTCCGACCGGTCCCATACGGAAGTGGGCGAACGCACCGCTCATTCTGACTGCGGCTCTGCTTGTGGTCTACGGTGCTGTCGTAGTGCACTCAGCTACCTCGGGCTTTGGCTCGGGTGGCGTGATGTTCCAGCGGCACTTGTTCGGCATCGCGCTGGGGTTGATTCCCCTCTCGCTCGTGTGGGCTTTCGACTACCGCAAGCTCGAGGG
>PWVH01000026.1 GCA_003563465.1 Coriobacteriaceae bacterium | reverse complement strand
CTGGTCGAGCCGCCCCTGTTCGCGGTGGCCGACGGGCTGGGAGGTCACGAGGCCGGCGAGGTCGCCAGCAGCATCGCGATCGAGGCGCTCGTGAAGGCTGCACCCAGACGAGCGGATGCCAAAGCGCTAGGACGAGCCGTCAGGACGGCGAATCGAGCGGTCATTCGAGCGACACGTGAGGGCCTGGGACGCGAGGGCATGGGGACTACTCTGACCGCGGCCATCGTGGACGGCGCTCGGATAGCAATCGCTCACGTCGGCGACAGCAGGGCCTACCTGCTACGCAACGGCCATCTGGAGCGTCTCACCGAGGACCACTCGATGGTCGCCGACATGATCCGTCAGGGCACGCTCACCGAGGAGCAGTCCCGCTCTCACCCGCAGCGCAGCGTCATCACCCGGGCTTTGGGCTCGGACCCGAACATGGTCGCCGACATCTTCGAGGTAGAGGCTGCCGTGGGAGATCGCCTGCTGCTTTGCTCGGACGGACTCACGGGCATGCTCACCGACGAACAGATAGGTAAGACCCTCGATGCATACCGTGACTCCGAGTTAGCCGTCCGCATGCTCGTAGACGCTGCCAACGAGGCGGGTGGACACGACAACACCTCGGTCGTAGTGGTCGATATCATCGGGGAGCCCGCCGCCTCGGCACCCCAGCGCTCTCACCGCGCTTGGCTTGCCGTCGTCGCCTGGGCGCTCGCGCTTACAGCCGTCGTCGGTGTCGCAATCTGGGGCACGCATACCTACGCTTCCAACAGGGCGTATCTAATCGCCGAAGACGGTGTGGTGCACGTCTACCGAGGTCTGCCTGGCGAGTTCGCAGGCTTCAGTCTGAGATGGCTCGAGGAGGAGACCACCGTCACGGTCGAAGCGCTCGATCCGGTGACCGCCGGACGCCTTGCGGGGGGCATCGCGGTCGAGGATCTAGACGCCGCGTGGGCGCTCGTGGAGCAGTACCGTGCGATTGCCGAGGAGCGTTCGACAGAAACCACACCGACACCGGAGGGAGAGTAGTCGTGCGCGCTAGGCGCTCGACAGAACTTCTCCTGCTGCTGGCCGCGGCCCCCGCAGTGCTCCTGGTCTTCGGACTCGTCACGGCACAGAAGACCGCCAGCCTTTCGTGGCACGACCTCGTTGTGCCGGCAGGGCTCATAGGCGCGTTCTTCATCGCGCACATCGCCGTACGCTCGCTCGCGCCAGCGGCAGACCCCACTCTACTGCCGCTGACCGCACTGCTCTCGGGAGTCGGGCTCGCCTATGTCACGCGACTCGATCCCGACCTTGGCGCACAACAACTCGTGTGGCTTCTCGTAGGGGTGGCGGCCCTCGTCGGCACTCTTGTGGCGGTGCCCTCCCTCGAGCGTGTCGCCCGCTACAAGTACACGGTGATGCTCGTCGGACTGACGTTGCTCGTCTTGCCTACTCTTGTCGGAGTCGAGATCAATGGGGCGAAGCTCTGGTTGCGCTTCGCGGGCCTCTCGTTCCAGCCTGGCGAGGTTGCCAAGGTGCTGATCGTCTTGTTCCTCGCTGCCTATCTGGCCGAAAACCGTGAGGTCTTGTCCGTCCCCACCCGAAAGGTCCTCGGCGTAGGAGTGCCGTCCCTGCGCCACCTGGGCCCGCTGGTGTTCATGTGGGCGGTCTCGCTGTTCGTGTTGGTCACCCAGAAGGACCTGGGCTCCAGCCTCCTGTTCTTCGGAATCTTCCTGGTGATGATCTACGTGGCTACCGCAAGGCTCAGCTACATAGTCGTCGGACTGACGCTCTTTGCCGCAGGCGCCTACGCCGCCCACTCGGTCTTCTCGCACGTGCAGACGCGTATCGCCATCTGGATAGATCCGTTCGCTGATCCGGCGGGACGCGGCTATCAGCTCGTACAGTCCCTCTTCGCCCTGGCAGCAGGCCAGGTGACCGGTGTGGGCGTGGGCCGAGGATTCCCGGGGCGAATCCCGTTCGTGGAGACGGACTTCATCTTCGCCGCTGTCGGTGAAGAGCTCGGTCTTCTGGGCGGTGCCGCGCTCATCATCGCCTATTTGCTCTTCTGTATGCGCGGGCTCTCCACGGCCGCGCGAGCCCGCTCCGACATGGCGGCTTTTACCGCGGCCGGTCTCGTCGCCGCTATCGGCCTGCAGACATTCGTCATCATCGGAGGCGTGACCCGGCTCATCCCCCTTACGGGAATCACACTCCCCTTCGTCTCTTACGGCGGTTCTTCGATCCTGGCCAACTTCATGATTCTTGGCCTGCTCCTCAGGGCAGGTGATGCAGCCACCGGCCGAAGCGCCGAGGTCGTCTCTCTCGCTTCGAGTCCGGGGGTGCTCGGCCGCGTCGCCCTCGCCTCGCGCCTGTCGCGTTCGGCCGCGGCGCTAAGCGTCCTGCTTGTCGCCCTGGTGATAAACCTCACTTGGATACAGGTCGTGCAGGCTCGCTCGCTCAACAACCACTCCGTCAACACCCGTGGCCTGGCAGAAGAGATCCGCTCCCCCAGGGGTTCGATAGTATCGTCCGACGCTTTGGTGCTCGCCGAATCCGTGCGCGAGGGTGAGATCTACAGACGGCGATATCCGCAAGGTGCCATGGCCGCCCACGTGGTGGGCTACTACAGCTTGCAGTTTGGCCGGGCGGGCATCGAGGCGTCTATGAACGACGCGTTGACCGGACAGCGCGTCTTCCGCACCTTCCGCGACGCGGTCGAGGCGGCCGCCGGACTTCCTGTCGCCGGCAACGACGTGTGGCTTACCATCGACAGCCGAGTCCAGCGTGTTGCCGAGCAGTCGCTTGGCGGGCACCGGGGCGCCGTCGTGGCCCTGGACCCTCGGACCGGCGCCGTGCTGGCGATGGCGTCTTCGCCCGGATACGACCCGGCCGTCGTCGACGAGGCCTGGGAGCAGCTTTCCGCCGAAGAGACCGCTCCGCTCTACAACCGTGCGGCGCAGAGTCTCTATCCGCCCGGATCGACATACAAGATAGTGACGCTCACCGGTGCGCTCGCCTCAGGTGTCGCTTCCCAGGAGACGACCTACACCGGTCCGGGCTCCATCGAGATCGGAGGCGCTCCCGTGACCAACTACGAGGGCGGGAGCTACGGGGCGATGGACTTGCGCTCTGCGACGATGCGCTCGGTCAACACCGTGTTCGCACAGCTCGCGATCGACCTCGGCCCGCACGATCTCGTGACGCAGAGCGAACAGTTCGGCTTTGGCAAGGTGCCGCCGATCGAGATACAGGCGACCGCGTCACTGATGCCCGATCCTGGTGAGATGACGACGTGGGAGACCGCGTGGGCGGGTGTGGGACAGCCGGTGGGCGAGCACGACAGCCCGCCGGGACCCCAGGTGACCGCATTGCAGATGGCTCTCGTGACAGCAGGCATCGCCAACGACGGAGTCATCATGAGACCGCATCTGGTCGAGCGCATGACCGACCGTGCCGGACGCGTCATCACCTCGACAGAGCCCAGGAGATGGGCTGTTGCCACCGACAGCAGGACCTCGGCGATAGTCAGCGGCATCATGGTCGACACGGTACGTTCTGGGACCGGAACTCGCGCCCAGATTCCCGGCGTGGCCGTCGCGGGCAAGACGGGGACTGCCGAGGCCGCTAAGGGCGTCGAGCCGCATGCGTGGTTCATCGCTTTCGCACCAGCCGAGAATCCCCAGGTGGCAGTGGCTATAGTACTCGAGAACGCTGGCACCGGCGGTCGCGTGGCCGCACCTGCGGTCAAGCCGGTCATGGAGGCGGCCTTACAGCGATGATGCGGTAGAATGTGACGGATGGACCGCCCTGACCGGGCGCTTCGAGAGTTACGGAGCCATACGTGGAAGAATTGATGTTCGGACGCAGATACCGCGTGACCGAGAAGATCGGCTCGGGCGGCATGGCCGAAGTCTACAAAGCGGTCGACGAAGTCCTCGGCAGAACCGTCGCAGTCAAGGTGCTCCACCCGCGTTACGCTTCCGACCCCGGTTTCGTCGCGCGCTTCCGCCAAGAGGCCCAAGCGGCAGCGAACCTCTCGCATCCCGGTATCGTCAACATCTACGACTGGGGCCGTGACGACGAGACCTACTACATCGTCATGGAACTCGTGCGCGGGACCGACCTCAAGGAGATCATCGAGCAGCAAGGCCCACTCGATCCTGTAAAGGCTGCGGAGTACGCGGCTCAAGTCTGCGCTGCTCTGGCAGTCGCCCACGGATACGACATCATCCACCGCGACATCAAGCCGCACAACATCGTCCTGATGCCGGACGGCACCGTGAAGGTCATGGATTTCGGTATCGCCCGCGCCGGCAACACCACGATGACGCAGACCGGCTCGGTCCTGGGAACCGCGCACTACGTCAGTCCCGAACAGGCGCAGGGCCGTGCCTTGGGACCGGCAAGCGACTTATACTCCCTGGGCGTGACTCTCTACGAGATGGTTACCGGCCAGCTCCCGTTCGACGCAGACACCCCCGTAGCTGTCGCGCTCAAGCAGGTCAACGAAGAACCCGTGCCACCCCGGCGCATCAACCCCGACGTTCCTCAGGCCCTCGAAGCGGTCATCATGCGAGCGCTCCAGAAGGATCCTTCGGCGCGTTATTCGTCTGCCGAGGAGATGAGAACCGACCTGAAACGCTTCTTAGGCGGGGGAGCGGTCGCAGCCCCTGCAGCGGTCGTGGCGGGCGGTATGGCCGAGACGTCCGTCATGCCGGCAGTGGGCGGCGAAGCATCTTCTCACGCTGGCGCACCTCGAGTTCGCCCGGTCCCACAACGACGAAACCCGTGGCCTTGGATCATCGGAATCGCTCTCGTGTTGGCGGCTGGGCTCGGCGTCGCGTGGGCGATGGGAGCGTTCGATACCGTCCCCACGGTGGTCGTCCCCGACGTCGTGGGCCTCACGCTCGAAGAAGCCTCTGAGGTCTTGGCCTCGGCGGAGCTGACCGTCGGCCCCATCACGGAGCGCACTAGCGACGAGTACGAAGCCGGACTGGTGATCGAGCAGTCCCCCGAGGAGGGAGACGAAGCGCCTGAGGGCTCTGAGGTCTCTCTCGTGATCAGCCTCGGACCCGACGTGTCTGAAGTTCCGGATCTGGTCGGCATGACCGAGTCCGATGCACTTCGGGTGGTGCGTCAGGCAGGCTTCGAGATCGATATCCAACGCGAATACAACAGCGACGTGCCTGACGGTCAGGTCTTTCGCCAAGCACCCGAAGCCGGTGAGATGGCGCCCCCCGAAACCGTGATCACGATCGTGGTAAGCCGTGGGACGCAACTCGTGCGCGTTCCGGACGTGGTTGGCAAGTCGCGTGCAGATGCGACAAGCGAGTTGCAGGACGCAGGCTTCAGGGTCAACGCGACCGAGGAGTTCAGCGACACAGTCGCCAAGGACCGGGTCATAAGTCAGAGCCCGGAGGGTGGCGTCTCGCTCGATGCAGGATCAACCGTGACGATACGCGTGTCCAAGGGGCGCGACGAGGTTACCGTCCCGTCGGTTATCGAGCTCAGCGAGTCGCAGGCCCGTCGTGACATACAGGCCGCCGGCCTGCGAGTACAGGTCAACTATCAGGTGAGCCCCGACGACGACGTCGTGCTGACGCAGGATCCGCTCCCGGGACAGAAGGTCAAGCGGGATACGGTCGTGACGATCTGGGTCGGCAAGGCGCCTCCGCCCGAAGACCTGATCGAGGACTAGCGCTCAGCCGCTCTCCGCGATCAAGCGAGCTAGTTGTTGGCGGAAGCGCTCTCGGTCCTCGTCCTCGAACGCGCTCGGCCCCTTGGTGCGCCCTCCCGAACGGCGGTGCCGCTGCTCCGCGTGACGCACTTCGAGCTCCATGTCGATGGTCCCGGGGGAGAACAGGCGGCCCCGCGGGCTGATCGCTCGAGCGCCTCGGCCGAGCACCATCGCCGCAAGGCCGATGTCGCCGGTGACGACGACGTCACCGGCCTTCAGGCGCTCCACTATCGCGAAGTCCGCAGCGTCGCGCCCTCCGCTCACCTCGATGCACTCGACACCGCCACGGCCGGAGTAGCGCGAGAGGTTCTGCGTGGTGTTGGCAACCAGCACTGTGGGCACCGTGTGGCGGCGTGCGATCGCAAGCGCATCGCGCGTCACAGGGCAGGCATCGGCATCGATGTAGAGGGTCGGAATCATAAGTCGAGTCTAGCGCACCGATGATCTGCGATTTGTTTACTCTATCGTCACCCCGTAGCCGGTCGATACGATTCGTTCACTCTATCGTCACCTCGTAGCCGACCGGCACGACTTCAACCCAGGTCTTGCCCACAGCGAGCGGAAACGCGACGCCCTCTGCGCTCTCGAATAGCGGAGGAGCGCTCGGAGAGGCCGTCCAGCTGACGTCGAAACGGCGCCCATCTCTAAGCACTACAGCTTCACCCGAACGGTCGAGACGGATGTCGAGCACCGCCGAGCCGGTGACGTCCCGCATGCCCGTCTCGAGCGTCTCCGCGTACATGATTATCACGTTGGCGGCC
Source organism: Coriobacteriaceae bacterium (assembly GCA_003563465.1). Taxonomy (GTDB): domain Bacteria; phylum Actinomycetota; class Coriobacteriia; order Anaerosomatales; family SLCP01; genus PWVH01. Next base: position 1,423 of record PWVH01000026.1, on the reverse strand, counting down.
CAGTACGGTTCGCTCGTCTCCTCGTCGGCATGGGGCATACCGGCCACGTCCCTCAACCAGCGGCTACCGGCTTCGTCCCAAATCCACAAGACGTCGTTGCCACCGGCGAACGGGATGAAAGCCTGCATCGCAGGAGGTGCTTCGGCCAGAGTGTCGGGAACTGCGCCGAACACGAGACCCCGCGGTGCAACCACGGTTGCGAAGCCTGCGTCGGCTGCAGCGGCCCGTAGATTCTTTGCGCTGGTGAACACGTCGTGCGGCGGAGAACGGCCGGGGTCGCGCTCGTAAAGACCCGGGTTGCGCTCCATGCCCATGTCGTCGATTCCAGCAGCTCTGATTCGCTCGCGCACGGCCTCGCTCGCTCCCGAGTAGGCAAAAAGCGCCCCGTACTGCGGCACGAGATACGTATCGGACAGACGGGCGCTTCGCACCGGGCCGACCCTCTCAGGCAAAGTCGAATGGTACAGAGCGTTGAGGCGCGGGATTCCGCCTTCAGAAAGGCTTTCGTAGACCACGTCTGCATCGGCAAGGCCCGCTTGCGGGCGTGCAGCCGAGGAATTCTCGATCTTCACCGAGACGACACGGGTGCGAATGCTGTCACCGTCTGGTGCGACCTCGCCAGTGAGCGGCCAATGATACTCCCTCTCGGGCTCGGGCATCTCTTGCCAGTCGAAGAAGAACCATGCCGCGGCCGCCAGCAGCGCGACGACGGCGAGTATTCCTACCAGCGTTCCGGGCCTCATTCGCGTCTCCTCGGTCCAGGTCCACGTTGATGGTCACTTCAGACGTATCTTCGCAGCAAAGGCTCGCGGTGTGAATGCCGAGGGAGAATCGCCGTGCTAGAATCCTTTGGCGTGCCTCCGTAGCTCAGGGGATAGAGCACAGGTTTCCTAAACCTGGTGTCGCAGGTTCGATTCCTGCCGGGGGCACCATAGAAGACCCGAGGTCAGCGGTGGAATCGCTCCGCCGCTGTCTCTTTCCATCTAAGTCGGAATCGGTCGATGCTACGGAACTGCTACGGAGCCAGTCTCCCGCGATGCGCTGATTCACAGATTCCTGATAGTCGTCCTGAACCGGGTCCCGCAGTTCGATGTAGTGTCTGTGCGAAGTCGCATAGTCGGCATGCCCCATCTTCTTGATGACGTATGCGGCATCCGCATCGAGCATCGCCAACTCAGTCGAATACATCCTCCGAATCGCATGCATACGTAGGTCAGTGATGCCGGTCTCCTCTTTGAGCTTGCTGACCACATACCGATAGAAGTTGCCTCGGCGCAAAGGCGCTCCCTGAGGCGTCGGGAAGACGAGGTTCAGCGCGTTCGGTGGACACTTGGCTAGATGAGTCTCAAGCATCGCGCGCATATCTGGAGTGAGAACAAAATCGCGGTACGCGTTCTTCGTCTTGAGCGGACCGAGGGTGCCG
>PWVH01000104.1 GCA_003563465.1 Coriobacteriaceae bacterium | reverse complement strand
CCGAGCACGGCCGACCGCCACTACGATCACGTCCGCTTCACGACAGACGCCCGGAAGGTCTCGTGTCCGGCTGTGGCACACGGTCACTGTAGCATTCTCCTCAAGCAGCATGAGGGCCATAGGCTTTCCGACGATCGTCGACCGGCCTACCACTACAGCCCGCTGGCCAGACAGCTCGATACCGTAGTGCGCCAACAGACGCATCACGCCGTAGGGAGTGCACGCACGCGGTGCTGGAAGCCCTCGCACCAGACGGCCGAGGTTTACCGGGTGAAACCCGTCTACGTCCTTCTCCGGCACGATACGCTCGATGGCCCGCTCGGCATCAAGATGGTCCGGGAGTGGCATCTGGACCAGTATGCCGTGCACTTCAGGGTCCGCATTACATCTGTCGATGATGGCATCCAGCTCAAACTGTGTCGTCTCCGCCGGGCATCTGTGGTCGAAGGATCGCACTCCTACCTCGGAACAATCGTGTTCCTTCATTCGAACGTAGGCGGCCGAAGCTGGGTCGTCACCCACCAGCACGACCGCAAGACCGGGAGTGACACCCTCGGCCTGAAGAGCAGCGACCGCTTGCGCCGCTTCGGCCCTAACCACCGCCGCCACCTGGTTCCCATCGATGATCCGCGCCATTGTCAGAACAACCCTTTCACACTGCCGTCGGCATCTATGTCCATGTTCTCGCCAGCCGGACGCGCTGGCAGCCCAGGCATCGTGAGAATGTCGCCACACATAGCGGAGAAGAACCCTGCCCCAGCCGAGAGGCGCACGTCACGCACGGGCAGGGTCCATCCACTGGGACGCCCCTTGAGAACGGGATCGTGAGTGAGTGAGAGATGGGTCTTCGCCATGCACACAGGAAGCCGTGTATAGCCCATGTTGGCCAGGAGCTCGGTCGATCGCTTGGCCTCCGCGGTGAAGTCGACGCCATCGGCACCGTAGATGTTCACTGCGATCTTCTCTATCTTCGTTTCGAGCGGATCGGCATCCTCGTAGGTGAACCGCACCCCGTCGGCTTGCCCGCAGGCGGAGATGATGGCTTCGGCCAGTTCGAGGCCGCCTGCACCGCCATCAGCGTGCATCGTGTGCGTCACCGCTGCCGAAGCGCCTGCATCGATCGATGCGTCTCGCACGAGCTCGTGCTCGGATTCGGTATCGCCTGCGAACCGGTTGATGGCCACCACGACCGGGATACCGAAGCTGCGAATGATCGCGACATGAGCCTTGAGGTTCACAAGTCCCGCGGCCAACGCCTCCAAGTCCTCGACGGCCAACGCAGGATCGAGTGGCGACCCCGGGCGAACATCGAAACGGCCCGAATGGGTCTTGAGCGCACGAATCGTACATACAAGCACGGCACAGTCGGGCGAGAGCCCCGACGTCCTGCACTTGATGTTGACGAACTTCTCCGCCCCCATGTCCGACCCGAACCCTGACTCGGTCACGACGTACTCGCCGTGCGCAAGTGCGACACGATCTGCGACTATCGAGTTGTTCCCCTGTGCGATGTTCGCGAACGGGCCCGCATGTACCAGCACTGGGCCCCCCTCCAGGTTCTGCATGAGTGTGGGCTTCACCGCATCGCGCATGAGTATCGTCATGGCTCCGGCCACGCCCAGGTCCTCTGTCGTAACCGGACGACCGTCGAACGTGGTGGCGACGACGGTTCGTCCTATGCGCGCCCGCAGATCACCTAGGTCCTCGCAAAGAGCCAGCATCGCCATAAGCTCGCTGGCGGAGGTGATCTCCCATCCGGTCTCCCTCGGCACACCGTTGACCCGGCCGCCGAGTCCGACGACGATCTCACGGAGTACCCGGTCGGAGATATCGAGCACCCGCTTCCAGCTCACCGTGTGGGGATCGATGGAGAGCGCATTACCGTGGTAGAGATGGTTGTCGATGAACGCTGCGCACAGATTGTGTGCCGCGGTGATGGCGTGCGCATCGCCCGTAAGGTGCAGGTTCAGATCCTCCATCGGGACCACTTGTGAGTACCCGCCGCCGGCGGCCCCGCCTTTCATGCCGAACACCGGCCCCAACGACGGCTGCCGGATGCAAGTGAACGCGCGTTTGCCCAGCCGCCAGAACGCTTGACCGAGTCCTACGGTGGTAAGGGTCTTCCCCTCTCCGAAAGGAGTCGGCGTCATCGCCGTGACGACCACGTATCGACCGCTTCGGCCGTTGCCGGAATCGCGCGCCCCGAGTCCCACCTTGGCCTTGTAGGGACCGTAGGACTCGAGATAGGCCTCTGAGATACCGGCCGCCTCGGCCACCTCGGTTATCGGACGCAGACGCGCTCGATGGGCGATCTCGATGTCTGTGAGCACTCGACTCAAGCCTTTCTCGGGATGCGCTCCCCGGTAGTGAGACGGCGTGTAGTTTACTACGCCTTGACAATGCCGAGGAGACGTTTGAAGTCATCGGTTCCTGCACGACCGATCGCCTCGTACATCACCGATTCGCTTGTGGTGACTATCACGCCCACCGCACGCATGCGATCGAGTGCGAGATCATGGAAGCTTGAGTCGCGAGAACAGCACGCATCCGCGGCTACATGAACGGTATAACCTTGAGCAGCAAGAACGATTGCGGTCTGGACCACGCAGATGTGTGTCTCCATGCCGGCGATCACGACCTGCCTGCGTCCGGTGGCTCGAAGCACATCCTCGAACGCCGGTTCCGCAGCGCAACAGAACGCCGTCTTGTCGACACTTTGAACGTTAGCGCCTCTCTCCGCCAGGCTCGTCAGCACCTCTTCGAGTTCTGGTATGTTCGGGCCCAAACCTTGTGGATACTGACGCGTCACTATCACCGGAGCGTCGACAACGGCAGCTGTCTGAGCGAGCTTGCCAGCCGCCACAGCAACACGCGTTCGGTCAGACATCGCCGCAGCAAGACGCTCTTGGATGTCGATGATCACGAGCGCAAAACTGTTGCGTTCGACAAGGGCCTCTTCAACTGGTCCCATTGAGGTTCTCCTCTCGAAGTGTTCCGGAAGATGATACATCAGCGCCTTTCTCGACGCCGCACGTGGGTATACACATCGTGTCCGCCAAGCACGGACACACCACCTATGCGGAACGGAGACTGAACCATGAGCGACGCACCTATCCTCGGCCCACTGAAGCACGTGACCGACCTCGATGCCGCCAGTGATTTCGAACTCAAGCACACACCGTATGTGACTGCAGAGCGTGACGGCGACAAGGTGCGGGTGAACGTCAAGGTAGGCCACTATGTGTCCCACCCGAACCAGCCCGATCACTACATACAGTGGATCATGCTCTATCTGGGAGACGCACCGATCGCTCGTGTCGACTTCTCGCCTGTAGCCTCTGACCCGGATGTTTCCATCGTCGTGGTCGCAGAACCGGGCGAGAGGCTGCGCACGGTCGAGTACTGTAATCTGCACGGTCTGTGGGCTGCAGACGTAAAGCTCTGACGATACGAGCGTCTTCTAGCTCAATCGCTCGAGATCATCGAGCCAAATCGCTTCGTCGTCACGCGCAAACGACACGAAACGGTTCTCGTCCGCGGCGTCCTTAGCCCTGTGATAGCGCATGTAGATGCGCTCCTCATCGACTCCGACGATCTCTAGCTTACCGCTCTCGTGAGACATCACGAAGCGCGCTCGGCGTGCCAGACCGGAAGCGCCACGATGTGCTTCGGATATCAGTTCGAAGCCGCGCACGATCGGAACACGGAACGGAGCATTACCTAGCGTAGGCCTTCCCTGAAAGACGTAGTACTGAGGACAGCCCACGTTCGAGGTGGTCTCGAACAGTTCCCTAAGGACATCAGGATCGTCGTTCACTCCGGCGACCACAGGACACTGGTTCGCACAGATGACGCCCAGGCGTATCGCCAGGTCTACTGCCTCAATCGCAGGTTCGGTTAACTCGCGGGGATGATCGAAGTGGACCATCAGATAGATGCGGCCTCCCGGTCCTGACTGCTCCGCAAGTAGCTCTTGGAGCTCAGTGTCGTCGAGCAGGCGAAAAGGATCGAAAGCGAGCATCTTGGTACCGATGCGAACCGTACGCACATGAGGAATCTCGCGAAGGGCCTGCAACACCTCGGCCAGCTTCCGGGTGCTCAAGAGCAGTGGGTCGCCGCCCGTCAGAAGAACGTCCGTAATCTCAAGATGATCGCGCACGTATGCGATTCCCGCTCCGAGGTCGCGCGACACCTCGTGATTGTCGCGCATGAAAAGTCTCTTACGGAAGCAATAGCGACAGTAGCCACCACACGCTTCGATACAAAGCAACAGCGCGGTATCCGGATACTTGTGCTGGACTCCGGGCATGACTGTGTTGCAGGCCTCGTTGGAAGCATCGAGTCGACCGAAATCCTCGAGTTCCTCGAGTCGTGGGACGATCAGGGCCCTTATGGGGTCTTCAGGATCAGACCAGTCGACAAGGCCCAGATAGTACTCGCTTGCCCGAAACGCGAAACGATCGGAAACCTCGGCGAGACGCTCCCGCTCGGATTCGGGCATAGCAGACACCCGCGACAAGTCCGTGATGAACGAGCCACGTCTCGTTGAGCGCCTGCCGTGCCGGGGCGCGCAAGAGCGGGAATCGATGTGGTTGCTTCTCATGAGTTCCTCAGTCGTACGACGGGTGCCAAGACACGCCACGATGGTGGCGCGGAGTTTTCGTGTCTCTATTCTACCCTGAAGTGATCAAGCTCGCTCGTCGCGCACCTGTGCTACAACCGTTCGTCGGTATATACTTCCGGCCGTCCACGCCACAAGCCGATAGAACCTCTGAGAAGCCGACGGGCGGACGGAATCGATGAAGCGTTGTGGACTCAAGCGTAGCCTCGGGATGCATGCCAGGTGTGACTCCGGCAGATGCGTGTTCTGGCGCCATCCCGATTCGGAGCACGGCCAGGAAAGGCCGATGTGTGTGCTGGAGCGATACGACCTGGCGAACGGCAAGGCGAATCAAGTAACCCGGTGGCTCTTCGAGTACAAGGTATCGAGAGACCGTGCGCGCATCAGGAAGATCAACAATGGCCCTGGCGTCCCTCCCAAGACCGCCGCGACAGATGGCGTTTCGCGCAGGCTGTCGTCAGGATAGGACGCGAATCGCCGACTCGGAGACAGTGCCCTACATCCCAAGAACTCAGAACAAGCCGCTTTGGCCCTGCCCTGCCCCGCTCTGAGGCAAGTCTGCACCCAGATGCTCGTAGGCCCTCGGAGTCGCCTGCCGCCCTTTCGGCGTGCGCGCGAGAAACCCCAACTGTAGCAGGTAAGGCTCGTAGACGTCCTCGAGTGTGTCTGACTCCTCGCCTACGGCGGCAGCAAGAGTATTCAGCCCGACTGGACGGCCGCTGAACTTGTGCACGAGCGTGTCGAGTATCGCTAGGTCCATCGTGTCCAAGCCGACATGGTCCACCTCGAAGAAAGCAAGTGCTTCATCAGCGATGTCTTTCGTTATGAAGCCCTCGTGACGTACCTGTGCGTAGTCGCGCACTCGCTTGAGCAGACGGTTGGCAAGTCGAGGTGTCCCTCGCGAGCGTCGGGATATCTCCGTAGCGCCTCTCTCGTCGATTCCCACGCTGAGGATGCCGGCCGAGCGATTCACTATGTCGGTCAGCTCGTCGGCAGAGTAGTAATCCAGCCTGAACGCCATGCCGAAGCGATCGCGTAAAGGACCCGTGACCAGACCGGTCCGTGTCGTCGCGCCCACGAGTGTGAAGCGCGGGAGATCGACTCGGAGGCTGCGCGCAGCGGGGCCCTTACCGATGATGATGTCCAGCGCGTAGTCCTCCATCGCAGGGTAGAGAATCTCTTCGACCGCTCGGTTTAGCCGATGGATCTCGTCTATGAACAGCACGTTCCGCTCGTCAAGATTGGTCAAGATGGCAGCCAGGTCTCCGGCACGCTCGATCGCTGGACCGCTCGTGTTCTTCAGTTGGACTCCCAGCTCGGCAGCTATCACTCCGGCAAGCGTGGTCTTACCCAATCCCGGAGGCCCGGAGAGCAGGATGTGATCGAGCGACTCGTTCCTGCCGCGCGCCGCTTCAATAAGTACGCCGAGGTTCTCTTTGACCCTGGTCTGCCCCAAGTACTCGACCAGACTCGAAGGTCTGAGCGACCTGTCGATCTCGATATCGTCTTCGGTATGGTCGGCCGATACGAGTCGCTCAGGCTCTTCTGACCATCTGGCATCCTCGTTCTCCCAGACCGTGCTCACGAGCCGCCTCCGAGTCGCCGTAGGGCGTACTTCAGCGCCGTCTGGGAGTCCGCCTTCTTGTCCAAACCCTTGAGAGCCGCGGTGATCTCTTGAGCCGAGAAGCCCATCCCGATCAGCGCTTCACGAGTCTCTGCGGCGGTACCGCCGACATGAATGAGGCCTTCGACCCCTGTTTGCGCGGCGCCCAGCTTGTCCTTCAGATCGAGGATGATGCGCTGAGCCGTCTTCGTTCCTATACCCGGTACACTCGAGATAAGCGCAACATCCTCGCAGACGATCCCCTCCGCCAGCACATCTGGCGAATAGGATGACAACGCAGCCAGGGCGACCTTCGGTCCCACGCCGTTGACGGTTATGAGCTTCTCGAAGATTGATTTCTCCTCTTCAGACTCGAAGCCGAACAGTGTGAGTTCGTCCTCGCGCACGTGCAGGTACGTGTGCACCATGACAGAATCGCCTTCTTGGGGCAGAGCAGACAGGGAGCCAGTCGACATCAGGAGGCGGTAACCGACGCCGCCCACATCGAGCACACAGTGCACGACCCCCTTCTCTGCAAGGCGTCCTATCAGAAACGCGATCACCCCGTGGCCCTCCGATGGAGCATCCTCGCCCCGCGTGAATGCGCATGACAGATTGCTACCGCAAGTGCATCGGCGGCGTGCTCAGGCTCCGGATCCAACCTGAGGCCGAGAATAGTGCGAACCATGTACTGCACCTGATGCTTGTCCGCCGAGCCGTTACCCGTCACCGCCATCTTGATTTCACCAGGACCGTATTCACCCAGGGCAGTCCCTATGCCGGCCGTCGCCAAGATAGCAACTCCGCGAGCCTGACCCGTCGAGAACGCAGTCTTGACGTTGGTGCTGAAGTACACGCTCTCTACAGCGCATTCGGTCGGCTGATAGCGAGCAACGACCTCTTGCAGCTCATCGTGAATAGTGGATAGCCGTTTCGACAGCGGCGCATCAGATGACGTATCGATGCAGCCGTATGCGAGACAACGAAGCGCCGATCCGGCCTGTTCGACTATTCCCCAGCCGGTGTTGGAAAGTCCAGGGTCGATGCCTAGGATGACCAACACTGCTCCCCTCGTCGGCTTGAATCGAACATATGTTCAGGATAACGGGAGACCATCTGCAACGCAACGCAAACGGCGATAGCGGCCTATTCCTCCAGTGCGGCTGCAATCTCTTCAGTGAGCTCCATCGTGTGGTATACGCTCTGGACATCATCTAGGTCCTCGAGCATGTCAACCAACCGCAGGACCTTCTTGACGTCAGCGACTCCGACATCTGTTTCTACTACCGGCTCCATCACGATTTCTGCGCCCTTGACCGGAAGGCCCTTTTCTTCCAATGCGGTCTTGACCCCCATCACCTCGCCGGCCGGGGCATAGACGATCCACTCATCTTGACCCACCTCGAGATCTTCGCCGCCAGCGTCGGCGGCCGACAGCAGTATCTCCTCTTCTTCGAGCGCGCCGTCGGAGTCTATGAGTATCTGACCTTTGCGTTCGAACTGGAAGGCCACCGACCCTGAGGTTCCGAGCTTCCCTCCCATCCGTGCGAAGGTGCTCCGTACATCAGCGGCGGTCCGGTTGCGGTTATCCGTCAGGGCCTCAACGTAAACGGCGACACCTGCAGGACCGTATCCCTCATACACGACTTGCTCGTACTCAGCTGCCTCTCCACCACCGAAGGCCTTCTGTATGGCTGTCTCGATCTT
>PWVH01000071.1 GCA_003563465.1 Coriobacteriaceae bacterium | reverse complement strand
TACCAGTACTACTTCGTGATCGATGCTTCCGGGTCGATGGTAGGGCTGCCGCAGGGCAGCGGGAATCCTGTGATATTCCCCCAGGTCAAGGAGAACGTCAACGCTCTCATTGACTCCTTGGAGCCGGGGACCGAGGTGTTCATCGCCCCGTTCCACAGAGGCATTCAAGAGGACTTGTTGCTTCGCCGCGAGATACGTGAGGATGCTGATAGGGCGGCACTCAAAGAGCATGTGACGGGACTCCAGGCTGACGGGCAGGTGACCTGGATTTACCACTCACTTGCCAGCATCATCGAAATGGCCGAGGAATCACGTAGGGCGAGTCCCGACACTCGTTACGTACAGACGATCTACCTCTTCACAGATGGTCAGGACAACAGTCCTGCGGGCGTAGACCTCGAAGAGATCCTGCGCCGATTCAGGCTACAGCGCTCGGACAACCCGTTCTTGTTCCTCAAATACATAACTCTTGGCACGACGTCCGACCCGGAATGGGCTCAAGAGCCTGGGGTTGAAGTTCAGGACAATCCCGAGGGCGAGGTGATTGAGATACTTACCGCCCGGATATCGCCGCCTGAACTCGACTTCGGGAACCTGAGAGAGACCGGCGAGGCGACTCGGCGAATCAGGCTGGCCTACGATGAGCGCCTAGAAGGACTCGAGATACGCGTATCGGTCAACAGCGAAGCCGCCGAGACCCTGGGGGCCACGCCTCAGATCGAGCCCAGCACCTTCACGTTCGCATCAGGTGACTCATCAGGCGAGATGGAACAAGAGCTTACGCTTTCGGTGACCAACGCTGAGGTGCTTGAGGACGCCGAGCCCTTCGAGTACTCGGGACTCATATCATTCGAGACGGAGCGAACGGATGCAGACATCGATTTCGCACCCGACTCCATCGGCTTCACCTTTAGCTACGAGCCTGTGAGCATCATCACGCTGGCACATGGCACGGAAGAGGATCTAACCATAGTGCTTGGCCTGCTGGATCCGTATGCTACCGATTACCGGCCGGAAGAGATTCCGCTTACTGCGACGCTCAATGATCACGCGCGTGTCGCAGGAGCCCAAGTGACGCTCAGGCTGGAAAGACCGCGCGGAGTTCCGGAGTGGGTGTATTTCGACATTCCGGAAGGCGAGAAAGCAGAAGCGGTCACGTTTTCTGCAGACCAGACCGAGGTGACACTGGTTGTCGACCCCCCGCAAGGCGCTGCTGCAGGAGAGTACGATATCAGCGTTGTCGTGACGTCAGATGATGCTCGCATTCAGGGGGAAGGCCTCGAGGGCGGTGGTGACTCTGCTGAGCCCACGCATTTCCGGCTCGTCTTCTCGGTTGCGGACGCTCCGGCTCCTTTGTGGCAGCAGATTCTGATGTGGGCACTCGGTGCTCTCGTTGCGTTGACAGTTGCGTGCGTCATCGCAGTAGTGCTTCTTGCACTCAAGAGCGGATCAACGCCACCCAGAGTGCTCGCGCTAGTGTGGAGGAAGATACGTCCGCAAATCATGGATGCCAGGTTGCATGTACAGAAGCCTGGTGTCCAGCCGTCCCAGATAGACATGACGGGACAGGCCGCTTATGAGGTCGGCAAGGACACACAGGACTTGCCGGAAATGCCAGTGAAGCTTGTATTCTCGCCTGCGGTGTCTGTGTTCGAATGCGAGGAAAGGCTCAGGGTCGAGATGGTGTACGACGAGCAAGCCGATGAGAGTCTTGCCTTAATGACTGTGACAAATGACGTTACCGACTCGATTGGTTACGGCAACACTTCCATCGTGCGAAACGGTGACAGAATACGCGTCGAGACTAGAGACGGAGACTACGAGTTGGAGTTCATGAGCGCGTATCGCCACTATCGTGACTGAATGATTGGTAGTCGCAGTTCTTGAGGAGATGAAAGAGGGGATCGCATGTCGAACGGGAAGCCTACGAGCGCGGAGAGGACGAAGATCAACCCGTCTCTGTTGATCGGACTCGGAGGTCAGGGCCAGAAATCGCTCGAGGAGATACACAAGCGCCTCGTCTCTGTATATGGGGAAGTGCCCCCACAGATCAGGCGGGTGGCGTTCGATACCGATAGGCAAGAGGCCCACTCACTCGAGGAGGGCCAGGAGTTCCTACATCTCGAGGTAAAGGGAGTCTGGGGTCACATCGAATCCGAGCGGAACATGTTCGAGACATGGATGGACCTGGAGAGGATACCGCGGCACAAGCACAGAAACATCCACAAGGGCGCGGGTCAGATACGTCAGCTTGGACGTTTCGCACTCCACCACCTCATGAACAAGATTCGGCCGGCGATTGCGGCGGAACTCAGGAAGATCGACAGCATCAAGCACGAAGACGACTCCCGTTGGGACACAAGTGGCTGCCCGAAGCAGATCGTCTTTTTGGGCTCGATCGCCGGCGGTACGGGCGCGGGCATGCTGCTCGACCTTGCGTGCGCCATCGCAGCCATGCCCGAGGCCAAAGGATGGGATCGCTACGCATACCTAGTGATGCCAGGGGTGTTCCGGCCGAAGCCTGGCACCCACTACGTCGAGGAGAACGGCTACGCGTTCCTCAAAGAACTCGACTTCTTCCTCAGCTCCGTCGAGGCAATCGATCGAGGCGACTACGGAGACAGGTTCGATGTCGACCTGGGAGGTTCCATCAAGTACAGGCTGTCGGCACCGTTCGAGAACGTGATGCTCGTCGACAACTACAGCACGGCCGACCTGAGCTATGAGACTCCCGAACAGCTCGCCGAGGGCGTTGCCATCGCGGTGTTCACAACCCTCGGAGGGGCGATTGGCCAGAGAATCGATGCGGTGCTCAACAACCCGGAGAACCAGGGCAAGGCCTGGGATGGCGGGATGCTTTGCAACTACTCGTCGTTCGGCGTCGCCGAGCTCTACTACCCGCGTGAGGAGTTCGTCGCCTACGCTCGGCTGAACCTCGCCGAGCGCCTGGTGGTCGCCATGGAAATCGGGCAAGAGATCGAGGGAGACGACGCGGGTGGCTACGACGTCGCCACGGCGCTCGAGACGTTTCTCGACGAACACAGGCTGCTTGAGCGCGGCAAAGAGCGCAACGACATCAGAGATGCAATCCTGCCCCTCAAGAGATACACTCCTCGGATCCCGGACGCGGGAAACGTCAAGACCGACGACGTCGAGCGCATCTGGCAGGACAACGAAGACGGTCTGCGAGAGTTCGTCGGGGATAAGAAGGGCACAGCGCGAGATGCGCGCGAGCGTAAGGCCGAAGACGCGCGCGGGGAGCTGCGCGCACATGTAGACAGACTCATCAGTACCCGCGGCGGCAATGCGGCGGTGGCGTTCATCAGTGAGATGCTTGGCTACTTCGAGGCCGTCTCGGCGGCGATTGATAAGGACGATAAGGAGGCCAAGAAGCGCGTGAAACAGCACTCCGGCGCCGTCGCAGCTCTGAAGGACCCCTGCACCAAGAAGGCGGGCAAGCGTTTCGGCCGCAGGCAGGCCGTGGGGGAGGTGCTCTCTTCATACACAAGAACCCTGCAGGCTCTTGCGAGAGCCGAGTGCGATGTATTCCGTGCCGGTGAGGTCCGGATCCTCTGTTCAGCTGTCCTCAGCGATCTGAAGGAGCTCATGGAGCAGGCGAGCACGCAGCGTTCGAGCCTCGAGAACCTTGCCAGGAAGGCGGCCTACGAAAAGCACCAGGCCCGGCAGGCCTTCCCCAGGCCGACACCCTTTCAGGTCCCGGTAAATCCCGACATCGACCGGCTCGAGATGCCCGACACGAGAATCGACGCGCTCTACGATTGGCTCGCCGACGCCAAAGGTTTCGGAGCGCTCGACTTCTGGAGGCATAAGGCAGACGATGCGATGGACATCGTGCTTGAGTACGCAGATCACGTCGGGGCTGCGAAGCATCCCCAGAAGATGACGCTCGCGAGCGTGCTCGCCACCAAGGGTGGCACCGAGATCGAGGAGTATCTCCGTTTGGTCAGTCGAAGGTCCAAGCCGCTGCTGCCCCACAAAGACGTGGGGGGTACACGTCGTGAACAGGAGCGAGCCGAATCCAGATATCTCATCGGAGCCACATCCGAGTTCCTCGACTTCTTCAGCTCCGAAGACGAGTCGGGCGGGCAGCGCGACTTCGCGGACAGACTACGTTCGCTTGAAGTCAGGCACATAGATAGCGCTGATATTCCTGACCCCGACCGCGCCTACTTCTTCTGTCACTTCGGAGCGATCCCCGCCTACGCGCTCGGGAGCTTCGAGCTGCTTCGCAACGAGTACGTCGAGCACGTGAGCATCCCCACGGAGTGGTCGCTGCACCTCGATAAGCGCTGGGATGACATCCTGCCCGACCTCGATCCGCGGGCAACCGACGAGGACAGCTGGATATGGGCGCTTGCCTCATCCGACATCGACTACCTGGGCTGTGTGGGAAAGTCCGGCACGCACTACACCCTGAGCTACGGGCAGAAGCTTGCAGACGGAGCCGAACAGGAGACGTCCATCTCTCTCGGCCAGGGCCAGGAGCAGGCCCGCAAGAGATTCCTCGACAACCGCGAGTGGGTCTCGCATGCGCAGCAGAGGATAGAGCAAGGCATCGCAAAGGTCGGCAACGATCGTGCATTGGAAGACCTCGCTCGCCTTCGCGATTCCTTGGATGAGGAGAGGAAGAAGGCTGAGAGATCGGGTGACGACGAGCGCTCGCTGGCGTTCCAGCGAGACGTTGAGGCTGTAGCCGAATACCGGACGAGGCTCTGAAGGCGGTGACGGTGCTGCGTTACGCCCTGAGCTACGAGGTGCGAGATGCTCTAGGTGGCTTTCTCGATCTGCTCGACCTCGACAGTGAGTCAACCGGGCTCATGCCCGAGAACATACTGAGCTCTCAGCTAAGGGCCGACGGCTCTGTGCGGCGCTCTGCATCGCTTGCCGAGGCGTCCATGATGGTGTACGCGCGCCTCTTCGATGCAGCCGACCGGACCGCGCTGCTGGCATTGCTCGATCGCGGGGAACGCTTCTTCTTGGACCACCCTAGATCCCGCGGTCTCATAGATGCGGTGCTCCTCACACGTGGACTGTTCGATGACTGCGAGACAGGTGCGAAGTCTGCGGAGGAGTCGCGGCACACTATCAGCGAGATTGACGAGTATCTGACCGGGCAAGCGAACTCCGTGTCCGGCCTAGAGATTCGTATCTGGATTGTGAGCGAAAAGGCCCAGAACGGGACCACCTATCGCATGGCTGACGTCGCAAGTCTGCTTCGCCTGTGTACGCCGCTGGACCTGGAACAAGCACTTGGGTCCAATATGGGCAACTACTTAACATTTGGTGGCCGGATTGTGGCATTCCCTCGGTCACGGATACAGGAGCATCTCGCTGATCACTACGCACTTCGGGTGCTGTCGCTGGAGGAGCGTTGGCTTGCGGATGGTGCTGTGGTGCACTACGCGAAGGTGGGTAAGGAGTGCTCGGATTTTGTGCGCAGCGTTTGCGTCCCGCTTCTACACGACATGGACAAGGATGCCGATGGCAAGCCGCTCTACGACGAACCTGAGATGCCTGCTGTTCAGGTTTCTGAGCCGCTCGCGGTTGTCAAGAGTAGGATTGAGGCCGCGGTAGGCGATTCGATGGAGAAGCTGGGCTATGTCACGACTCGAATCGCTGAGAACTACGAGGCAGTGTCCGGCACCATTAAGGACAGAATCAGAGAACAGGTTGCCTCGTACGCTGACATGAGGCCGTCACGCACGGTCATGGCACGCGCTTTCATGGACGTTCTCGAGCATGGAGTCACTGGTTTGGCTTCGGGAAGTCAGAGTTCCTGGAGCGGCCAGAAGATGTTTCAAGATTCGTATACCCCCAGCATCGAGTTCCTTGACGAATTGACAGGGTTCGACTTCTCCAAGAGAGAGCAGCTGCGCGATCTCAACGAGGATGTTGAGAGTCGGATGACTCAGATCTCTCAGCTTGAAGAAGACTTGGAGTATGAGGGAAGTCGGTTAGGAGACGGCGAATCTGCGAGGACAACGACGTTGCGTGCCGCAATCGAACAAGCAAGACTCGATCTCTGCGAGAAGGAGCAGGCCAAGGAAGATTTGGGGGCGGAGGTTTGTTCGCAGGACCTGGCGTTGGACCCCACTGTCAATTCGAGAGCCCTCAGGGCTGCGCTGAGGCAAGAGACTCAACAGGGAATAGACCAGGCGCTTGAGTCCCTGGACAAGACAGCTGAGAGGAGAGATACATCTCTGACGCGTCTAAGGACAGTCGAGTCTGAGATGGAGTCCTTGCTCTCTTCTATGATTCTACGTTTCCTTCTCACGGTCCTCGTCCTACTTGCTGTTGGTGCGACTGGCCTGTTTGTCTTGCCGGCCGTGTTCGGCGCGGTACCCGTTGTTGGCCCGCCGTTGTTCGGTTTCGTGGGAACCGCCGTGGCTGCTACGTGGCTGCGTGTCTGGGGAGTCGTTTCCGGAGTCTCGCTGATCGTGCTACTGGCGATGTTGTTCAGCACCTATGCCAAGCAGAAGGGAATCATCGCCGAGAAGCAGGCCGAACTCGATGCGGCGGAAGGCGCCTGTCGGGCGGCTCTAAGGGACTACTGGGAAGCTTCGGTTGCAGGGTTTACTCGCACGTGCGAGCTGGAGAAGCACTTGAGCATCTTGGGACTGGAGAGGTCGCTCAGGAGTTTCTTTGAGGAAGAGCGGGAACTACTACTGCGATTCGAGCAGGCGATGCGAGACATGAGGCATGCGTTTCGAGAGCGGGTTGAACAATTCAGTCTGAAATCCACCGTCACGGAGCTAGTTATCGTCGGCGGAGACTACGCCGAACGTCTGGTGAACAGCAAAGCGAAGACACTAGATGCCGTTGCCGCGAACTTCTTCAGCGAATCATCCAGCGATGAGGCTCCGGTTGTGCGTCGCAGTCGCATCATGAGCGAGTATCTGGACCTGTTCCGTCGCACAGGACAACTCGATCAGCTTCTGAGCGATCTTCGAGAAGACTGCGGAGCGGAAGTATCATGGAGCCTTTCTGCGAGTAACGTTGTAAAAGCAGCCAAGGAAGTGGACGAGGGGTTGTCCATCCTAAAGGGAGCAGCTTCCTCGCTGACGGTGCTTCTGCCACTGGATGACAGGAGCAGGGACAGTGACGACGGCCCTGCGGTGGCACTGTCGCCGGATAAGACCGCCCTCGAACAGGCTCTCTCATCTTCCAGTGCCTTCAGAGCCACACCTAAGGTGCTCGAGCACGACGATGAGGAGAGAATCGTCTTGCTACGCATCGTGCACGACATCAAGCGCGAAGAGATCGAAGCCCTCTTCCCGTGACGCCGACTCCATGCCATACCGAGGAGCCTGCACAAGGAAGCGTGGTCTCTATTGCGCGCGCTGGCCTCGTGTCGATAGCTACGGGCGTTCTGCTCCTGACGTGCATGCTCTCGACGGGTTGTACCAGGCGGGTCACGGCTGCCGAAGTGAACGCCGATTCGCAGAGTTACTACGGTCAGGTGGTCGTTTTGGAAGGGTCCGCGTCCGCCGGATACTCCATCGGTGGGTACGGCATCTACGAGCTGCGCGATGCGACCGGCTCGGTACGGGTTGTCTCGAAGTCTGGGGTGCCCGACAGCGGCGCGGTTCTTCGCGTCAAGGGTCGCGTGAATGCGCCGATTGAACTTGGAGTTGTGACGATTGGCACTCACATAGCCGAGGACTCAAGAGAGGCACCCTGAGAGCACGACAAAGGCGGGATGACAGCGTGACGGATGGCTCGATTGAGCCCGGAGTGGCCTACGGCAGCGCAATTGAGGAGCGGGAGTCCTCGCCTGACCAGATGGACTATCTGGGACACGTACGAGCAACGAGCGCTTCTCGGTCACGTCGACGCACGCTTGTGGCAATCGTCGCCCTACTTGCGATCCTTGTTTTCGGTTCAGTTCTCGGAGTGTGGCGCTGGCACCAGTACTCTAGCAGCCCGCTGTACTCCCTACAGCTGCTCGAGAGCGGCGTTCGCGCCCAAGATCCCGTTGAAGTCGCGAGATACTACGACGCGAAAGGAGTCGCCGGAAGCCTCTACGAGGCAGCGGCTGCCGATTTCAGCCGGAACGCAATCGGAGAGGAGCTCGCGTGGCTTGGCGAAGTGATTGCGAGCACAGCTGAGCCCCTTCTGGTCGATCGTCTCGCCTCGCGAGTAACAGAAACGATTCTTGGAAATCCTACGTTGGCACTCCAGGGCCTTGTTCCGGATCCCGCGGTGACCACGATCGAGCGTGTCGGCCCCAAGGCAATCGCATCGACTCCGTTCGCAGAAGGGGAAGAGATCCGTTTCCTGATGTTGCAGAGCGGTAACCGGTGGCGGATTGTGGGCATCGAGAACGCGGCTGATGTACACGGCCACTTGATGGGGGTAGTGGGCTCGGACATCTCGGAATGGGATTGGGCACCGTAGCATGTTGCTGCTTGTGCAGAAAGGGGCGGTCATGGAACGTACGAGAATCAACCCGTCGTTGCTGATCGGGCTGGGCGGTCAGGGCCAGAAGTCGCTAGTCGAGATTCGCAGGCGACTCGAGGCCACGTACGGCTGCGTGCCCCCGCAGATTAAGCTGATGGCGCTCGAGGACCTAGCCGCCCTGCGTGATTCGTTGGCAGCCGAGGCGGAGAAGGCGAAGAAGTCCGGTGACGAGCAGCGCGAGCAGGCCTTCCAGCGGGATGTCGAGGCCGTAACCGAGTTTCAAACGACGCTTCAGGATCAATCATGAAGGGCCCGAGGAAGGACTGAGCCGAAGCGTGGATTCTGACACGAGAGCCTGGGCGTGCCGCCAGGTCCAGAAGTACTCGCGGTATCACGACGACTACGTGGTCCTCGCCGACAGCGTGCGGCAAGTGCTCGAGCACGTGGCGGCAACACTCGCTCCGCATGCGATAGTACAGGCTCGTGCGAAGACCATTTCCAGTTTCGCGGGCAAGATTCTGCGGAAGAGGGCCACATGTCCGAATCCGGTTGAGGACTTGACCGACTTATGCGGTGGCCGTCTCATCGTCCAGACACGCGAGCAAGTCGACAGGATATGCGAATTCTTGGAGCAGAATTTCGCGGTTGACTGGGAGCACTCCGAAGACGCGGGGTCAAGGCTTGAACACGCCGAGTTCGGATACCTTTCGCGTCACTACACTATCTCGTTCCAAGGCCACAGATTCCCGAACGAACGCGTCCCGATCGAGGTTCCAGCCAGGGTCGCCGAGATGCCAAACTCACGCGCGGAGATTCAGGTGCGCACGCTTCTCCAACACGCATGGGCTGAGCTAAGCCACGAACTGATGTACAAGTCCGGCCTTGAGGTTCCCCGCGTCTGGCAGCGTGAGCTCGCGCGACTGGCGGCGATGCTAGAAGCATCGGATGAGTCGATAGCTAGACTGGAGGACGGTCTTGAGGCGTATGCATCGAGTTACGGTGCGTACATGGATGACGAGCAGCTCGAGGCCGAGGCCGATCTTCTTCTGTTCGTGTATGAGCAGGACCCAGAGAGTGTCGGCCTGGCTTTGCAGATCGCGTCGGTCGCGAAGGCTCGGGGTGATTGGACTACTGTGTGCGACATCCTTGGACCCCACAAGGAATCCGGTGACGCCCAGGTCTTGCTCGACCTCGGAGTGGCGGTCTGCCGGTCGAACGCGAACCGTCCCAGGAGCGAGGAGTACCTTCGCGGGAAGGAGCTCATCGAGGCTGCAGCCGAGGCCGACGAGCGTATTCGGGCGGTGGCCCAAGCGGAGCTTGCCGATGCATGGAAGCCTATCGATGATCAGAAAGCTGCTGATTCGTATCGGCTAGCTTTCGATCTCTGTCCCGGCGACCCACATGTTCTCGAGCAACATCTGTCGTACGAGATCCGTGGCGGCAAGTGGGCATCCGTTGCTAGTGCCGCTGGACCGGCGATTCAAGAGTCGCTCAGGGTGTGTCGAGCGCGTATCGAGGTTGGTGTCGACTTGCCTCAGGCCCACCTTAGCACGGGGTTCTTCTTGCTACTCTCGGGTAGTCCATACGAAGCACTAGGGGAATACGCAAAGGGCGTGCATCTGAGCACTTCAGCTTTTCTGCTGGAACAGGCACTATCCACCGTCGAGAGGATTGTGGGAATCGCTGAGGAGGCTCCCGGAGTCGAGTGGGTTCGCCGAGTGCTGCTGCTCGGCCTGGCGGTGCGATTCCCAAGTCCACAGCGTGTTGAGGGCGTGAATGCGCTGAGCACACAGGGCGTGCAGCAGCTGAGGCTGCCGGTGGTGATTCTTGCGGGCAGTTGCGCTGCCGAAGAACATGAGGAGCTTGAACCGCTCAGTGAGGTTGTCATGCGCGGGTTCGAGGGCTTCGAGGGCACCATTATTGGAGGCGGGACCTCCAATGGCGTGAGCGGTCTTGTTGGTGCGCTAGGCACGATTCTCAAGGATGCCAAGACGGTGGGCTACCTACCTCAGTGCATGCCCGTTGGCGCGGTCGCCGACGGTCGCTACGAAGAGTTGCGCACGGTCTCGGGAGGGGGTTTCGACCCCCTCGGCCCCCTGCAGGCCTGGATAGACCTTGTGGCATCCGGTATCGATGTTCGAGCCGTACGGGTGCTCGGCATAGGAGGCGGTAGAGTCTCGGCTGCCTCGTATCGCTTAGCACTCGGGCTAGGGGCCACGGTAGCGACGCTTGTTGACAGTGGCCGGGAAGCCGCGCGGATTCAAGAGGACAGCGGCTGGACGGCTACGAGGCGCCTGCTGAGACTGCCTGTCGATACGCAGTCCATACGGGCGTTCGTCGGGGTCTTGCCCCGCCCGGTCGACGCCGGATTGCGCGAAGTGATCGCAAAGGCGGTACACGCAGAGTACTTGAGGAAGCGGCTTCAGGAAGCACAACCGACCGAGCCTTCGCTTGTTCCGTGGGCCAAGCTGAGCGATTCGCTCAAGGACTCGAACAGGCTCCAAGCTGACGACATGCTTGCGAAGCTGAATAGGCTCGGACTGAAAGCAGTTTCCGTCCGAGACGAACCGGTAGTCTACCGACTCTCGGAGACACAGGTTGATGAGCTGGCCGAAGCCGAGCACGGCCGATGGGTTGTAGAGCGGCTGCTCGACGGCTGGAGGTACGGAGAAGTGAAAGACGTCGCGAGTAAGGTGTCGCCTTACCTTGTAGGCTGGAGTTGCCTGTCTGAGGAAGTGCGGCAGTGGGATCGCGATAGCGTGGTGGCGATCCCGAAGATACTCGCCGCGCATGGACTGGAGATTCGCGAGACTACCGAGACTGAGAGCGGCACTAGTTCTTGACAGGCTTGGAATCGAATTCGATCACGCTGTAGCCGGCGCGGGCCAGAATCGCTGGGATGGCGCGCATGGCGTTGCGGTCTTTGTCTTTGTCCACCTCGGCCAAATCGTCCCAGGGAACCAGGTAGGGGCTCGTCTTCTTCTCTAGATCCTTGGGCCCGGGCGCGTAGGACCAACCGGCCTCAACCCGTTCCACCATCCAGCGGTCGTGTTCTCGCTGGGCAAGCAGTTCTACCTGCTCTTCTGAAAAGGTAAAGGCGTCTTGGGTCCAGTCTGGCGATGGCGTTACGTCCATGCCGAGGTCGGCGATCTTGCTCTTGATATCGTCCGCCTGGCAGCGGTTAGATTCCTTTAGATCCAAGGGAAGCTCATTCCACGGAGCCATTGAGGGATTGTCCGCTTGCGAAACACCCGTCATCAGCTCGTGCTTGACGTACTCGGAGTGGATCGCTCGCGCAATCCACTCACGAGTGCTGTTGCGCAGTGCGTCTTTCGCGCACGCTTGGTCCAGCATCCCTACGGAATGCAGATTATGCTCTCCACTGACGGTCTTCACGAGCTCGGCGAGACCTCTTTCGTCGGACATGCGCACCGCTATGGGCACACCTGCTGCTCGAGTGTGCTTGTGAAGAGTCATCGCTGAGACAAGTGCGTGAACGTCGTCATCAGGACAGATGTATACAGCGTCCACATGCCGCTGTCCGTCACTGCCGTACAAGTACGCTGCTTGCTCGAATTCGGGGGACTCCCTTTCCATCGAGAGCGCCGTGATCTCGCATGACTCGCTCAACGCAGGATAGCGGAGCAGCAGCAAAGCGACCTTGGACTCCGCTGTCTTGTCGATGGCGGTAACGCATAGCTTGGAGCCGATGTCGGTGTTCTCAAACCAATACTGACGGGCGGCTTGAACCAAGAGGCTACGGCCGAGTTTGCCAAGGCCGACAACCAGGATGTGGGGAGCCTGACCTTCATGTCGAGAGCGAAGAGGCACTGTATCGAGCATGGCTCGAGCACCGTTTTCTGGAATGCTGAAGAAATCGACAGAGACGCGATCTACAGTCTCGGATGTGAGCGCATGCTCCTTGAGCAGCGTGCAGAGCTCGGTATCCAGCACGTGCACGTAGACTGCCAGAGATGGAGCACGGCTGGGTCTTGGAATCTCGCTAGCGCGTACTGCAATATCAGCGTTCTTGCCGTCATCGGGACAGATTGCGACGAGGACTCGTGCTCGCCCCACTGCAGCTAGACGTAGAGACTCAGAGTCGCACGGGTCGCCAACGATTACGGTGATTCCGAGCGATTTCGCTCGAGCCAAGGCCCATTCATCCGGCGCGTCATCTATGAAGGCGACCTGGGTCGCTTCGGACACAAGTGTCTCAGCAAGAAGCAGCCCTTCCTGGTTCAGCCCACATATGACGGCATGCCTCCTGGCTCGCTTGAGCCTCCATAGGCTTATGCGCTCACCGAGGAGGGTAGCGATTCCCGCGGCGGCACCATACACGCTGACTACTGGTGCCAAGAAGCGTGCGATTTCCAAGGGCAGTGGGATAGGCGGTTCCACGGCTCCAGACCCAAGAACGAAGAGCTCGAGTGAAAGGTATGCATTGTCGAGAAACGAAGCATTCCATGTGCCCACGGAAGCATTCCATTGTCTGAATCCGACGATTCCTAGAATGAACGCTGCAGCGGCAGCGATGCCTAGGAAGTACCATTGGGCGGACGTCCACCACATACCGAGCCCTCGTCTGCGCTGCCCCGTTCGAGCACGAGAGAGCTTCACGACGGCCCCCAGGAGGACTCGCAGAGCGCAAGAATCTGTTCTCGCATAGATTCGGCGAGTGGAAGCTCGAGTGCTTCTGAAGTGGTCAGCCAGCGGCTTTGGTCGTGTTCGCTGCCCAAGCGCAGGCCTCTTGTTTCCGAGTGGCATCGAAAGGTGACTCCGGTTACCCAGTACTGATCGCGCACGAAATGCCAGGTCTTGAGAGGCGGGCCGACGGTTATGGACATACTAGTCTCTTCGCGGACCTCCCGTGCGACGGCTTCAGGAAGCGTCTCTCCTATGTCCAGCTTGCCCCCAGGCAGCTCCCATCTTCCTGGCTCGTGCTCGCAAGTAGCTGCGCGCCGCAGAAGCAGAAGCAGGCTACCGCGGGCTATAGCCGCCGTGGCCGCAACGCCATGCACTTCGGGATGCTCCTTCTGGCTACCATCTTTAGACAAATGAGGGGCCCTTCACTGCGTTAGAGAATCACCTGGTAGCATTCTGAGGCCACCGATCGAGTGCGAATCTACTCGAGAATCCGCAGGCATGCTTTGAAACTGGCGCAACAGGAGCGTATTGGTGAACAGTCTGCCCTAATGCGATGTACTGAGGCAACCAGAGTCGTGTCCTGACTCCTCTTGAGAAACCTGACCATCTGCTATGTGGTCTCCGTTTCGGAGTGGTCGACGCCCTTGAGCGCAACCGCAGAGCTTTGCACGCTCACGGAGTACAGGTTCGGCTCGCGTAGGAATCGCTCGCGCTGCTCGGAACCGATTCGCACCAGACGCTCCGCAAAATCGACATCCGCCTGAGTCGCCCCCGGTCGTTCTGCGTTCCAAACCGCGTAGTTCTGACGATATGCGTAATAGGAATCGAAGAACCAGCCCCGCTCCTCCGAGTTGAGGCCGACGGTCGTGTCCACATGGAAGTCAACCGCGATGTCTGTGGGCGCTGGCATAAGCCGATTCATGAACGTTGGCACCTTGCGCAAGAAAATTCGGTCTGAGCTTCCACGTATTGTATTTGTACTGCTGAGCAGGAAGTCAAGGTCTTCGTCGGTCGGGTAGTTCACCTTCAGACCGTCATCGGAGCCCCTGATTATGAGCGCACCGGGAGTGGCAAGAACCGACCATAGCCTGTGCATGATTCCTTCGGGATGCTCCAGATGCTGCAGTGTTTCAGCTGCGAAGACTATCTCGAATTCGCCGAGCTTCTCGTCGAGGTCATTCACGTCCTCCAACAAATACTCGAAATGCGCTAGATCGTTGTCCTGTTGAGCGCTTTCAATCGCGTACGGCGAGATGTCTATTCCGAGTACGGTGGCGCCATCGAGGTCTCCGAATCTCGAGCGCGTCACGTAGCCATCGCCGCAGCCGACGTCCAGGACTCTGAGAGTCTCGAATCCTGGTCTTTTCACATGCTTGATTGCTAACGAGATGCTTCTTCTGTCGAGCCTGCTCAGCATATCCGCTTGGATACGCAGTCGTTCCCTATTCGCTTTGAATACGTAGAACGACTTGCCGTTTCGCTTCTTGCGAAGGTACGGAATAGAGTCACCGATACCGTGCTTGTCTAGGAGCTGAGTTGCGAGCTTTGATAGATGGCTGTCGAGTGCGGCGATTAGCTCCTCGTGACTGGAGAAGGTCCCAAGGATTCCTTTGCGGCCAATTTCCTCAATGAAGGCTCGCACACTGGCAAGTTGATCTAAATCGATATCGGGTGGCAAGCTCATCCGCGAGTGGTAGATCATAGTCGGCTTGTCATGCTCGATTGCGTTCAGCGCCTCCTCAGCTGCGCCTCCAGGTGCTCGACCGCTACAATCAGGAAGTCGCCACGCTGGCCGTGGCTTCCACGTAATCGAGCCGACGTGGAACCCGGGGCGATTCACAAGGCTTTGTTGCCGTGCGTGCTGCGACCCCGCTTGCCCGGCGCTCGTGTTTGCGCGAGCAGGTCAGTACATTGGACAATCCTGTTCACGAAAGCCTTGAGGCAGTGGAGCGTATTGGCAAGAGCGGCCACACTTCAGCAGCCGGGAGAGGACCGAGCGGTACGGGTCTTCATCTCCTCCACGTTCAAGGACATGCAGCGAGAGCGCGACCATCTCGTGAAGCACGTCTTTCCACGCTTACGCGAACTGTGTGTGCAGCGCGGAGTCTCCTTTACAGACATCGACCTTCGTTGGGGCATCACGTCTGAACAGGCGGCTGAAGGTGCGGTGCTGCCCATTTGTCTTGCTGAGATTGAGCGCTCCCGCCCGTTCTTCATTGGCATACTCGGTGAGCGGTACGGATGGATCCCTCAAGAGATCCCGGATGAACTACTTGTCCAGCAACCGTGGCTCCATGAGCACCTGTCGAAGTCGGTAACCGAGCTCGAGATCGTGCACGGGGTTCTCGAGAACCCAGAGATGACGCCCTACGCCTTTTTCTACTTCCGCGATTCCAGCGTCTCGCGGGCTGCGCCCGTCGGGCAGCGTGATGACGTAGTAGAGACGGACCCATCCCGTGCTGCTCGTTTGGAAGAGCTCAAGCGACGCATACGAGAGTCAGGCATCACTCTGCACGAGGGCTACACTAGCCCGGAGTCTCTTGGCGAGCTCGTCCTTGCGGATCTCACGACCGCAATCGATGAGTGCTTTCCTGCAGCGTCTACGCCTGACCCCCTCACGGAGACTCGCAACGCTCACGAGGCGCTCGCACGCGAACTCGCACGAGTCTACGTGGGTGGCGAATCCTATCTCGAGGTGCTGGATGCCCACGTGCTTGGCGACTCTCCCATCTTCGTACTTGCCGGCGAGTCGGGTGTAGGCAAGTCCGCGCTGATCTCTCGATGGTATCTGGAGGCAGCTCAACGCGCAGACCGCGAGCGCGCTAGACGCGTTACCGTTGAAGGGGCGGCCGATCCGTGGGCGAGCGTTGACCTGCTTGCTCACTTCGTTGGAGTAGACCGCGACTCAACAAGTGTTACGCAGACTATCCGTCGTCTCATTCTCGAAATCGCGTCGATGTACGACCTCATCGTCGATGCATCGCCGCACGAGGGCGCGCTGATGGAGAGCCTCGATCGAGTTCTCGGCATGGTTCCACAAGAGCGACGCTTGGTGATTCTCATCGACGCGGTGAATCAACTCGACACCCTTACCGCAGTTCTGCACTTACTTACAGCGCCTCTTCCCGAGACTGTGCGTCTCGTTCTTTCGGTCGTGGATCCCGATGATCTCGGTGGAGAAATTCCTGCAGATGCCAGCATGCTATCCGTCGCCCCCATGAACGAAGAGGAGCGATCTGAGTTGGCGGTGACGTATCTCAGCCTCTACGGAAAGTCTCTGACGGCCGAACAGCTGGCTCGAGTTGCGAGCGCTCCCCAGGGGCAGCTGCCGGTGTTCCTGGTGACTTTGCTCGACGAGCTTCGTGTGTTTGGCAGCTACGATGCCCTTGATGACAGAATCGCTCTGTACCTTGAAGCGCTCGACACGCCCGCGCTGTTCGATCTGGTGCTTGAGCGCTGGGAGAGTGACTACGAGTCAGCCGCACCGGGTTTGGTCGGCGATACGATGCGCGCATTGTGGGCGGCACGCCATGGCCTCACCGAGGATCAACTTCTCGCGGTACTGGGGGAGCCGAATCGACCGATGCCGCAGGCGCTGTTCGCCCCGTTGCGCATAGCAGCGGGGCGGGCGATCGCAATCAGGAGCGGCAAGATCGGCTTCGCCCACGACTACCTGCGTCTGGCTGTCGAACGAAGGTATCTCCCGACGGCCGAATCTCGTCTGGATGCACATGCGAGGATGGTATCTTTCTACGCTGAGCGCAATGAACGACGCGAGCTCGGCGAACTTGTGTGGCAGATGGAGAGCGCACGTCATTGGACTGCATTGGCCGACTTGCTAGCCAACGTCGACGACCTGGTGGGAGCTTGGCAGACAGACCCTTCTGTTGTTGCCAGTGCGTGGCGAGCCCTGAAGCGTCAGGGCGTGAGCTTCACTGCGACGTTCGACGGTCTTGTGGAGGACCCGGCTCGCGCCGGGGATGGGCTCACAGTGCTCGTCGCGCTGGCGCGGAGCGTAGGCGAGGAATCCTTCGCCGGACGCCTGGCCCAGTCGTGCGCCGAGCACGCTGCGCCTGACTCCGTTCACCTGAGGACAGCTGCGCTGCAACAAGGCGCACTGGCGATGGCCAGCCTGGGCGACCATGCTACCGCCTTCGAACTGATCGGTATGGCTGAACAACTGGTCAAGGGTACCTGGGCGCACAGACTGTACCTCGGCGTGCTACTCGACCGGGCATCTGTGCTGGCGCGAGCGGGTTGCCTCGACGCTGCCGCCGACGAGTACCTTCTTGTGGCCTCGGCCGCATGGCTGGCATACGACGAGCGTCTGCTTACCGCAGCTCGGGATGGCTGGCGGAACGTCAACACCGGCGGTGTGGCTGAAACGGCGACCGAGGATCTGCATTCATGAACAGGGCCCGCATCATAGTGTGGGTGATGGCAGCAATGGGCTCTCTCGCCGTTGGCTTGCTCGCCTACGCGCCTCCGCCCCTTGGCTCGCCACTCATGATTCCGGCATACCTGGTCTTGTTGACCGCGATCGTGTACTCACTGGATCTGCCCCGCCTGTTCGTGGGTATGCATTCGCGAGCGGCCAGTTCCGTCCTTCTCGGATTCGTGTTCGTGTTCGGCATCTTCGTCGGTGACTATGGCTGGATTGTGAGCTACGGTGGGCAGTCGCTCAGCCGAGCATACTATTCGCTCGCACCTACCCACATGGGGTTTGTTCCGCAGGTCCTATTCTTGACGGCTCCCTCATTGCCAGTGTTCATGTCAGCGCTTGCCGCAGGCTTCTTCAGCATCAAGTCGGCCTTGGAGCCGCGCTTCAGGCTCAGCTCCCACGAGGGCGAGAACCTGGAAGGCCGCCCGTGGAGCATTGCCTTTCAACCACGCAGCCTGCGAAGAATGGGCCTGCGCTTATCGCTTCGGTTGGCTTTCGAATCCTTGGCCGCGCTCGTGGGGCGCTCGCGTGCCGGGGTTCCTGGTCTGGCGATAGGGTCCACGGTAGGGCTGTTCGTCTGCGTAGTCTTTTATATGGGTGCGCTCAGCGTATCTCTCCTGCGCGGGTTCGGTGCGATGTTCGGCTACTTCGAGAACGCGAGCGTCTTCGCCAACGCATCCACCTTTGTTGTGTTTGTGCTTCTACTGACGCTTGTGATGGCGAACCGTGCGTCGGCGACCGAGGGAATCCGGGCTCTCGTCCATCGCCCTCTCGGTGTCCTTGGCCTTGGCGTGTCTTTCGCTGTTTTGTCTATTGCCCTGGGTGTCCCGAGCGTTTTCGCTCCGCCGGCGCGTTGCCTGGAGTGGACGCCGCTTGCACGCTATGCGCAGGTCGCCTACTTCATTTCGTGTCCTCTGTTGGCCATCACTCTGAGTCGCCTCACGCCTGCATGGGCTCATCGAGATCGGGTGTTCTCAAGGTGGGACCTCGTGGCGCTTGTGACACTTGTGCTCATGTACCTGCCGCACGCACTCGACAAACTCTTCGCACGGCCGAACCCGACGACCGGTCTTGCCCAAGGCATCCGAGTCGAAGGACTGCCCCTGTTGCTCTTCGATATCTGGACCAGCGTTATGCTGACAGCCTATATCGGACTGAGCCTGGCAGCTGTCATCGCGAGAACCAGGGAGTCGCACCGAGCTGATTGCTCCAGCCTGTTCGTCAGGTGGGCGGTGGTGGGTCTGCTTCTGGCCTCAGGCATCGCGTCTTCCTCGGTGTGGGCAGCGACCTTCGACCGTGTGGCATCCGCCCTCTTGTTCGTTGCGATTCTGGGTGTAGCAAGCAGCTTCCTATCCGCTATCGGCGGTAATCTGGAGGCCGGCGGCACGCCGATCGCTTTCCGCAGGGCACTGGGCGGCGTGAAGCGAGCTTGGTTAGGCGTTGCGGCCTGTGCAGCTGTGGTTGTCGCACTGATCGTCGTCGGCACATATGGTAGGTGGGCATACCAGAACGCAGTCACTCGCATCGTCTTGATGGGTTCGACTGTTGGATCGCTGGCCGCTGTCGGCGCAATCGCGACCTATGCACTCTGGTCTATGCGCTTCGTGTCCGAAGCGAGCCTGCGCAAGATGGGCCAGGCACCTCAGTGGTCCGACGGCATGAAGCGCCTCCGAGAACTTCGCCTTGAACGCGATTAGGCCCGATCGGGTCCGCGAGGCTAGATGCACCAATCCCAACACTTCTGTATACTCGCCTGCAGGGAGATGGCTCTCGAGGGGAGTCCAGTGTCCGACATCCGCTCCGTCCGCGTCTTCGTCTCGTCGACCTTTCGCGACATGGCCGCAGAGCGCGATGAGCTCGCCACGCACGCCTGGCCTGCGCTGCGAGCGCTTTGCGGGAGTTCTCTGAGCTGATCGCAGGTTTCCCCTGCACCGTCCGAGCACCATTGGTGACGCTCCCTTCAAGAGACGAGCAAATCGTCAGGGAAAACGCGCGAGCCCATCTGCCTCTCTAGGCCACCCGCGTCACGAGTGCGTCTAGGCGCACCAGCGGTCACCCATCTTGAGGCCAGCAGCTGATGCCCACCACTCATGATACTCAGTCGTCATCTTGTTCGATCGAAGCCAACACGCTCGCAGCGATTTCGGAGAGCTCAGAGCATCGCGCGGCGAGCGCCAAGTCCAGGGAGACCTGTGCACGGACGCCGGGTACATCACAGATTGCGAGTCCCTCGAGAATCCTCTTTCCCCCGTCTAGTATGCCCATGCCTAGTTCCGCTATGCCCCAGAATAATCGTGGCTCGTAGAGGCCTGGTGTCGCTTGCAGCAACTTCTCGCACCTGGCTACACCTTGACCGAAATGCACCTTTGCTGCGCTATTATTGCCGCACTCAAGCGTAGCTAAGCCCCAGCGGACATAAGCAGCTGGCGACGTCGCTATGATGTCGTAATCACAGATTTCCGCATAGTGCGTGATGGCGCGTGCAACATCACCGCCGTGGTGAAGAATCTGAGCAAGAACTGCGAGCGAGCGAGATATCCCAAGCGGGTATTCGATCTCCCTCGCCTCATCCAGAGCTCTTGATGATAAATCAAGTGCCTCTGCGAGCCGCTGTCGACTGAATGCAATCTCAGCAAGAGAGACCATACAGGCGAGCTCATCTCTTCTGTCACCGATGCCAGCGCTGATCGCCCTTGCCTCGGACAGCAGAGCTTCTGCCTGAGTATGGTCGCCAAGCAATGCATGCTGTTCTCCGAGTCTGGCTAACCACATGCCTTCACGCAAGCGATATCCGATTCGGCGGGCGATGGCTAGCGCCTCTTGATGGCGCTGAATCGCTTCTTCAACTCGACCAAGAGCACTCATATAGTTGCCCACATAGCCTAGATTGATGCACTCACCACGCGCCTCGCCATGCTCGCGGTCGATTGCCAGGGCTGCTGTCTGGTATTCGAGTGCCTTCTGCTTCTCGCCGAGCGCACTATAACTGAGTGCGGCGTTACAGAGGTGAACCCCCTTTCGGCGACGGTCTCCAAGACGGCGCGCAATCTCAAGTGCTTCCAGGTGGCAGCCCAGTCCTCGCTCTATCTGCCCATGACAGTAGTAGCCATTTCCAAGGTTGCCCAGCCACCGACTTATTTCAGCCTCATCTCCGTCAGCGGTAGCCATGTCGACCGCCACTTTGTATGCAGCAATCGCTTCACGATAGCGCGCGGTGTCCATGTAGGCACGCCCCAGGATTCCGGAGTTCACAGCCTCGAGTTTGCTGTCGACTAGCTGGCCCACGAGCTGTTCGCGCATTGAGATAACCAATTGCTGGTAGCCCCACAGCTGCAGGTAGTTGTAGTCCAGTGTGTCGATTGCGTTTACGACCGTCGCCGCTTTGTCATATTGGATAGATTCAACTAGGTGATGGAACTCCTCAAGGGGCGCCTCCAGGTCTGCGATCGAACGCCAATCGGCTTCCGGAAGCCGCATTTCGTGATAATAACGAGCGGCGCATGCGTGTAGACTCTTCCGGTCGAGCAAGGTACCCGTATCATCGGTGCTCTCCTCAGCTGATTCAGCAGGAAGCACACTGTATGCACATTCACGAACTATTGGATGAAGTGTGAAGGATGCGTTGTTTCGGGTCAGTAAGCGGTTGCGCTCGAGGCGAACCAGAATTCTTGCAAGGTCCGATTGGGCCAGCCCGGGGAGCAGGTAGGACAAGGCTGATTCGGAAGCGGGCTTGCGGAATATCGACACTACTGACAACACGAGTTGGGCCTCGACAGAAAGAGCCTGATACTGCTCGGCAACGAGTCTCTTGAGCCCATTCGCCGTGTCATGCCTGTCGAAATCTGCAAACAGCTCCTCATCCGCCAGGAGTTGCACCAGGGTTATCGACGGATAGTGATCCTCGAGGTAGCCGAGAACAGATTCTAGGGCTTTGGGTATTCCGTGTACTCGCTTGGCGAACGTTCGCAGCAGGTCCTCGTCTGCCTCCAGCAGCCCAAACTGACGGCCTTCCTCTCTTAAGAAACGAACCGCCTCCTCTTCGGGAAGGCCAACGCTCAAATCGATGTGTGACAGCGCCCGGCTCCCGCGGAACCTCGGTAGGACTCGACTTGTCGCAATTAGATGGACTGAATGCTGCGAGTCTGCAGCGAACTCGAAGAAAGCGCGAATCTCCTCGTCTGCAATAGAGTCGTCCTGCGGGTCGAGCATGTCCTCAAAGTTGTCCAGGACAATCCAGACTCGCCCCGAGCTGCCAGTCTCCGAGAAAAGGAACTCGAGTTTGCGCGTCAGGCTGACTTGAGCGTTAGCGTACATCGCCTGGAATTCAGCCGTGCGGCCTGTGATACGGCCTGCGTGCTCGAATACTCGACCGAGGCTAAGATCCCCGTGATGGCATCTTAAATAGAGGATGCCCTTTACCGTGCCCGGATCTGCTTCCCTCGTTACCTCCTGTAGTAGCTTGGCTGTCAGCTCGGTCTTGCCTAGTCCGGCTGGCGCAACAATGGCGACCAGACTTCGGTGCTCCGTGGTCAACCAATTGTGCAGGGTCGCGCGTTCGGCCTCACGGTCAACAAAGAGGCCGTGGAGATTGGGCAGGCAAACAGGAACCGCTTGTATCGCGTGATCGGCGGCGCATCCAGCCATCATAGCGCTGGTTTGCGAGTGGGCCGCACCCATGAGGTCCTCGAGTCGCGTGGTGCCAGGGGCCTGCGGAGCCGCGATTCGTGCATAGTGTACCTGCCGCTCGTGTTGCGCTACAGCTGCCAGCACAAGCGACGCAAGTTGATCAGGTTGTGTGAAGAAGTCGACCATTCGACTGAGTTGTGCCTCCTCGCGCAGAGAAGCAATGCGTTCGCCTGCGGCTCCTCGGTCTAGGTGCTCGGCAGGCCAATTGACACTGTGTTGCGCTAAGAAGAGCAATGTTGGAATCTGCTTGTTCTGCGCCTCGCGAAACTCCAGTTCGGTGACTGAGCACTCATGCGAGGGTGGGACGAATCCGTATCGAAACCCCAGAATACCGACGTAGAGCTCTGCGGATGCGACATCAGTCAGGCATTTGTCGATAGGGAGCATATCCTGCGCGGCGTAATCCTCCATGCACATCGGTACATGACCAGCTTTGCGCAGGGCGCTGATAACGGCAGCACGATAATCGCGCAGGTCAAGAGTGGTTGAGGAGATATAGATACGGATAACATCACCCCATCTGAGTCTCGCAGGTGCCCATCCTCCTAGAGCAGTCAAGTGTGGGACGAAAACCATGACCCGTGACATCGTAGCGAACTTCCGTACCCGGGGGCCACTTGGTTATTCAAGCGGGGCTCGCTGGACTACTTCCTCAGCTGGCGGCAGCCGCTTGGGTGCCACGATCTCGGTGAGCAGGGATTGCACGGAGAGTGGCAGCTACGCTTAGCTCGGCGTTGACTTGCTGTACCGCCCACATAGCTTGTTGACATGAGTGAGGGTCCTCCCGTTCGGCTGTAGGCGCTGAAGCCGACAACTGAACAAGGAGGGCCCCCGAGTCACATCCTAACGCGCGACTGAGGTGTCTTTGGAAGGATCCTGTTGTGTGAGCGGGTGTTCGTCGACGGCTGGCAGGTCAGTGACGCGGCGATGGCGGCAGGCGTGTCCCGCCAGACCGCGCACATGCCTGAGGTCCAAGAGGAGGGGCCGTGTGGGATGTGCGACCGCACGAGCAGGCCCCGGCGTGTGCGCGACCACGCCTGAGCGCACGGATCATCAAGGCGATCTGGCACCGTCGGCGCTTGGGGGAGGGCCTTCACCGGATCAGCTGCAAGACCGGCTGTGCGCGCTCCACTATCCACAAGGTGCTCCGGCAGCCGTCATGCCCGCATCGCTGAGCTCGATTGGCGCGCGCGAGAAGCCCGTGCGCTACTAGCACGCCCACCCTCGTGACCTGCTCCACTTCGACACCAGGCGGCCCGGGCGCCGCGGCTCGGGTAACGGCAAGCGCGCCCACGGCTGGTCTCGCGCGTTCGAGCACCGGGGCATCGGACACGAGGTCGTGTACGTCACGATCGACGAGGTTCGGACGCGCCTTCTTCTACTTCCGCGACCCGGACTACATCGAGTCCGTCCCTGCCGAGCGCCGGTCGGATTTCGTCTCCGGGGATGCGCGCAGTGCGGCCAAGCTCGCTGCGCTCAAAGACCGCATCCGCGCATCGGGTCTTCCCCTGCGCGAGGGCTTTACCACGCCAGAGGAGCTCGCCTCGTGGTGAGCGCGAGCGACTCGGGTAAGGCGTGGGAGCTGCGCTGCTTCCTGCGCGAGAAGATGGTCGAGTTCATCCAGGAGAACCACCCCACGAGTCTGCCCCGCGTGCGAACCGATCTCCACCTTCGAGTCCACGAAGCCCCGTAACCGCGCGGACGGAGCCGACATCTACGTGAGAACGTGAATACCTACCGCTCATCCCCCTCGAAAACCGTTAGGCGGGTTACCCCCGTCTCGAGGGTTCGAATCCCTCCCTCTCCGCCATTGTGATGTCTCAGGACATCGTGGACAGATGTGTCACGACACCGTGGACACATCGGAACGCCCGATGGCCTGATAGTCTCGGGTCGGATCGAGGGTGAGGTGCCGGAGCACCTCACCCTCGTCCGTCAGGACACGTACATCGAGATCGGCGATGAGCATGATCACCGGCGTGCCTCTGTGGGCTCTGCCGATACCGATGTGATGCAGCCGCCCGCGGTGTCTCAGCGTGACCCTGCCGACGCTGTCGATGCGGTCCCGGCGCACCCGGGTCCCTTTCGGAAGGTCGAGTCGCGGTCCGGCCGGCCGGGCCTTGTCTCTTGCCTCGAACGCCGCCTTCGGTGTCATGCGCCCGCGAGCGCGGTGGGGGCGCACCTCGTTGTAGCAGGCGACGAACGTGTCGATCTGCGCCTGGAGCGCCTCGATGTCTTCGGCTGCGTCCTGTTTCGCCAGGTAGGCTTTGAGCGTCTGGTGGAAGCGCTCGACCTTGCCGCAGGTCTGCGGGTGGTAGGGGCGCGAGTGACGGTAGGCGATTCCGCGGGCGAGCAGCTCGGCTTCCATGATGTTGGTGCCGCCCCGGTGCCATGCCGTGAAGACGCATCCGTTGTCGGTGAGCAGGGATGCCGGGTATCCCCACCGTCCTGCGGCATCCGTGAAGACGCGCAGCACATCGGGGGCGCGGACGACGTCCATCGCCTCGCTTCCCACGACAAGGCGTGAGTGGTCGTCAAGGAAGTTCAGGATGTCTACCTGCGTGCCACACGCGAGCTTCCAGTGGGTCACGTCGGATTGCCAGCGCTCGTTTGGAAGCGCGGCTTCGAAACGCGCCCACGAGCTTTTCGGGCGCTTGTGCGGCTGCGGGGGTGATGAGACCTCGCCGCTTCAAGATCCGCCAGATGGTCGAGACGGAAGGGACGTGCTCCAAGCCCTCCGCGCCCAGGTGGAAGTGGATCGTCGCAGCCCCCGCGTCGAAACCGGCAGCCGTGAGCTCGCCTCTGACACGGACAATCGCCTCTTCTGTTCCGGCGGGTGTGCGGTTCGGGATGTGGCCGGGAGCGCGTGAGCGCGGAACGAGCGCCTCGTAGCCGCCTTCGCGAAACCGCTGTACTACCTTGCCGACCCAGCTCTTCGACACCCCGTGGGCTCTTGCCACCTCGCGGTAGCTCCGCCCCTCCAAGACCACCGCCTCGACGACGTAGCGCGCCAGATCCATCGCGAACCCCTTCCGTAGGTGTCCACGATGTTCCGACACAGGTGTCCACTATGTGGTGAACTCACACACCTCCCTCTCCGCCATGGATCGCAAAACACCCTCGATCTTCCCGCCCGCCCGTTGTGCACTCCTTGTGCAGTAAGGGAGCCAACCCCTGATTACCCCTGCACACTACAGCGCAGGTCAGCGTCGATTGTGACTACTTCTGACTACTCCTGCGCAAGCGTCTTAGCATCCTGTCAAGCCAGAGGTCGCGGGTTCGAGCCCCGTCACTCCCGCCATTCTCGTACACCGGTCGGCGAGGGCATCTTGCTCTCGCCGACCTTCGTCATGGCGAAGTTGAGTGAGAACGCG